>PMGP01000122.1 GCA_003156235.1 Acidobacteriaceae bacterium
GGCGCGTATGCATAACAGAAATAGACGAGCACGCTGAGAACGACCACGGCAAGAAATACTCCGACATGGGCCAAAATATCCTTTGAGATAACTCGATCCGAGATGTGGGCGGTGAGTGTCAGCAACGCGACTAGTGTGCCAGGGCCGGAGGTCACAGGAAAGGTGAATGGATAGAAGGCGTCCTGTGCAAGGAAGCGTGATCTGGTCTCGTCGCGTACCTCGGTCTCCTCCTGCTTGTTTCTGCAAACCGCGCGTGCGTCCCTTTCGTTCAATACAGACCATCCCATCGCCGCGATGACAATGCCGCCCGAAAGCTGGACTATGGGCAGGGATATACCGAAGAAATTGAGAATGGCCGCGCCCAATACCTCGATAATCGCAAGAAAGATGATGTTATTAATGGCGATTCTGCGCGCCAATGAGCGATAGACTTCCGGGGGCGCTTCACCGGCTAGCCCGAGAAATACCAGAGCCGACCCGAGCGGATTGATCAGCGGCAAAAGTACACTGAAGGCTATCAGAAACGACTTCCAGAGTTGCAAGAGCATTCTCCTTGGCTAAGCAGGAATCCTATAGCGTGCTCCCGAGCCTTTAATTGTGCGCTCCAGGGAGAGAAGAAGCGCATCTCTACGGCGAGCATCCGCGACTCGGCATATTCCGTCTGTGGACCTGGAGTTCGGTTTGCACATCGATAATCTTCCGCAAGCCAGCGCCAATCTTGTCACGCCTTCGGAAAATCTATCCAGGATGCTGACGCAGCGGCACAACTTACAAAGTAAGTATTCCACTTCAGGCTTTGAAGTGTTGAGCAATCGGGTACATGAAGCAGGTGCTCAAAAGAACACAGTCTTCACTGTTATGACGCCCTACAATGAACCTCTAGTTTCGCGGAGGATTCTCCGAGGAGTGCGTCATGACAGAAGTTCCTGCTTTTCCATCCATTCCCACAAGAATTCTTCTTCCCATTGACTTTAGCGCATCGTCCAGAACGGCATTTGAGATGGCCACGAATCTTGCTCGGCATTTTCACGCTGAACTCTATCTGGTTCATGTTATTCCAGCCTTTCCGACCACAACCTTCCGCGATTTTGCTCCCGAAGAGGCGTTTCTGCAGGAGGCAAGAACTCATGCGGAGCAGCGCCTGATCGAGTGCCAGGCGGTTCTTGCCTTCAGAGGAGTCTCTTCTCGTTTCAGCGTTGAAACCGACAATGACATAGTGGAAAACATCATGATCGTGATAGAGCGCGAGCATATCGACATGGTCGTGATCTCCACTCATGGCCTCTCCGGGTGGCATCCGCAGGTCTTCGGTTCAATTTCCGAGAAGGTCGTGAAGCTTGTGCAGTGTCCCCTCCTGCTTCTTCACTCGGAAAAGCCCAAGGCCGGGAAGAGTCCCAAGGAATGCGCTTCGGAGTTCGTCGCCTTCGAGAGTATTGACAGTGAAAGCATCAGTACAGACCTCTGATGACAAATATGAACCATGCCGTTGCTCCCGCGTTACCGGATCATAGGATCTCACTGCTCCGTCTCCCGCAGCAGCCGCCATCGCGAGGAACTCGAGAAGCAAGGCTTCAGGGTTTTGGCAGTTGGCTCGAAAACAGCGGCATCCGCCCAGATCATCGGATTGATTGCCCTCAGCGATCCGCCGCGGACGGACTCGCTCTCTCTTATCTCGGAACTGAACAGTCTTGGAGTGCGAACAGTCATGGTAACCGGGGACGCTCCGGCCACGGCCGCCATCGTCGCTCACGCGGTGGGGTTGAAGGGCGCAGTCTGCCCGGCCGGTAACTTGCCAGAAAGTATCAAACCAGAAGATTTCTCGGTCTTCGCAGGCGTTCTTCCGGAAGGCAAGTATGATCTCGTCAAAGCATTTCAGAAGAGTGGGCATACAGTTGGAATGTGCGGGGATGGAGCCAATGACGCGCCAGCGCTTCGCCAGGCGCAGATCGGCATCGCTGTCTCGACCGCGACCGATGTAGCCAAATCGGCGGCAGGCGTTGTTCTAACCGAAGCCGGCCTGGGTGGCATTGTGTCTGCGGTCAGAGAAGGCAGCGTCACGTTTCAGCGCATCCTCACTTATACGCTCAACTCAGTTCAGAAGAAGATATTCCAGGTGCTCGTGCTGGCGGTTGGTCTGGTCATGACGGGGCACGCGGTATTGACACCCATGCTCATAGTCATTGTGATGATCACGGGCGACTTCCTTGCTATGTCACTGACCACCGACAGAGTACGGCCATCAACGATGCCGAACTCCTGGCAAATCGGTCGAATCACGAGCGCAGGAGTGTTCGTCGGAATCTGCTTCCTTGCGTTCTCCACGGCGCTCCTGGCAGTGGGCAAATTTCAGTTGCATCTTGGCATAGAGGCACTGCAAACCCTCTCCGTGGTCGGCATTGTGTTTGGCAGCCAGGCCACGACCTACGTGATTCGTGGACGCCAGCATCTCTGGGGACTGCGTCCCAGCATTTGGCTTGTGCTTTCCTCAGTGGCTGACATTCTGATCATCTCAACCCTCGCGGCGCTGGGAATCGCAATGGCGCCATTGCCCATCGCGGTCACTGCTAGCGAGTTCGCAGCGGTAATCGCATTCGGTGCAATCCTGGATGTGGTAAAGATCCCGATTTTCGCTCGTGTCCGTATCTCCTAAATAATCCAGATGCGTTCAGCATGCGCCGGCAAGGATGAACGGCAAAGGTTCGCACTGGCTGAGCACGAGCCTGCACACAGGCGGGCAGGCACCGGCCTCGACCCAACACCAATTGCCTCTGAAGCAATGCTCGTTCTTCAAAAGGCAAATGCCGGCAGGCTTTCCCCATGCAGCATTATCCCTTTCAGAAATGTCGCACTTGGAATTCAAGCGCGGGCTCATGCAGGCGTTCCAAGAGTGAGCAAAAAAGAGCACACAAATGTCCCGGAATTGAGTTAAGCTGCGAACAGCACATAGCCAGCTATGCGTTGGCGCGGAGCCCTGGATGCCTGAAGTCGATGATAAATCGGATATGCACCACATTGGTGCTGGCCATCAGTTGTCCCCTCCCCCTCCGTGGTATCGCCAGCGCTGGATTCTTTGGACAGGCTTGATTCTTCTGCTGCTTTTGGGCGGGATCGTCTTTGCGATCATCCACAACAACAACGCCAAGGCAGCGGCTGCCAGGCGTGCCTTGGCCAGTGCAAAGCCTTCTGTGAGTGTCACTGTGGCCACCGCCACGAAGGGGAACATCGGCGTCTACCTCGGAGCAATTGGCACCGTGACTCCGGTCTACACCGCCTCCATTACCGCGCAGGCAAGCGGAGTGCTGACCGCAGTGCATTACAGCGAAGGGCAACTGGTGCGCAAAGGCGAGGCGCTGATCGACATCGATCCGCGACCCTACCGGGCGCAACTGATGCAGGCCGAGGGGGCACTGGAACACGACACAAATGTGCTGGCGCAGGCCCGGATGGACCTGGACCGCTATCGCGCGGCGTGGGCGCGCAACGGGATCCCAAAGCAGTTGCTCGACGATCAGGAGAAGATCGTGTTGCAGGACCAGGGCACGGTCAAAAACGATCAGGGCACGGTGAATTACGACCAGGTCCAGCTCAGCTTCTGCCATATTACCGCGCCTATTGCGGGCCGGGTTGGTCTTCGCCTGGTGGACCCCGGAAATGTGGTGCAGGCAACGGGAGCCACCGTGCTGGCGGTCATTACGCAGGTTCAGCCTACTACCGTGGTATTCACACTTGCGGAGGACAGCCTGGGACAGGTGCAAGCGCGGATGCGGCAGATGCATACGCTGCCCGTCGAGGCATGGGATCGCGCCCAGACCGCCAAGATCGCATCAGGCAAGTTGCAGAGCATTGACAACCAGATCGACACCACGACAGGAACGGTCAAGTTGCGCGCCCTCTTTGATAACAAGAACGGCGCTTTGTACCCGAACCAGTTTGTGAACACCAGATTGCTGGTTAACACGCTCGAGGGCGTTACGCTGGTTCCCACCGGGGCAGTCCAACATAATGGGCAGGTCGCGTTCCTCTATGTGATTGCAAACGGGAAGGCGACCGTGCGCAACATCAAGACGGGGGTTGCCGACGGCGGCATGACAGAAGTGGAAGGAATCAACCCCGGCGAGGTCGTGGCCACCAGCAGCTTCGACAAGCTGCAGGAGGGGAGCCCCGTGGTTGCGGCAAAGCATGCGCCTCCGGCAAATGCAGCCGAGGGCAATACTCCGTGAATCCCTCCAAGCCCTTCATTCAGCGCCCCGTTGCTACTGCGCTGTTGATCGCCGCAATCCTGCTGGTGGGTATCGTTGCGTATACTCAATTGCCGGTTTCTGCCTTGCCGGAGGTAGATTATCCCACCATCCAGGTACTGACCTTTTATCCAGGCGCCAGCCCGGATGTGATGGCGACTACCGTAACTGCGCCTTTGGAGCGGCAATTCGGCCAACTGCAGGGGCTGAGCCAGATGACCTCAATCAGTTCCGGCGGATCGTCTGTCATCGTGCTCCAATTCGGCCTCGCCTTGAACATCGACATCGCGGAAGAAGAGGTTCAATCCGCAATTAACGCTTCGCAGAGCCTTCTGCCCTCGAATCTTCCCTCTCCGCCGGTTTATAGCAAGACAAATCCGGCCGATGCTCCCGTTTTAACGCTCGCCATCACCTCCAACTCCATGCCGCTGTCGCAGGTGGAGGATCTTGTCGACACACGGCTGGCGCCCAAGCTTTCGCAGTTGAGCGGCGTCGGGCTGGTGAGCATCAGCGGCGGGCAAAAGCCGGCGGTGCGCATTCAGGCCAATCCGATGGCGCTGTCTTCCTACGGCCTCAACCTCGAGGATCTGCGCACAGCGCTCACCACGACCAGCGTCAATCAGGCCAAGGGTAACTTCGATGGGCCTCACCAGGACTACCAGATCAATGCCAACGATCNNAAAGGTTGTGGTTGCCTACCGCCATGGCGCGCCCATCATGCTCGATGACGTTGCGCAGGTGGTGGACGGCATCGAGAACAACAAGCAGGCGGCGTGGATGAACCAGACCCCGGCTGTGATCCTCAACATTCAGAGGCAACCCGGCGCCAATACCATCAGCGTGGTGAAGGCCATCAAGGCGATTCTCCCCCAGTTGGAGGTGAACCTGCCGGCATCCATCAAGGTTACGCCGCTCACCGATCTCACCACAGCCATTGAGGCCTCGGTCTCTGACGTCGAGTTCGAGCTGATGTTGACCGTTGCCCTGGTGGTGATGGTTATTTTTCTCTTTCTGCGCAATGTTTATGCCACCATTATCCCCAGCATTGCCGTGCCGGTTTCGTTGGTGGGCACCTTCGGCGCCATGTATGCGCTGGGCTATAGCCTGGACAACCTTTCGCTGATGGCGCTTACCATCTCCACAGGCTTTGTTGTCGATGACGCGATTGTGATGATTGAGAACATCACGCGCTATATCGAGGCCGGGGACTCGCCGATGCAGGCGGCAATGAAGGGCGCGGAACAGATTGGCTTTACCATCATCTCTCTCACCGTCTCACTGATTGCCGTGCTGATTCCGCTGCTTTTCATGGGCGATGTTGTCGGCCGCCTCTTTCGCGAATTCGCGGTTACCCTGGCCGTCACCATCATTCTGTCCGCCGTAGTTTCCCTGACGCTGACGCCCATGATGTGCTCGCGCATTCTGCGCCACACTCCCCCCAAAGAACAGCAAGGCCGCATCTTCAAGGCTTCCGAACGTGTCTTCGACGGCATGATCGCGTTTTACGGCCGCACGCTCAAGTTTGTCCTGGGTTACCAGACCATCACGTTGCTGGTAGCCGCCGCGACCCTGGTGCTAACTATTGTTCTCTACATCGTCATCCCCAAGGGCTTCTTCCCTACGCAGGATACGGGCGTGATCCAAGGCATCTCGCAGGCGCCGGAGACCATTTCCTTCGCGGCCATGACCCAAAAGCAGCAGCAACTGGCGAAGGTCATTCTTCAGGATCCGGCGGTTGACAGCCTCTCCTCGTTCATCGGTGCGGACGGGACCAACACCACGCTGAATAGCGGGAGAATGTCGATTAACCTGAAGCCTCTGAATGTGCGCAAGATCAGTGCTTCCGACGTGATCCGCAGACTGCAGACGAACCTCAAACAGGTCGATGGCATCGTGCTTTATATGCAGCCGGTGCAGAACATTACGGTGGACGACCGCGTGAGCCGCACCCAGTACCAGTACACTCTGGAAGATCCCAATGCGGACGAGTTGAACCTGTGGACTGGCCGCCTGGTCGACAAGATGAAGCAGTTGCCGCAACTGGCCGATGTGGCCACCGATCAGCAAACCGGAGGCTTGGCCGCATCGCTGGTCATCGATCGCGTCACCGCATCGCGGTTCGGCATTGCGCCGTCCACCATCGACAGCACCCTCTATGACGCTTATGGCCAGCGTCAGATCAGCACCATGTACACGCAGTTGAACCAGTATCACGTGATTCTGGAAACTGCTCCAGGCTCTCAGCAAGGCCCCGGCAAACTCCAGGATTTGTATATCCAGACCAACACTTCCGCGGGAGGTTCCGGGCCAGGGGCTTCCTCGTCCTTTGCATCTTCGGGATCCTCATCGGCCGGCTCGAATGCGACGACTACCTCTGTGAAATTCACGCCTTCCTCGACGGCGCTCAGTGCGCCTTCGAACGCCATTAACTCCGGCGTGGGCGCGAGCAGCACGTCTTCAGTCGCGAATACCGTCACGACTACCGCGGCTTCCAACGCCGTGCCCCTCAGTGCATTTACGCATCTTGAGAAAGCGATCAAGCCGCTCTCCATCAATCACCAGGGACAGTTTCCAGCCGTGACCGTGTCGTTCAATCTCGCTCCTGGCGCCGCGCTGGGAGGCGCCATCACGGCCATCGAAAAGGTTCAGAAGAATCTGAACATGCCGGTTAGCGTTCAGTATGGTTTTCAAGGCACCGCGGCTTCATTTCAGGGATCGCTCGCCGATGAGGGCCTGCTGATTCTCGCCGCGCTGGCCGCGGTTTATATCGTGCTCGGTGTCCTTTACGAGAGTTTCATTCACCCCATCACCATTCTCTCTACGCTGCCTTCGGCCGGCGTGGGAGCATTGCTGGCCCTTATCATTTTCAAACAGGACCTCAGTGTAGTCGCCATTATCGGCATCATTCTGCTGATCGGCATTGTCAAGAAAAACGGCATTATGATGGTTGACTTTGCGATGGAGGGTGAACGGGAGCACGGGAAGAGCGCAACCGACGCGATCTATGATGCCTGCCTCCTGCGCTTCCGTCCTATCATGATGACCACCATGGCGGCGTTGCTGGCGGGCATTCCACTGGCAGTGGGCCAAGGCATGGGCTCGGAGCTGCGGCGCCCTCTGGGCATCGCCATGGTGGGCGGCTTGCTGCTGAGCCAGGTGCTGACGCTCTACACCACGCCAGTTATCTATATCTTTTTTGATCGCATCGGCCATCGCTTCAGCCGTGCGCCGAAGACTATCGACCCTGGCGGCCAGCCAGAACCGGTGGAGGGAATGTGAATATCTCTTCGCTATTCATACGCCGGCCGGTAGCCACCACACTGCTCACGGCTGGCATCACGCTTGTCGGGGCCATCGCATTTAATGTTCTCCCAGTTTCTCCTTTGCCACAGGTCGACTTTCCCACCATCTCGGTCTCGGCCAGCTTGCCCGGCGGCAGCCCCGACATCCTGGCCTCCTCCGTCGCAACACCTTTAGAGCGTCAGTTTAGCCACATCGCTGGCGTAACCGAGATGACCTCATCCAGTTCGCTGGGCAGCACCTCAATCACGCTGCAGTTCGACCTGAGCCGCGACATTGACGGCGCGGCGCGAGATGTGGAGGCAGCCATCAACGCCGCGCGNNCCCATTATCATTCTGGGACTTACTTCAGATAAGTACGACAAGCCGATCCTCTACGACGAGGCGTCGTCGGTTATTGCGCAAAAACTCTCGCAAATCGCGGGCGTGGGACAGGTTTCGGTCGGCGGCGGCGCCGGTCCTTCCGTGCGCGTGGAAGTAAATCCCACACTGCTTAACAGTCACGGACTTACACTCCAGAATATTCAGTCTGTATTGAGTCAGCAGAATGCCCATGAGCCGGCAGGCCAGATCTCGGACGGAATCACCACCGCGGACATCGTCACCAACGACCAGATCTCCCATGCCGACCAATTTAAGCCTCTTATCGTCGGATACAACAACGGAGCCGCGATCCGGCTCGCCGATGTAGCCGGCGTCTCGGACTCGACGCAGAACATTCGCACGGCGGGCTACCTGAATGGCACACCCTCGATCACCATTATGATCTTTCGCCAGCCGGGCGCCAATATCATCGACACCGTCG
Organism: Acidobacteriaceae bacterium; assembly: GCA_003156235.1. Classification (GTDB taxonomy): domain Bacteria; phylum Acidobacteriota; class Terriglobia; order Terriglobales; family Acidobacteriaceae; genus Telmatobacter. The sequence continues at coordinate 8,344 of PMGP01000122.1, forward strand.
ATCGTGTCCGCGCAGAATTGCCTTCGATTCAAGCCTCCATTCCGCAAGGCATCAAGACCACTATCGTTCTTGACCGCACCACGACGATCCGCGCGTCTGTCAGCGATGTAGAGCGTACTCTTATCCTCTCCGTCATCCTGGTGATTCTTGTCGTCTTCATGTTTCTGCGCAACTGGCGAGCTACGCTCATTCCCACTGTCGCCGTTCCCGCTTCGCTCATTGGCACCTTCGCGGTCATGTATCTGTTCGGCTTCAGCATCGACAATCTGTCGCTCATGGCATTGACGATCTCGACGGGCTTCGTCGTCGATGATGCGATTGTGGTGATGGAGAACATATCCCGTCTGCGCGAAGCTGGCATACCGCCCATGAAGGCCGCCTTTCAAGGTTCCAAGGAGATAGGATTCACCATTATTTCCATCAGCCTTTCGCTGATCGCCGTATTCATACCGATTCTTCTCATGAGCGGCATCGTCGGCCGCCTCTTCCGCGAGTTTGCGATCACTCTGTCAACCGCCATTGTTGTCTCGATGCTTATCTCGCTGACCACGACGCCCATGATGTGCGCCTATCTGCTCAAGGATGAGAGAACGGTCACGCACGGACGCCTATATCAAATAAGTGAGCGGGGATTTACGCGGATGCTCTCTGCTTACAGCCGGACTCTGGCGTGGGTACTGAAGCATCCCGGGCCCATGTTGACCCTGCTGCTGCTCACCATTGCGTTGAACTTCTATCTCATTGTCATCATCCCCAAGGGATTCTTTCCGCAGCAAGATACAGGAGCCATCACAGGCCGTGTGCGAGGGCCGCAGGACGCATCGTTTCCGGTGATGGACAACTCAGTTTTACAACTGGAAAAGGTCATCAAGGCAGACCCGGCAATCGCCAACGTGATTGCATTCACGGGCGGCAGCGGCGCATCAAACGGCGGTTCCCTTTATATCGCGCTGAAGCCGCTGAATGTGCGCAAAGATTCAGCGGCGGCCATTATCGACCGCTTGCGGCCCAAGATGAACCGGCTTCCGGTCGCTTCGTCCTTCCTCCAGGCGGCGCAGGATCTGCGCATTGGAGGGCGATCCAGCAATGCCATGTACCAATACACAATTCAGTCGGACAGCATAGGGGATCTGGCGCATTGGGGCCCCATCCTGTTAGCGGGGATGCAGAAGATTCCCGGTTTCCAGGATGTGAGCAGCGATGCGCAGAATAGCGGATTGCAGGAACTTATCAGCTACGATCGCTCCACCGCCGCTCGGCTGGGCATTACTCCGCAGTCTCTGGATACCTCCCTCTACAGCGCATTCGGACAGTCAGAAGTCTCCATCATTTATACACAGTTGAACCAATATTACGTGGTGCTGGAGGTTGCGCCGCAGTACTGGCAGAGTCCCGATGGCTTGAAGAACATTTACCTGAACACCACGGGCAGCGGCATCATTCCGCTTTCTTCGGTCAGCTCCGCCCAGCCAAGCACCACGCCGCTCGTCATCAATCACACCAGTTCCTTTCCATCCGTCACCGTCTCATTCAATCTTGCCGAGAATATGTCGTTGAGCGACGCCACCCGGTTAGTCTCCCAGATGCAGGAACGGCTGAATATGCCGCAAACCGTCCGAGGCTTCTTTGCCGGGACGGCGGCAGCTTATCAGACCTCGCTGAGCAGCGAGCCTCTTCTCATTGGCACAGCTTTGCTCGCAGTCTACATTGTTCTTGGCATCCTGTATGAGAGTCTGATCCATCCCCTCACCATCATCTCCACCTTACCGTCAGCGAGCGTGGGAGCCATGCTTGCGCTTATGCTGTTCAAGATCGACCTCAATGTGATCTCGATCATCGGCATCATCCTGCTGATCGGAATCGTGAAAAAGAACGCTATCATGATGATCGACTTTGCCCTGGTTGCGGAACGGGAACGCGGCAAGACCACCACCGAGGCCATCTTTGAAGCTTGCCAGCTTCGCTTCCGCCCCATCCTCATGACCACTATGGCCGCATTGTTTGGTGCGTTGCCGCTGGCCTTCGGCACCGGAACCGGCTCCGAACTCAGGCGCCCGCTTGGCATCACCATCGTGGGCGGACTGATCGTGAGCCAGATGCTGACTCTCTACACCACGCCTGTCGTCTATCTGTTCTTTGATCGCATGCGCCTGCGCTTTAAGGGCGAACAACCCGTTGCCCAACGCCACGAAGCCGCTGAGGCATCCTAGCAAAGGGTGAATTTGGAGTGTTGGTTATGAAGAAATTGATCGTGCAATTCCGGCAGCCGTTCATAACTCTATGCACGCTCTCTGTCGCTGTGTTCTGCGCGATGCTGGCCGGATGCAATGTGGGACCAAAGTATATTCCGCCCACGGTGACGGCGCCTTCGGCCTTCAAAGAGTCGCCTGCGCAATTCAAGGAATCCGATGGATGGACCGTTGCGCAGCCCCAAGACGCGGCTCTGCGCGGCAAGTGGTGGGAGATCTACAACCAGACGGAATTGAATTCGCTCGAGGATCAACTCAATATCGACAACCAGAATATCCGGCAGGCCTTCGAGAACTTTATGGAAGCGCGAGCCCTGGTGCGCGAGGCGCGGTCGCAGTATTTCCCCACGGTAAGTGTAGGAGGCTCTTACACCCGCTCACAGGCTTCTTCCAACTTATCTTCCGGGGCGAGCACGGGCACAACCAGCAGCCAGCAGACGCAGTTGTTTTCTTTGCCGGCCAATCTCTCCTGGGAGCCCGACCTCTGGGGAAAGGTGCGTAATGCCGTGCGCGCCAGCCAATACACGGCGCAATTGAGCGCGGCCGACCTTGAGAATGAACGGCTAACGGAGCAGGCCAGCCTGGCCGAGTTCTTCTTTGAGATTCGCGGCCAGGATGCACTGCAAAAGATACTCAATGAAACAGTGGAAGTCGACAAGAAAGCACTTGAAGTCGTGCGGGCTGCCTATGATACCGGCGTTGGCGACCAGATCTCCGTTGTCGAGGCACAGACAACTCTGGAGAGCGCGCAATCGGCGGCAATCAATCTCGGAATTGCGCGAGCGCATTACGAGCACGCGATGGCCATGCTCATCGGCAAGCAGGCTTCGACGTTTAACCTCCCCGTTGTTCCCAGAACGAGCGCGCCTCCGGCCATTCCTCTTGGCCTTCCATCACAACTACTCGAACGGCGTCCTGACATTGCTGCCGCTGAGCGAAACATGGCCGCCGCCAACGCGAAGATTGGCGTAGCAGTCGCTGCCTTCTATCCTGCTCTGACGCTCTCCGCCACCGGCGGCGTGGAAAGCTCGGCCATCAAGAACCTGCTGGAATGGCCCAGCCGCTTCTGGTCCGTCGGCCCATCGATCTCCGAGACCGTATACGATGCGGGCCTGCGTCGCGCCACCGTAAATCAATACAAAGCCACCTATAATGCAGATCTTGCCGCCTATCGCCAGACTGTCCTGACAGCCTTCCAGCAGGTGGAAGACTCGCTCGCGGCGGTTCGCATCCTGTCGCAGCAGATACGGCGCCAGCAGGAAGCCGTGGATTCATCACAGACGTTTCTGCGGCTTGAACTGGGGCGCTACGAAACCGGCATCGATCCTTACATCGACGTGACCATAGCGCAGACCACCTTGCTCGCCAATCAGCAGTCCCTAGCAACTCTCAAAATTCAGCAAATGACAGCTTCAGTTCAACTAATTGAGGCCCTGGGTGGGGGGTGGGACCGGTCGCAGTTGCCTACGCCTTCTCAGGTCACGCAGAAGCCTTCAAAGGCAGAGACCGCAATTCGGCATTAGATCGCAGAGGCCTTTGTTTCGCGTGAGATAGTAGCACTTTGTGTTACTGAGAATGTCCGGAACGATGTGCTCTCGATGGCCACGAATGCTAAACAGAAGAGATTGACGTTCTCGGGTCATCTCGTGGACAGATGCTCGGGTAAGCGGCCTTCGAGAACTGCGATTCCCCTCACTGACGCTGACGTTTGCTATGAGCAGGACGCACCCCGACAGTGCTCGGGCCAGCAGTATACCCGGTCACTGACGAAAAGGTTGGCTCCACCTCACTTGCACAGGGAGCATATAGCAACACGAGGACGCACGTATGCACTTCGACAAATTATTCTTTGGTACCCTCCGAATCGATGGCAGCACATACAAGCAGGACCTGGCGATCAACCGCGGAGAGATTCACAACCGTAAGAAGATGCCTTCCAAGAAATTCTGTGACGAGTTTGGTCATATGCCCCGCCCATCGAAGAAGAGATCCCTTGGAAATGCCACCGACTTGTGATTGGTACTGGAGCATACGGCAGTATGCCGGTTATGAAAGAAGTAAAACTTGAGGCGGAACGAGGGGGAACCACTCCAGAGTAACCGGGATTGGCCTCATCCAGAATCCTCAGGCCGACAGTGCCATCGGCCTATTTTGGACCGCATTGATCTGAACTGGTTTTTCCATTTCCAAAGTTCCGGTAGCCATCCAGCGTTGATGGAACTTGCCGTTACAAACGGATCCACAAGCGTGTCGGTATCTATTGTTCATAGTCTTTTCAGATAGTTTGGCTGAGCGGAATTCTCCTGACTTCTTGTCAATCCACGCTGCCCACCAATGGTTGGTGTCTCTTTTGTCAGCTCCGCAAGCGTCGCAACACACTACATTCCTTACCATATCAACCTCACTGAAAACTCAACTGAGAACTCAATGAACATTCGGACCTACTCGTGTAAACGAGACAAGACAGTATCCGCATTTTCTAGCCAAATCCGTCGCCGAAGGTGCTCGGCGTTACAAGTAACGTCGAACACAGGGGCTATGTTAGTTTGAGTCAGCGGATAATGGCCGCCCACTCAAGCACTGGCCTTTGGGCCGGATAGAGGACGACTAGTTCAGGAATGAAGCGCAACTGTTGGCTCTTTCCAGGACACAGTTGTCTGTTAACGTCATGGGAACACGTCTGCCGCAGTCATCAAGCGCATTGACCGAGGCGTAGTGGCTTCCCAGGATACCGCTCAGTCATGTAGCACAATGTTGACCAAGGAACTATTGATGACCATCCCGGCACCGCTGTAGTCGATGTAGCCGAGATCGCGGAACCGATTGAGGAAGAAACTGACACGGGATCTGGTGGTGCCAATCATTTCCGCCAGCGTCTCCTGGCTGATCTTGGCTATGACCGGAATGGGCTTCGAATCCTGGCCGAAGTTAGCCATCAGCATGAGCAGTCTGGCAAGACGCTTTTCGCTGGAATTGAACAGATGGTCAACCAAATCAGCTTGCATGCGGATGTTGCGGGAGAGCAGGTGCGCGAGGAATTGCTCGGCGAACTCCGGCTCGCGATGGAGAAGTTCCTGCATGACCGTCTTTTCGATGCGAATGATCGTGCTGGGTTGAAGTGCATTCGCAGAGGAAATGCGATGCGACTCACCAGCCAGGGAAGCCTCACCGAAAAAGCTGCCCGCCGGGAGGTGGGCGATCACGGCTTCCTTGCCGCTCATCGACACAACGGTGAGCTTGACCTTGCCACTCTGGATGTAGAAAACCGCATTGTCCGGATCGCCCTGCGAATAGATGGAATCGCCGGTCAGGTAGTCGCGCCGCGATTTGCCAACCATGAGCTTGTTCAGCGGAATCTCAAGGTCGAAGGCGAAACTCTTACCCTGCAAAGCGCCAATCTCGTTCGAAACAACCCTTAACTTATGATGCGCAGCCTGAGCAAAGGAGCGGCCCCGCGGAAACCTGGGCGCTGTGCTCGACATAGTAGCGAAGTTGGTAGCCATTATAGATGCCTTTCAATGTTACAGAGTGCGAGCAAAGGCATGAATTACCGTCATCCTTTGCGTTCCCAATTTGTCAAAGATACGGGGTTTGAAATAGAAGGAACATCAGCGAAAGCTATTATTGCTGTAGGCTTTGTTGCGCGAACTTTGTAGGATTTGCCTTACGCCGAAATAGCGGTTGCGTCGATCGAAATATAATTTACTGGCAGCAAACAGTCTCGTCAGGCCTCTGGCTGCGCAAATTTATGCCTCCCCACCCTTGCGGCAAGAACAAGGACGCCGTAAGGGTGGGAAGGCCACTATGGGTACAACAACAAGCGGTCAGAGATCTAGTTTCTGTCCGGGTTCCGTGCAAATTTTGCGCCGAGGTCGAGTATCTTCCTGATCACCGGCGCCAGTTCTTCCGGAGCGCTGTCCTTGTTGACATAGGCGGCCGCACCGGCACGCATACAGCGCAATGCATACTGGCTCTCGGGCTGAACACTCACCATGATTACAGGGAGCCAGGGGTAAATCTGCTTCACGTCCTTAAGCACTTCGAACCCACTGCGTCCTGGCATATTGATGTCGAGCAACAGTACGTCAGGTCGAGTTCCAACCAACAGGGTCAGCACCTCTTCCCCGTCGGAGGCTTCGGAGAAGCTGGCGTCCGAAAATGCATCGACCAGAATCTCTCTCAGGCCGCGTCGTACGTTTGCGTGATCATCTGCTATCAGGATATTCATTGTAGTGTCCGTTTGCTAGGCCGAAATGCGACCTGAAACTACAATACCGTATATGGAAAGCAAGCAACATCAGCGAAAACCGTGATTTATGTAGGGTTAATTCCGCTAGCGCTGTAGGGTTATTCCTACACCGACAAGCCCTAGTCGATCAGGCCGTGCGTCATGGCGTAGCGGGTAAGGTCGGCGTTGCTCTTCATTTGCATTTTTTCCATAATGCGAGATCGATAGCTGCTGATGGTTTTTACACTAACATGAAGCCTTTCGGCAATTTCCGTCAAGGGGACGCCGGCGGCAATCATCCTCATGACCTCGTGTTCCCGGTCCGAAAGGAGTTCATGCAGGGGCTTGTCGACGGACTCATCCAGATTGGCGACAAGCTTCTCTGCGAGGCTCGCGCTGACGTAGTGACCGCCGCTCAGTATCTTCTTCGCCGCCGTCGCCAGCTCTTCGGAAGCGCTCTCTTTGTTGATATAAGCCGCCGCCCCAGCCCGCAAACAGCGTACGGCATACTGGTCCTCTGGCTGGCAACTCAGTATGATGACCGGCAACCGCGGATAGGTGTGCTTTACATCTCGCAGCACGTCCATGCCGCTGCGCCCAGGCATGCTGATGTCCAACACCAGCAGGGAGATTGGGGATTTTTTCAGGTGGCTCAGCACTTCGTCCCCGTTGCCGACTTCGGAAAAGTCCGCGCCAGGAAGAACGTCTGCCAGGATTTCTCTCAGGCCACGGCGTACGACGGCATGGTCATCCGCGATCAGGATGTGCATGCTTGCTCCTTCTTGTCGCGTGGAGTATCCACGGGCACGCGCACAGTGACCGTCGTCCCTTTGCCGGGAGAACTGGAGATCTGCACATCGCCCCCGCAAAACTGCGCTCGTTCTTTCATGCCCAGAAGCCCCAAAGACCCAAGAGTGTTCGACAGGTCGGATTCACTGAAGCCGATTCCGTCGTCTTCCACAACCAGGAGGATGTTTTCCTCTTCCTGGACCAGGGCGACGCGCACCGACTTTGCCTGCGCGTGCCGAATCACGTTGGTCATGCACTCCTGGAAGATGCGGAAAGTCGCGGTGGCCCGGTCACCATCCAAGTGTAAATCAACCGGTGGCACAGAGACCTGGCAGAGGATGCCATTGCGAGAAGCAAACTCGCTGGCCTGCCATTCAATGGCCGCCGCCAGGCCAAGGTCATCCAAGACTCCAGGACGCAGCCCGCTGCATATCGTGCGCACCGCTTTGACGCCATCATTGATCAACTGAATCGATTCCTTCAGGCGAGCGAGCACCGCGTCTTCCGACTCCGGCAGATGGCGAGTCATCCATGTCATATCCATTTTGATCGCGGTAAGAATCTGCCCAATTTGATCGTGCAGGTCGCGTGCGACTCTCTTGCGATCGTCTTCGCGCACCCACTGCAAGCGTTCAGCCAGCGCTCGCAGTTGTTCTCTTTGCAGGACCAGCGACTCTTCTCCCAGCTTGCGTTCCGTGATGTCGCTGTTGATCACCAGCACGCGGGGCGCCTGGTCGCGCTTGCCCCATTGCAATGCCCAGCGGCTGGACACCACAATGCGCCGGCCGTCCTGAGCGGTCATCATGAGGTCTCCCTCCCAGTGTCCCGCGCGCAGGAGTTCCTCTTTTATCTCAGCCAGCGACTGCGGAAAATCGGTCCGCAGCAGGTCATGCGAGATGGTGCCGGCGGCCTCGCTTTTGGAGTATCCCAACATCGCCTCAGCACCGCGGCTCCAGAAAAGGACCGTTCCTTCCATGTCCATCACAAACACGGAGTCCTGCGTGAGTTCGAGCAGGGCAGCCTGCTCCGCAGTCTCTATCTGCTCCTGCCGCCTTTCTGAAACGTCGCGGAAAACCAGCACCACGCCAATGACTTTTTCCTTGCCGGCGAGGATGGGCGCGGCACTGTGCTCGACTGAAATTTCGCGTCCATCCCTGGTGATCAGCGCCACGTTGTTGGCCACTGTCAAAATCCGTCTCTCTTCGAGCACCTGGAGCACTTCATCGTCCGCGCTCATCCCGGACTTCTCGTTGATGATCTTGAACACGTCCCCAACCGGCTTGTTTTGGGCCTCGTCCGCTTGCCATCCGGTCAGAGCGGCAGCGACCGGGTTGAGGAAGGTGACTCGCGCCTTGCTGTCCGTGGCGATAACGGCCTCGCCAATGCTGCCCAAAGTCGCAGTCCATCGCTCCTCGCTTTGCAAGAGCTTGGTGCCCAGTTTTTCCACGTGGTAGCGAGTGAACAGAGCGAGAAAGACTCCAAATCCCAAGCCCAGACCAAGGCAGCTTGTCACCATCAAAGTCCATCGCTGGTGCGCGGCCCGAACACGCCCGGCACGCAGCTCTTCTTCCTCACTTTGAAACTCCGCGACCTGCTCGCGAAGGGCATCCATTTTCAGCTTCCCTCGCTGGTTCTCATAGAGAGTAGGGTCGGCTTTTCCCGCACGGCGAAGGGCAATAATCCCGTTGGCATACTTCTCCCACGCTGCGTAGCCGGCATGTATGTCTTTCAGCCGTTGCCGCTGCCGCGGTAGATTGTCGGCGATCATGGGATACAAGGCCTGGAATTCGGAGTCGAATCTCTTCGTGCCCTCCAGATAGGGATGAAGGAAGGTCTCGTCGCCAGTGGCAATGTACCCGCGCGTGCCGGATTCCATATCGATCAGCAACATGAGCAGATGCCCGGATTGGTCGAGTATTCGATCGGTATGGTCAACCCACTGCAGGGACTTGTTCAAGTCGAAGGTTCCCCACAACAGCAATCCAGCAAGGGCTGCCGTGGCCACCATGGGAACCACGATCATGCGGTGAAGCAACGATTTGAATTTCAGGTATTCCATCGTATCCAATCACTTCTTCCCGGAGGACTAACTGAGCAAATTTCCTGTATGACTCGGCGACAGAGCAATTTGGTGAGGTGGGCACGTTGCAACCATTAGCAAACGCCGGCGCTTGCCGGTTAGTGAATCAGTTGTTGAAGTGGCAAGTGTGCCGGAGTTTGATTGTTTCCGCGTAGGACAGGCTCATCAATGGTTCTCAAGGCCTTGCCAAGCAGAGCTCAACTGGCTCAGATCGAAGATTTGAACATATGGCTGAGCACAACTGTGAAACACCGCATCTCAGTATTACATAAAGGAGTGCGGAGAGCAGGTCAATATTGCTCACCTGATCGAAACAGCTCTATGCGCGATAGCAACCAGCCCATTCTTATCCGCATAGTAAAGTACTTTACCGCGCTCGAGCGGCCGCCGAAGGCAGCTTGCCAGCAGAGATAACCAGGAACGGAAGAGTCTATCTGAGCTAATTGCCATTCGTTTGAAAGGCTTCCAGGCTGTGTATATTTTATTGCAACCAGGACATAAGATCTCCCAGCATCTCTGCCAATTGAGCCATATGCGCGCAGGCTGCGTCTGATCTTGCTGTGATTGCCCTCTGTGCCAACATGAGTGAGACAAGCAGGCCCTTATTGACCACTGCATAAATAATGCCTCAATAGATATTTGAGATACAGAATAGCTATGCCCAGATTGAAGGGGAGCGCCGATCTTCTGGAAGACCGTCGCCGACGCGCTTTGGCTTTGCTGGATGATGGGTATTCGCTCAATGGAGTGGGACGGAGGATAGGCTGCCAGGCGAGTTCGGTAATGCGCTGGCGCGATGCGCGGCGCCACGCCGGCAGGGTGAGCGTAAGTTACAGCGACCATTACCAGGAGAAAGGCGCCTTTTCAACAGCTCATGGATCGTCTGCGAAAAGTCGCTCGCGGACCTGATAGATTTGCTCCCGTCATCCCGCGCCGCTAAGTGCCTGATTCGACATCGAGAATCAGGCATAGCTTTTTATGCACACGCAGGTCAACCGCTGCAAACACTTGCCACGCTGGTCCAGGGGAAGCGAAAACAAGGGGAAATTCAGGGGCTCAAACTGCCAGGCAAAACGCTGCGGCTCAACAGGTCCGGCACCTGCCGTGTGCTCAAACTATGCATGATTCAGGTGTAAGGACACCTTTACTCTGGTTCCGCTCTAAGGTGCGCATGACTGCTACGGCTGTGAATGGGAGCGCAACGGCCCTGTTTATCAATACGCTGGTGGCCAACTGAATTGGGTTGGATGGTCCTCGGCTGACACGAATTGCCACGGATAGCAGTATTTCGGTTTGGGCGTTTCTCACGTCTGCGTATCGGCAGGCAGTGCAGAGGCAGGCGGATTGACGGCTTCGGGTGGGCTGTGAGGCGTATTTCTGTGGGGCAATTGAATACCGTCCTGCTCCAGTAGCGCTTCGTAGACCGGTGTGTGGCGCCAATGACGGGCCAGAGCGAAGGCGCTCATGTTGGCGATCATCAGGGGAAGCACAAGGCCATAGCCGCCGGTCATTTCGAAGACGATGAGCACGGAGGTCATGGGGGCGCGAACGATGCCGGCAAAGACCGCGCCCATCCCGACCACCGCAAAAGCACCTATGGCGTCGGAAGAGTGATGGAAGACGGCAACATCGACGTAGCCGACCGCGCCACCCAGCATGGCTCCCATGAACAACGACGGGGCAAAGATTCCGCCTGCGCCGCCGCTCGAATAGGAGCAGACTGTAGCCGCCAGTTTGAGCACGCAAAAGGCTACCATCGCCAGCACCGGCAGTGTGCCCATCGAGCCGGTCAGCGCCAGCGTGAGGGTCTTGTAGGGATCGCCGGCGATGCCGTTCAAGTGGAAGAGCGCCAGCGCCACTACGGCCAGGCAGCCCGTAGCAAGACCGCCGATGGCCGGATGCACCCATTTGGGAACTACGGTCAGGCGCTTGAACTGCGCGCGCAGCCAAAGCAGTGAATCGGTGAATGTCACCGAGACAACAGCCGCCAGCAGGCCCAGTACAGCGTACCAAAGAAGCGACGAGGAATTGCCAAGCTTGTAGGCCCGATTCACGTGAAAGATCGGATTCGAGCCGAGGATGGTGTTCTCAATGACGGCGGACAGAGCCGCGGCCACAATCACGCCGGTGAGCATGGTCTGATCCAGGTCGCCAATCAACTCTTCCAGCGTAAAGGTGATCGCGGCGATGGGCGCGTTGAATGCAGCGGCGATGCCTGCCGCCATGCCCACAGAGGCCATGCGCCGGCGGTTTGTGGGGCTGAGCCGGGCCGCACGCGCGAGCAGACTGCTGACGCCGGCACAAATCTGCACCGTGGGACCTTCCAGGCCTAGCGAGGCGCCGGAGCCAATCTGCAAGGCGCACAAGACAAATTTGCCGATGGTTTCTCGCAGGGTGATCAGGCCATGACGGAGTGTAAAGGCCACCTTGACCTGAGGTATGCCGCTGCCTGCCGCGGCGGGAGCAAGATAGGTAAGGCCCAGGCCGGCGACGAGACCGCCCAGCGCCGGGGTAAGGATCGTCCACCAAATCCAGCTATGGCCGGGAGCTGCGTTGGCGCGGTCGATCATCAGCATCTCAGCCCAGCCAATGCTCAGGTGGAAGGCGACGGCGGCCAGACCGCAGAGGCCGCCGGCAAGGATGGTGACCGCCAGTAGACGCTGTCTTTCGCTAGGGATCCGGCGCATGAGCCAGGCAAATAAACGCGGATACANNCTCTAGTGTAAAGCTATTGCGATAGGGCTCAGCAATATACTGGAAGATATGCGTAAACTGTCTTTAATGATCCTGGTTTTGTTGAGCCTCGTGGTGGTTTGTCCCCGGCTGGGAAGCGCCCAAAGCGCTGCGGCCGCAGTTGTGCCTGCGGAGATATCGGCGGATCTGGGTACCTGCTCGGCGCTGATGACCGTGACCGGTTCCGACTCCAAACCGATTTACGGCGCAAAGGTAACTACGCGTATCCAGTATGGCTTTCTGGGCGTGAAAAAGCTCGACCTTGAAGCCTATACGGGAGCTGATGGGAAACTCGGAATCACGAATCTGCCGGAGGTTCTGAAGAAGCCGATGTATATCTACATCAGCAAGGACGACAAGCAGGGGGTCGAGGAGTTCAATCCCAATGTGCGTTGCCACGCCACCTTCGACGTGCGATTGAAGTCGGGATTGAGCCGATATTGATATTGCCATCCAGAAAAATGCGGTAGATTCTGGCGGGATGGACACGGCGCCCTTTCACCTTCATCAGATCCGTTCGCACCCACCTTGGGAAGGAAGCCAGTACCCGTCTGCAATGGATGCAGAATTCACCTGCGTGCCTGGAGAATCAGCACCAATGCGACGATCAGCACCAATCCGATGATCCGCATCGAGCTATCGGAGAACTTTCTCCACTCCAAGATTTCTCTGGCCATTTCTTCGATCAGAAATGTTGGGTTCCTTGCTACAAGCTATTGATCGGCCTGGCCGTCCGCCTCATAGCAGCCCCGGCAAACTCAGTACGCAGAAGGCCGCCTGCAACAGCACGATGGCCCCGGCGGCGCCCATTGCCAGCCGTCCCCGCAGCCCTTCGTAGGCGTCGGCAAAGACGCCGGCCACAAAGGTGAGCAGAAAGGGCAGCGCCCAGAGCCAGGGAGAGCCCGGAGCGCCGGTCATCACCAGCATCATCAGGAGCAAAGCGCAGAGCAGGGGTGCAGTGTTGCCGAAGTAGCGCGACCGGCGCAGGCTCAGATAGAGCGCCAGGGCGGCTGCGGCGGCTATAGTGACTCCAGCGTTGGCCGGCGTGGAGAAAAACCGCCGGGCTGGGTCAAGCGAGAGCCACAGAAAACCCGCCGCCGAGCGGAAGACGAAGCTGAAGGCCCTCGGCGAAAAGCCGTAGCAGGCGAAGACGATGGCCAGTGCCCCGGCCGCGGCGGCCAGCACCACCAGCAGCGCCTGGCTCCTGCGCCCCTCGGCCACCCACAGCATCAAGGCCAGTCCCAGGAGCGCCACCACCGCCAGCGCGGCCATGTGCGCCGCGGCCGCCACCCCAAAAATCACGGTCANNGCCGCCATAGACCCCCAGCGCCGCCAGCACCTCGGGGGTGGGCGCAACGCAGGCCTTCAGCACCGCCGGAGAAAAGCAGTAGAGCGCCAGCGCCGTGTAGCCCCCCAGATTGCCGTAGAGTCGCCGCGTCACCCACCACAGGCCGCCGCCCAGCAACAGCCCGGCGGCAAGAAACGGCAGCCGCAGCAGGAGGAGAGTGTACCGAAGCTGGTGGCGCAGTTCCCAGGTAGAAGGCTCGCTCGCCGTGGGCCCCGAATCCGGGCCTGCGGTTTGCGCCACCCGGTCTTCGGGTTTGCGGAAGTGGTCCAGCCCTTGCTCGGCCAGCAGGTTCAGGGTCAGCGGCAGCCCCGCCAGCCGGTAGGCCAGCACGCCGTCGCGAATGTTGCCGCAACTGGTAAAGGAGCCGTCCAGCCGCGATGGCCGCTCCCACATCTCGCGCCCGCAGCGCGCGTACTGGTAATCGCGGGCTGAGAGCGTCTGGTGGCCGGTGAGCCACAGTCCCTGCGCCAGAAACAGCGCCAGCAGCCCCGCCGCAATGCGTTGCGGCAGATTGAAGCGAAAGCGGCGAAGACGGGAGAAACAGTGGGTCATGGCGCTCAGAGGAACCTTACCAGTCTAAACGTGGTTCGCGACGGTTGCCGGTTCCTCGCCTCCGGAGAGAGCGGAGGCGGCCCACAGTCTTACGGTTTCGCGGTTTGTGTGTTCCTGTGAGGGATGATCTTGCAAGTTTTTGATTATAAATTGGTTAGTATAGGCTCCACAGTTCCACATCCAAAACGCGAAAAAACGACACCTGGCAAGCGCTTTGGCTCCAGCGGCGGGGCTGGCGGCGGTGATTTTGCGCCTGTTTTTGCCCTTTAAAAGGCGGAATTTCGCCGTTTTTCTATCTATAGTTTGCGCCCAAGCCGGGCTATTTTCGGCAAAAAGTGGTCTGAGATTGGCTATTTCCAGGTCCGAGAATCCAGACATGGGCCACCTAATCATTTTGGGTAAGTCGGACCTGGGCCACCCGCCGAAAGATCATTTTTTCTGGACATACGGGCCACCCGCCCGCTCATCGCGATAAGACTGCGATGAACGGGGCACAGCTTCTCAAGGCTCAAGGTGATTCTTCGGGGCTGATGAGCGGGCCACCTGCCTGGAATTTCCCCTCGGGTTGCAGCCTTCAGGCCAGCCCGTTAGACTTCTCCTCAGATGGCCATTGCGCACGACAACACTCCGGAACGGCTGGTCAGCGCCTCGCGCGCCGACGAGGAGCAGGGTTTTGAGCTGAAGCTGCGTCCACGCTGGCTGGGCGAGTTCATCGGCCAATCGAAGGCCAAGGAGCAGCTCGCCATTGCCCTGGAAGCCGCCAAATCCCGCGGCGAGGCTCTCGATCACGTTCTCCTCTTCGGGCCTCCGGGGCTGGGCAAGACGACGCTGGCCACCATCATCGCCAACGAGCTGGACGTCGGCTTCCAGCAGACCTCGGGGCCGGCGCTGCAAATTCAGGGCGACCTGACNNATGGAGATTCGCCCCTTCACCTTCGTCGGCGCCACGACGAGGCCAGGACTGCTTTCGTCGCCGCTGCGTTCGCGCTTCGGCATTCTGCTGCGGCTGGAGTTTTATACCGAGGAGGAGCTGCGCTTCATCATCACGCGCTCGGCCGAGGTGATGCAGATTCCCATCGACGAGGAGGGCGCGGCCGAGATCGCGCTGCGCTCCCGCGGGACGCCACGCATCGCCAACCGCCTGCTGCGCCGCGTGCGCGATTACGCCCAGGTGCGCGGGAATGGCGAGATCGACCGGCCGACGGCCAACGCCGCTCTGACCATGCTCGAAGTGGACGCTCACGGCTTTGACGAGATCGACCGCCGGCTGCTGCTGGCCATCATGCAGAAGTACGACGGCGGCCCGGTGGGCCTGAGTACGCTGGCGGCGACGCTGGCCGAGGAGCAGGACGCCCTCGAAGAGGTCTACGAGCCGTTCCTCATCCAGATCGGCTTTCTCGACCGCACACCCCGCGGCCGCATGGCCACGCGCCTCGCCTACGAGCACTTCGGCCTGACCATACCCGGCCGCCAGACGCCCCTGTTTTAGCCCGGACAGGAGTTGTGGCCGACACGCAAACCGGCGGACGATGCTATTTGCTGATTCGCTGACTTGTTAACTCGCTGAGTTGCTGACTCGTTAACTTGCTAACTCGCTAACTTGCTAACTTGCTAACATCCCGACCAACCCCAGGAGGACTCCCATGGCACTCACTGAATCCACCATGCTCAAACTCGGTACCACCGCACCTGACTTCGCACTCACCGACGTAGTCAAGAGGAAGCTCGTGAGCCGCGATGACTTTCGCGACCAAAAGGCGCTGCTCGTCTTCTTCATCTGCACCCACTGCCCCTACGTCAAGCACGTCAATGAAGGCCTCGCCGCGCTCGGCCGCGACTACGCCGCCCAGCCCATTGGCATCGTCGCCATCAGCAGCAACGACGTCACCACCCACCCCGAGGACAGCCCCGCCGGACTCAAGCGGCAGGCTGAAACCTACGCCTTCGTCTTTCCCTACCTGTACGACGAGACGCAAGCCGTGGCGCGCGCCTACAAAGCCGC
>PMGP01000384.1 GCA_003156235.1 Acidobacteriaceae bacterium
CTTGGTTATTTTGCAAGAGGCTGAGCCTACGGAATTTCATTATTCCTCCGCCTGCTTCTGCCTTGGACTGTCGCTCAATCGCTGTGCTACCATGGCCGACGGAGGAAATTGTATGAGAAAGACTGTTCGCTATTTTATGGTTTGCGCATTGGTTTTATTGCCGGCAGTTTCGCTTGCCGGGGAGCGCTTTGACGGCAAGTGGCTCACTACTCTCACCTGCCCTGCAAAGGGAAGCACCGAGGGATACACCTGGAAGATTCCCAGCGAGGTCACTGTCGGCAACTTCCGCGCAGAGCGCGGCACGGCGGATCAACCGGGCTACCTGCTGATCACAGGCCCTATCAAGGATGACGGCTCCGCCAAGCTCTCTGCCAATGGTATTGTTGCTTCCAGAAAATACGCCCGCGGAGTCTTTGCTCATGAGGGTGCGGATTATAGCTACAACATCAAGGCCCAGTTCACTGATACTAAGGGTTCAGGCACACGTGACCAAGGCCTCGGTATTGAAGGCCGTCCTTGCACCTTTGACTTCGTGAAGCAGTAGGGAACTGTTCGGATCGAGGAACATTTGCAGGCACACCATCCTTGCCGTGTAATTCGACAAGGGTGGCAGGCCTAGCCTCGCAGATGTTCCCCAATCAGCCGGTCGACCAGCGCGATCAGATGCTCGCCGGTGCGCGGCAATATGAACGCCGCGGCCGCTGCATCCCAGTCGAGCTTGAAGCTGGTGGAGAGCGCCGAAATCCAGATCTGGCGCACCGGCGCGTTGGGCGTAATCACGAACTTGCCCGCCGGCTCCTCGAAGGTAATGTTCAGCACACCGCCTTGTGCGTCAACCTCAAAAGCGGAATCCGACTTCTCCTCGCGCACAATCAAATGCTGCAGCAGCGAATCTAGAGCAATTTCAGACAGACGGCGGAACTCCAGTTCATCCAACATGATGCCAGTGTAACAAGTCTTGTTGGGTAACCAAATGCGTGTGCCGTGGGTGATGGCGGGGATGATCGCGGTAGCGCAAGGGGTCTGCGGTGCTTATGCCCAGCCGCCGATACCGGCCGGACAACTGGTTCGTGAGGTCGTATACAACGAGCTTAACGACCACGTAACCCACGGCTACTGGCGCTATTGGGTCGAGAGCCACTCGCCAAAGGAATCGCTCCGCGAAGAATTTATTGAGACCGCCGAGGGGCCCATCTCGCGAATCGAGCGAATCAATGGCCATCCGCTCGATGCCGGGGGACGCCAGATGGAGCAGGCAAGCCTTTACAGTCTGCTCAACTCCCCCGCCGAGCAGGCCCGTCACCGCCAGGAGTATGACGAAAATGAAAAACGCGTCGGCCACATCGTCGCAATGTTGCCGGATGCATTCCTCTATGAATATGCCGGGGAGGAGAACGGCTGTTATCGCCTGCGCTTCCGCCCTAACCCGGAATATCCAGCCCACTCCATCGAGGCACGCATCATCCACGCCATGAGCGGAGAACTTTGGGTTAGCGCTAAATACAAGAGAATGGTTCGCCTCGAGGGCCACCTCACTCAAGACGTGAGCTTCGGCTTCGGTATCCTGGGCCGGCTTTACCAGGGCGGATGGTTCAGCCTGCAACGGACCCAGGTCAGCTCCACCGACTGGAAAACCGAGCGATTCGAGTTGCATATGAACGGTCGCGCCATTCTCTTCAAAATCGTAGCTCGCGAGTTCAGTGAGCTCCGAAGCGGCTTTGTTCCGGTGACTGCAAAGCTGGACTTGGCTAAAGGAGCAGCCTTGCTCTATCAGATCGAGCCTGAAAGCGCCCGGGTTTCAGCAGCAGGCATTTCCATGGGGCGTGAGTCCGCGCATCGGTGAAAGTTGATGCTGGATTACCGGTAAACTGTTTCATAATCAGACATAAAATATGCTATAAGTAACCTCATCTGCGTCGCATGTCTCAATGTATCCTATTGCAAAGAAAAGAATTGCGCAAGACACCCACGGAGTGTCCTGAATTCGCACACAAATCGTCCGATGGATTCATGTTTTCACTCAGCCAGCCGATAGGAATGTCAGGGGAAGTTCCTCAACGGAGCAGACGACGATGGAAATCGGCCCGGTAACCAGCATTCGCATCGCACCAATGATCAGGCCCAGGGAGGCTGATCTGGGATTGACTGATGTGAACGAAGTCGAGCGCTCAACTCGAACCGGCGACGAGATCTATATTCCCAGCGGCACCAAAGCCGCCAGCGGCTTTGAAGACGACGAGGACAAGTACGACGAGTTGGAAGACGAGGACGATTCAGATTCAAGTGTGCGGGCCGCCGGAATCGGCAAAATCAACCGCTTCGCCTGAGCGACGCGCTGGGCCGGCGCAAGCGCAACCCCAGCGCGTCCACGAGTTGTGAACCACAATCCAGGTCAGCCGTTAGGGTTGTTGGATTCGAGCTCATCTTCATAGGCATGTTCACCGAACTCGAAGGTATCCAGGCCGGTTTGCTCCTCCGATTGCGTCACTTTCACCGGCGTGATCCAGTCGATGATCTTCAACATGCCCAGCGTGAAGACGAAGGCCCAGAGGGACGAGAAGACGGTTGCGCCCAGTTGCAGGAAGAAGAAGTGCGAGTTGCCCAGCAGCAGCCCATCCTGCCCGGCCGGATTAAACGCCTTTTCGGCAAAGATGCCCAACATCACAATGCCCAGAAAGCCGCCCACGCCATGCACGCCCCAGACATCCAGTGCGTCATCCCAGTGCAACTTGTTCTTCAGCGCCACGGCATAGTAGCAAACCACGCCCGAGACCACGCCAATGATTACCGCCGTGGTGGGCGATACATAGCCCGACGCCGGAGTGATGGTGGCCAGCCCCGCAACCGCGCCGGTGAGTAGGCCCAGGAAGGTGGGTTTCTTCTCGTTAAGCCAGGCCACGATCAGCCAGGTCACGGCGGCAAAGGAGGCGGCTACGTCCGTGTTGATGAAGGCCGTTGCGGTCACCGAATCCACGCGGAACTCGCTGCCGGCGTTGAAGCCGTACCATCCGAACCACAGCAGGCCGGTGCCCAGGGCGACTAACGGAACGCTGTGCGGCCCGCGGTCGGCAACCCGCCGCTTGCCCACGTAAAGCACACTGGCCAGAGCCGCGATGCCGGCAATGTTATGAACCACAATACCGCCGGCGAAATCCAATACGCCCCACTGCGCCAGAATGCCGCCGCCCCAGATCATGTGGACGAAGGGGAAGTAGACGAAGGTGAGCCAACCGGTCAGGAAGAGCATGTAAGCCTTGAAGGTCACCCGGTTAGTGAAGGCTCCGGTGATCAGCGCCGGGGTGATAATGGCAAACATCATCTGGTAGGCGATGTGGACCACCAGCGGGATGCCGGCGTCGCCCGGATACATGGTGCTCAGGTTGATGTTGCGCAGGCAAGCATAGTGGAAGTCGCCGATGACGCCGTGCCAATCGCCGCTGAAGCACAGCGAGTAGCCGTAGAGGTACCAGATCACCGTGGTCCAGCCCATCGATACGAAGCTCTGGATCATGATGGCCAGTACGTTTTTACGGCCGACAAGACCGCCGTAAAAAAAGGCCAGTCCTGGAGTCATCAGCATGACCAGGCTGGAGCACAGAATCATAAAACCGGTGTTGCCAGTGTCGAGATGGGGCATAAAGGTTCCTTTCACATCCGATAAATCTGAAATCTGCGCAAACCGTGCGTGAAGCCGAAGAGGGAATAAAATATACCCTCCTGCAACTACACTCGTTTGAGCGCCCGGCAACTATCCATTTTCGATTGCACCACAGTCTGTGCTCTGCCTCACACCACGAAAGAAATATTTCAACCCCATACTGACTTGCGGATTGTTATGTAAATGCATGAATCTTAATGAAATTATTCGGTAGAGGTGGCAATTTTCCGATGATTGTGATAACTTACTAACCAGTTAGTGAATATGACTGTTTCCGCCCCATCCCGCACCCAGGCCGAACGCGCCGACCAGACCCGCGCCCGCATTCTCAACGCCGCTGTCAGGCAGTTCAGCGCCAACGGTCTGGCCGGGGCGCGCACCGAGCAGATTGCCGAGGAAGCCGGCGTAAACAAAGCGCTTCTCTATTACTACTTCAAGAGCAAAGAGGACCTTTACGCAGCAGCGCTGGAGTCGGCCTTCGACGATGTGCGGGTTGACAGCGTCGCTGTAATGGAGAAAGATGCTACGGCTGGAGAGCGGTTGGTGCAGATAACGTTGAACAGCTTCGATCGCTCCTATACCCATCCGGCAGTACGCACACTGATGCAACAGGAGATGGTCCGGCTGCATCAGGGCGAAGAGAACCGGATGGCGCAAATGGCAGAGAAATTTTTCCGTCCGATGTGGATCAAGGTCGATGAGCTTCTGGAAAATGGCATTGCTTCAGGTGAACTGATTGCGGTCGATCCGCAGCAAATTCGCTATGCGGCCCTGGGCGCCAATGTCTTTTACTTCCTCACCGCTCCGCTCACAAAGCTGGCCTTTGGCATCGATCCGATGGAGCGAAGTAAGTTGGAGCATCGACGCAAGGCAGCAGTGGAATACCTGGGGCAGGCCATCTTCATCGACCGTGAGCACGGCGCGCGCGTGGCAGCGCGAGTGCTGGCTGCAACGCCGATGCCGCAAACCAATCGACTTCAATCGAACAAAATTGAAGCCCGAAAAATCGCGAATCGAAAGATCAAACCGGATGGAACCGGCGAAGTGAGGTATAAGTGAACGCACGCAATCGTGTTTTTCTGCTTCTGGGCTTGCTGACGGCGGGCTCGCTCATCTTCTACTTCGTTACGGTGCGGCCCTCCTCCGATCTGCAACTGATTGGCACGGTGGACGCTAACGAGGTGGTGGTGAGCAGCAAGATTCCCGGACGCATCCAAACGCTGCTGGTTGACGAGGGGCAGGACGTGAAGGCTGGGCAACTGATTGCCGTCATCGAGAGCGAGGATCTTGCCGCGGCGCGCAAGGCCGCCGAAGCCAACGCCGCAAGCCAGAAGGGCAAACTCGGCGGGAGCGTCGAGACGGAGCGGCAGGATCGCGGAGAAACCAGCAGCGCCACCGTCAACGCCGAGTCTCTCGTCAAAGCCGCCAGGGCAACGCTTGCCCAGGCGCAAGCCAACTATGATCACCAGCTGGCCGACACCAGCCGCACCGTCGCTCTCGCCCAGAAAGGCATCATGAGTGAGCAGGCCAGTGACGACGCGGCCACCAGCCTCCAGGCCGATAAAGCGGCCATCGATGCGGCCCGCGAGAACGTCGCTGCCGCGGAAGCCTCGCTGCGCCAGGCCCGCGCTCATGAGTTGCTCACCACCGTCGCCGCGCACACCGTGGACTCCACCCGCAACGATGTAGAAAACGCCCGCGCTCTCGCCCAGCAAGCTCAAGTTCAGTTGGGTTATGCGCAGGTCTTTGCCCCGGTCAGCGGCAAGGTCAACGTGCGCGCCGCACGCCAGGGCGAGGTGGTCGCCGCCGGCGCTGCCATCGTCACCATCATGGACCTGACCCAGACCTGGATTTATGCGCCGCTGCCCGAGACTCAGGCCGATGCTGTCCAGATCGGCGACTCGCTGCGTGTTGTCATGCCCAGCGGCGCAACTCTCCAGGGCAAAGTCATCAATAAAGCCGCCGAGGCCGACTTCGCCACGCAGCGCGATGTCAGCTCCCGCAAGCGCGACATCAAAACCATCCAGTTGAAGCTGCTCATCGACAATACAGGCGAGCGCTTTGTTCCCGGCATGATTGCCGAAGTGTATATACCCAAGAGCAAGTTGGTGAAGCAATGAGCACGCCAGCGATTGCCGTCGAACATATCTTCAAGCGCTACGGCGACTTTGAAGCGGTCAAGGACGTCAACTTTTCGGTTGCCGAGGGTGAAATCTTTGGCCTGCTCGGCCCCAACGGCGCGGGCAAGAGCACGCTCATCCGCATGATGACCACGCTCATCCCGCTCACGGCAGGCCATGCCACTGTTGCCGGCCACGATGTGGCCAAAGACCCCGACGCGGTTCGCCGCATGATCGGCGTCATTCCCCAGGCCCTTACCAGCGACCCTGACCTTACTGTTGAAGAAAATCTCAGCATCTACGCCAAGCTCTACTCGGTCCCCAAGCACGAGCGCGAGAAAAACATCGCCGAAGTTCTCGAAGCAGTTGATCTTGTCAAATGGCGCGGCGCGCAGGTCAAGACACTCTCCGGCGGAATGCGCCGCCGAGTAGAAATCGCCCGCGGCCTGGTCCACAATCCGCGCATCTTCTTTCTCGACGAGCCCACCACCGGCCTCGATCCGGTCTCCCGCATCGCCGTCTGGGAGATGCTCAACAACCTGCGCAGCACCCGCAACCTCACCATCCTCATCACGACTCACTACATGGAGGAGGCCGACAAACTCTGCGACCGCATCGCTATTGTCGATTATGGCAAACTCGTCGCTCTGGGCACGCCCATCGATCTCAAGCACAGCGTCCCCGGCGCCAACGTCGTCGAAGTGCACTTCGACCGTGAAACCACCGAGTGGCAAGACCGCCTGGAGAAGCTGGACGGCGTGACCAGCGTGCAGGCCGAGAGCGCCGGCTTCTATCGTGTACTCACTTCCTCAGGATCAAAAACCACCATGCAGTTGGTTGAGTTAGCCGCTTCCCTCGGCGAGACGCTCACCTCTCTCAGCGTGCAGAACACCAGCCTCGACGATGTCTTCGTTCACTACACCGGCCGCCAGCTTCGCGATGAGCAGGTCAAACCGCCAGTATTCACCATGCCGCCGCGTCCGGGAGCACAGCCATGACCAGAATGTTTGCCATTGTCGAGCGCGAGATGCGCAAGTTTTTCCGTTCGCCCACGCTGATGATCATGTCGCTGATGATGCCGCTGCTGACGTTGGTTATTATGGGCAATGCCTTCGGCGGCAAGATCGTCGGTTGCCGCGTCGCCATCGTCGATTACGACCATGGCCCTGAAGCCGTCAAACTACGCGAGGCTTTCGACTCCATCGCCGTCAACATCAAGACCTTCACCACCATCGAGTACACCTCCGAGGTGCAGGCCCGCGAAGATGTGCGCACCGGTAAAATCGACGCCGCCATCGTCATTCCCGCCCAATACTCGCGTCGCGTTTATTCGCAGGACGCGCCCGTCATCGGCCTGGTCGTCGATAACACGGACCCATTCAGCTCCGGCAGCATCGAGGCCGAGATGCAGTTGGTGGTCAACGCGCTCACCGCTCCCGTCATTCAGCCGCGCCTCGCCAGCCAGATCGCTCTCGAAATCGTTGAACTCTATCCCTATGTGAATTACATGAAGTTTCTGCTTCCCGCCACCATCGCCATGGCTATGTATATCTCGGTCATGATCGGCGGCGNNACGAAGGCTATCTTGTAACTCCCATCACCAAGCTGGAGTTAGTCTTCGGCATGAACCTGGCCGGTTCCATCAAAGCTGTTTTGGCCGGTATATCGCTCACCGTTATCGGCTCGCTGATGGCAGGCCTGGGCATCATCTTTCATCCCCTGGTTCTGCTGGAACTTTTCTGCCTCATCCTGGCCGCCTCTATCGCCTTTAACGGCATGATGTTTCTGCTCATGGTGCGCGTCGATGATCCGCTGGTGCCCCGCGCCATGTTCGGCGTACTGAACACATTGCTTTTTTACCCCTCCGGCGCAATGTATCCCATCGCCTCTTTTCCTGCGTGGCTGCGCGCCATCGCCGTAGTTGACCCCTTCACGTATATCATCCACGGCCTCAAAGCAGTCATCCTCAAAGACGGCGGCTTTCAGGCGATTCAATTCGACTTGTTCTTTCTCTTTGTCTTCGGCATCGGCTCACTGCTCATTGCCACGCCGTTGTTCAAGCGCACTCTCTGATCCTGTGATTCCGAATTATCAAAATGATCTTTAGGAAACCTCTGAATAAGTCGATGTTTTGAAAGGGCACGACTGTACAGCTTGCGGAAAAATTCATTCGGAGTTGCAAGTAGCGTCAGGGCACGACTGGTAGGTCAGGGTTTTAACCTGACTGCCAAAATGCAGCAAAATGAACGCGGGCTTTAGCCCCTGAGGGAATGTTGGATCGCAACAATGACTTGATCAGTGGTTCCTTAGCGAGCGAATAGCGAGCAGTTGTCCACCCCGCAGGTGGTTGTACACTGAGTCTGTGATGCGTCGATTGCTTGTTCCCACTTTGCTTGTCCTTATCACGCTGGCCGGTTGCCACGCCGGCCAGAAGCCGACCGCGCAATCCAACGCCGGACAGAACTTCAAGGTCTACCACTTGCGCGGCAAGGTGGTCTCCACCGATGCAGCAAAGGGCGACGTAACACTGAACCATGAGGCCATTCCAGGCTTCATGGAGGCGATGACCATGCCCTACAAGCTGAAGGATGCGAGCATCCTTGGTGAACTGCACCCGGGTGATATGATCACCGCCGATGTGCTGGTTTCGCAGGATGCGGATGCGGACGTGCTGTTGGATCACATTGTTGTAGTGGCGCAGTCCAAGCCCGATTACAAGCCCGGCGTCTCGTATCATGTGCCCGCTCCGGGCGACGCGGTTCCGGATTTCAATCTGCGCAATCAGGATGGCCGGCCAATTCATCTCGGCCAGTACAGAGGCAAGGCGCTGGTGGTCACCTTTATCTACACGCGCTGTCCCTCGCCTGATTTCTGCCCGCGTGTGACGCGCAACTTTGCCCAGCTCGAAAAGCAATTATCATCCAACCCAGTACTCTACTCAAAATCGCATCTGCTCTGTATCAGCTTTGACCCGGAGCATGACACGCCGGAGCGGCTTCGTGCCTATGGCGCGACGTACATGGGCAGCGACGCGAAGAATGCCTTTGCGCATTGGGAGTTTGCCGTGCCGGAAAAGCCCGTGCTCGTCGAGATGGCGAAATTCTTTGACCTGGGCATGACTGAGAACGCGGATTCGATGATTACCCACACGCTTTCGACGACGTTGATCGGCCCGGACGGCAAGGTGATTCGCTTTTATCCGGGCAACGAGTGGACGCCGGAGCAGGTGCTGTCCGATGTAAAACAGTTGGCAGCAAAGGCCGATTGAAGTAGAAGAATCATCCCAGAAAATCAGAAAATAGCACAGAGTTTTGCGAAGGAATCAAGTTCGATCAACTTCTGACCTTCAGGCGCGGCGTCAAGCGTGGCGTGCTCCAGAATCCNNGGGGCGCGGGATCGAGCGTGGCGTGCTCCAGAATCCAGGTGTCCTTGTGGAAGAGGAAGACGGCGTTGAGCCCGGCGGCTAGCGCGGGGTTGATGTCGCTCTTTGGGCTGTTGCCGATCATCCAACTCGTATGCGGCGATAACTCATGGCGCTTGAGGACTTCGCGGTACGTCGCAGGGTCTTTCTCGGCGGGAATCTCCACGGCTGAGAAATAACTCGCGAGTCCAGAGCGGCCCAGCTTGTCGGCTTGCTCGGCGTTGTTGCCCTTGGTCATGAGGATAAGCCGGTGACGCATGGACAGCTCAGCCAGCGTCTCCGCCACGCCGGGAAGAAGTTCGATCTCCTGTTCGGCGATGGAGCGGGCGAAGCCTTCAATGCGCTGCCGCTTTTCGTCAGTCATGGACGCGGGGCTGAGCCGCTCAAAGCAGGTGAGCAGCGAGCGGGTGAAGCTATGCAGGCCGTAGCCGTGGGAGAGAATGGTCTCGCGCTCGGCGGTGTTCAGCGCCTGGCGCACCGCAGCGGGCGTGTACTCGTGATGATTCAGGTAGCTGATGAAGGCGGCAATGGCGCGCTCGAAGTAGACGTTGTTCTCCCACAGCGTATCGTCGGCGTCGAAGAGCAGCGTTTGGCCTGGAGCAAATTGCGGCATATGGCCTATTGTAGCGAAACAGAAAGCTATGGTTTGGGTTGCGCAGCCAGCCACTGCTTCAGATTCGGCTCCTGAAGCGCGCGCAGCTCGATACAGCCGTCGATGCGTTCCAGTGCGTGCTTGAGAGCCTTATCGGAAGAGGCCACCTTGTGCGTGGAGAAGAATTGCTCTACGCCGGTGCGGCCCTCCGCGGAACAGAAGTTTCCTGTGGAGCTGACCAGCACGGCGCCCATCTCGGTGGTGAACTGGGCCTGCACCTTTTCCCAATTGTTCTGGATATATTTCCATGCCTGCTCGCGGTTATCGTCGGACTGGAGAGCGATGGCAAACTGGATCACCGCGTCCTGGTTGCGAACCTTGCCCGAGACTGCGTAGTCCAGGGAGCGCTGCACCAGTGTGGGATTCTCAAACTGGGCCAGCAGTCGCAGTGCGCCCTCTTGTAACTCGGGATTGGTCGAGGTTTCGTATGTGTTCTGCAATTGGTCGAAGAGAGCAGAGTCGCCGTTGCGAGAGGCTATGGCGAGAGCGGACTGGCCGAAGGTGGCATCGACAGAACCTGGATTGGACAGGTACTTGGCCGCAATCTCCCGCGCCTGCGCGATGACGGCAGGGTCTTTGCCATAGTTGCCGAGGAGGGCGAACAACTCTGCGCGCAGCTCGCGAGTGTTGGACGAATCGGCGCCGGCGGGAGGGCCGAGCTTGGCGTACTGGGGCGCAAAGGTTGTGCGAATCCAGGCTTCGAGCGCGGCACGTTCTTCGGCAGTGGAGGCAACGCGGGTGTAGGTGGCACGGACACCGTTCGCCGCTGTGCCCATAACCTCTGCTCCAGAGTCGTCTTTGACAGCCGTTACCAGGTCGAGATATGCGCCGATAGGAACCTTGTTGGAGCGCACATGTGCCCACTCGTCGCCGATCAGGCTGATGCGCTCGGCGGGCGTGAGTGAGGTTTCTACCTGCGCCACCAAAGCCGCATACACACTGGGCGGATAGGCACTGCGATAGTAGCCCTTGCCGCCGGCATCGGCAAAGAAAAGTGTGCTAACCGACGTCTTGAATTTAGCCGTAGAGGGGGTGAGAAGCTCGCAGTCCTGTCCGGCGGAAGTCTTGAAGCAGACAGGAAGCGTCCAGCTCTGCGCTGAGTCCGGCTGAATGCCAGGGCTGAGGTAGAAGCGCTTCTGATTAACCAGAACCTTGCCCTTAGTATGCTCGCCGAAGGTGAGGATAGGCGCGCCCGGCTGGGCCACCAGGCTCTCCATAATCTTATCCACCGGCTTGTGACTGGTCTCGGTCTGCGCGCCCCAAAAATCTTCCGCGGTAGCATTCGCGTAGACGTGGGCGGCCAGATAGTTGCGCACGCCCTGGCGGAAAGTCTCTTCGCCCACGTAGTTCTCAACGGTCAACAGCACATCGCTGGCCTTGCCATAAGAAATGCCGTCGAACATCTGGTTAATCTCGTCGGGGGTGTCGGCATTGGCGCGGATGGCGCGTGTGGTGGGCTGGGCGTCAAGATTGAGTACGCCGTCGATGCCTGAGACCACGGATTGGTCGATATTCCACTCCGGGTGCATCGCGGCCACGGGCTTGTTTTCCATCCAGGTGGCAAAACCCTCGTTGAGCCAGATGTTGTCCCACCACTGCATGGTCACCAAGTCGCCAAACCACTGGTGGGCCATCTCGTGGGCGATAGTCAGGGCTACTCCTTTCATCGCGCCTATAGAGGCCGTCCGAGGGTCGATCAGCAGCGCGGTCTCGCGATAGGTGATGGCGCCGAAGTTTTCCATTGCGCCGGCCTCGAAATCGGGCAGTGCAATCAGGTCGAGCTTCTTGAGCGGGTAGGAAATGCCGAAGTAGGTGTTGTAGTAATGCAGCACGTATTTTGCGACTTCAACGCTGTAAGGTGTGAGCGCCACCTTGTCGGGCGTGGAGCAGGAGCGGATCGCCACGCCGTCGGATTCGCCTGTCGTGCATTGAAAATCGCCAACCAGAAAGGCGACGAGGTAGGTGGACATTTTCGGCGTGGTGGCGAATTTAAGCGTGTGCTTGCCGGGAACGTGGCCGGTTTCGTCGCCGGGCTTGTCGGAGATGATCTCGCCGTTGGAGATGGCGGTGTCGCCCTCGTCGATGGTGAGTGAAACAGTGAATGTAGCCTTGAAGGACGGCTCGTCAAAGCAGGGGAAGGCGCGGCGCGCGTCGGTGGCCTCGAACTGCGTAACGGCGTAATTGCGCTTGGCGGTTTTCGAGAGATAGAAACCGCGCAGTTCGTTATTGAGGATGCCGGTGTAGCTGATGGAGAGCGTCGCGTTGCCCACGGCGATCGTTTCGGGAACGGTGAAGCTCGCCTGCTCCTTCTCTTTGTCGAGCGTGACGACGGCTTTCTGTTGCAGACCCCCGGAGGTCACGAAGACGTTCTTAAAGTCGATCTCGGCGGCGTTCAGAGTGATCGAGTTGGTAGGCTCGGCGACCGTCACGTCGATCGACGCCTGGCCAGAGAAAGTCGCGGCCTTGAGGTCGGGCTTGAGGTAAAGCCTGTACCGCAGCGGCTGAATGGTCTGCGGCAGCCGCTGGGCGCTTGCCGCAGAAAAACCGCAGATAAAGGCGACCGACGCTGCAATTAGAATACGCGCTAATGGGGAAAAACCAGGAGACTTCATAAAATCCTCGTGTAGTTAAGCAGTTATTGCGCTGCGTGTTTTTTCTGCAACAGCGCGTCGAGCAGCAGCAGGCAAGCTCCGGTGACGACGGACGAGTCGGCGATGTTGAAGTCCGGCCAATGGTAGCTGAAGATGTGCACCTCGATGAAGTCCACCACCGAGCCGTAGGCGATGCGATCGTGAACATTGCCCAGCGCGCCGGCAAAAATCAGCGCCAGGGCGACAGTGGTGAGCGTGAAACTGTTGCCGAGGCGGACCAGAAGAAACAGAATGATCAGCGCCGCCAGCGACGAGAAGGAGATCAAACCCCAGCGGACTACTTGGGGCGAGGCGGTGTTGGCGAAGAGCGAAAAGGCCGCGCCGTCGTTGGTCCAGTGAGTGATGCGCAGAACGTGCGGTATCATCGGAATGGCGCCGCCGTATGGGATGCGCAGCGCAACCCAGGTCTTGGTCAGCCGGTCAACAAAGATGATCACTGCGGAGAGGATGAGCAGCCAGTGCAGGCGGCGGGGGGCTGTGAATTTCATTGGCCCTCCTTGGGCGGAGCAATCTTCATTTCCGCCAGCGCGTCCTGGCAGCGGGTGCAGACATTTTGCCATGTGCCGTAGTTTGATACTTCGGGCATGAAGTTCCAGCAGCGGGCGCACTTGGTTCCAGTTGCCGGTAGTGCGATTACTTTATTTGAGAGGTCTTCGATCACGGTCACCTTGGAAACGTTCAGTATTTCTTTCAAACTGGATGCGTATCTGCTAAAAAGACTGAACAAGTTGCCTTCTACCCGGACCTCCAATTCCGCCTCCAGTCCTTTGCCAATTCGCTTTTCCTGGCGAGCTTCTTCGAGCTTAACCATGGCCGCATCGCGGAGGCCAAAGATTTGCTTCCACTCTTCGAGCAACGGCGCGGGATCTTCCGAAAAGATCTCCGCCGGGGCAGGGAATTGCGCTAAATGAATGGAAGCCTCGCGGCCTTCGACGGCGGGCAGATAATCCCAGATTTCATCTGCTGTGAAGCTCAGGATAGGTGCGACCAGGCGGACGAGCGTCTCGGTAATCTTCCACAGCACCGTCTGCGCGGAGCGGCGTTCCAGGCTCGTGGGCGCGAAGGTGTACATGCGGTCCTTGAGCACGTCGAGATAGAACGAGCTCAGGTCCACGATGGCGAACTCGTTGACCGCGTGGTAAACGCGATGGAACTCGAATCGCTCATACCAACCGAGGATATTCTCGGTCAGTTCGCGAGTGCGAGCCAGCATGTAACGGTCCAGCGGCAACAAATCCGCTTCCGCCACGCGGTCACGCTTTGGATCAAAGCCGTGAAGGTTGCCCAGCAGGAAACGGAAGGTGTTGCGCAGCTTCTTGTAAATCTCCGCGCAGCGCTGCATCAGGTTTTCGCTGGCCGCCATGTCTTCGCGGAAATCAACTGACGCAACCCACAGGCGGACAATCTCGCCGCCCATACGGTTGGCAATATCCACCGGGTCAACGCCGTTGCCCAGCGACTTGCTCATTGCGCGGCCTTGTTCGTCGAGTGTCCAACCGGCAGTGGCAACATGGGAGTAGGGCGCGTGCCCTCGCAGAGCCACCGAGGTCAGCAGAGAAGAATGGAACCAGCCGCGATGCTGATCGCCGCCTTCCAAATACAAGCACTTCGTGCCGTTCTCGTTTTGGAAGGCGGAATACGCCGATTTAAGCTCCGGATCGGACTCGCAGACGGCAAACCAACTGACGCCGGAGTCAAACCAGACGTCGAGAATGTCAGTCTCCTTACGGAAAGCTGTCCCGCCGCAGTGAGCGCAGGCGGCGTTAGCCGGCAGCAGCACAGCCGTCTCGGTGGTGTGCCATGCCTCCGCACCATGCTCCTCGAACAACTTCACGATTTTGCTATTGAGCGCCGGGTCCAGGATGGGCTTCTGGCAGCCTTCGCACAGGAAGACTGCGATGGGCACACCCCAGATGCGCTGGCGGCTGATGCACCAGTCGGGGCGCGTGGCGATCATGTTGGTGATGCGTTCCTTGCCCCAGGCCGGGTCCCAGATCACCTTGTCGATCTCCTCGATGGCCTGCTGGCGGAAGGTTTTCTTCTCGCCCTTCGCGTCTACAACCGGAGTTTCAAGGCTGATAAACCACTGCTCGGTGGCGCGATAAATCACCGGCTTGTGGCAGCGCC
>PMGP01000052.1 GCA_003156235.1 Acidobacteriaceae bacterium
CTTGTGCAGAGTCTCCCTAGGTCGGTTTCTTGGGACTAATGGTATCGACGTCGAGAGTGTCGGCAAGCGCGTGAAGAGCGAACTCAAACCCCGGAGATGAGGCAATGGTCCAGCCCAGGCGGACAGCGTCCTCAGGCAGGAAGATGGGAACCTGAGAAATGAGGTGCAGGGATTCGAGTTTCGAAGTTCGTTGATTGATGTCGGCGTACCTCAGGTCAAGAAGCTCGCACAGTTTGCTGACCGTGAGCGGTTCACTGTGGCTGAGGGCGATGATAATCCTGAGATCGTCTGGCTGGAGGAGTACGCCAGCCTTTAACGCAGCGAGTGTTTCGGCTTTCATGAGTCCTCCTCTTGAGGTTCAAACTGGATTCTTCTGGCGAATACTCAGCAGCAACTCTACTTGTGGGCTCGTCGATTTGATCTGCACCGGGGCTTCTTCTTCTGCTGCGGTGCGTGCTTTGCTTCGAACTCTCGCCCGGCGGGACAATCATGGGCCCCGGTTTCTGGTAGCAGGTCGGACTCAGAAATTATGGGGCTGTTGCACAGGACGCACCATCCCACTTTCTCACCAGAGTAGCTGGTCATCGCCTCAAACATCTCTTCTAAGTTATCGGGGATTTCAAGTGGTACCCAATCATCCTGCATTCTTTCTCCTGTCCCTTTCGATTCCCTTGAGCCTGAACACATATACTTCGATGTGAGCAACGAATCAGGCACTCTGAATGTGGCGCTCATCGTGATGTCTGGAACTTCCTTGTACTTCTGGACAAGCCGTCGTGCCCATTCAGAATCCTCTTCAGGAGAGCCGTCGTCCATTGCGAAAACAACCTCAATACAACCTCCATCAGTCGTGAAGACTTCTATGCCGTTGGGATGGACGTGTAGATGCTCACACCTGTCAATCACTTTTCCGAAATCGGCTGGCGAAAAATGAAAGATTCCAACTGCATCAAACCCTGAGTTGATGTTTTCAAGTCCAGCGTAGACGACTTCTTCCATGAATCGATGCTCTGCCTCGAACTTCATGCGCTCTTCTGGGGTCCTCGGGCGAAAGGGTTCCACCCACCCCTCCGGTATATTCGCCTCTGCTTTGCTTGCCTCTTCCATCTTCCTCCGCTGCTCTTCACTATGCGCTGGGCATGCGAGTAATTCAATCGAGCACTGCGAGTGATCCCCAATATCCATAGGGGTGTGGTGGGTCAAGCACATACAGGTAGTAGGCTCCATATCGCCAGTAAACGGGCGACTTGCGGTACCCTCGCACTCCCACTCGTGACCGGCGAAGTCACAGAAATGACGATGGCTCATGTTCGTTCCCTTTCTTAGTTCCTTGCCTGCAGCCTGGCGATCAACGCCCGCTCGATCGGTTCGTAGAAGCTGTAGAAGTCCTCCACCGAATCCTGCATTACCCGCCCGTTGTCGATGTAGTATCCGGGGTCTTCCGCAGCGGCCGTTGAAGGGTCGAACATTAAAATTAGCCTGTCCGTTCTGGCCGTCCAGTCCTGATTTCCTACGACAGGAACACGGTAGTGCAGGGTGTTCAGTCGATCAGAGCACCCTTTGCAGCCATGCCCGATGCTGATGAAGCCCGCCTCCGCGGCATCTTGCGGATCACTCGAAATCCACCNNCTAAGCTCACGACAAGGCCAAGATCGACATCGCTGAAGTCCACGTCCATGGTTAGGGCAACTCGTTTCATAGTGTTCTTCCGTTGAGACCGGTACAGTGGCTTCGCGCCAAGTGGGCAACAAAACAGTTCCGTTGATGAGGGGGCTACCAGGAGGTGCTTATTAGTTCAATGAACATTCCGACAAGACCGATCGCCCCGGCAATAGCGAAGGGGAGGTACCAGCGAATCAGAAAGAGCCCTACCACCACGCCAATCACGAGGGCCACACGCCAGGGGATGAGCCTGAAGTTCTCATCGTGGGTGAATGTCTCAATGAGAACACCAGGAATGAGGACCATGAAGGACCCAACGATGAAGACGCCGGCGCCGATAAACAGAAGGAGGATGAACACTCCGAAAATCCCGGCGAGTCCCGCTGCCCACTCAAATAACGCTTCAAGGAAACCCATCTGAACCCTCGATCCCTGTTTATGAAGAACCAAGAACCTTTCCGGCTTCGAGGTTTGCCCTGCCTTCGGTCAAAGGAGAGTTTTGTGCCAACGGGCTTGGCCACCTGTGTTGGTGTCTATTCACCCTCGGCTACCCACAGGGCCAAGATGGCTCTGGCTGCGACCTCTCGCTCCGGAGAGTCCACGGGGTACTTGTTCCGCTCGGTGAAAAGCTCGGCCATTTTCCGGTTGTAGGTCGCCATTCTTTGCTCAGCGGCGGTCATAGTCGTGGCGGACTGGTTCTCTTCAGGCATGGAGTACCCCTATATAGCTAATACAAGGTTTTGGCACTTTTGGGGACTCGTGATCGCGGAATGTTTACGTGATGTAGCGTTCACCGGCGAAGATATCCACGAATTCCACGACGGTTCCGTGGGCCGCACGGGCTGCGGCCTGCTCTTCAGCGATCTGTTCGGGGGTACGCTGCCCGTTGCGGTGGTCGTGGCTGAAGTGCCGGTTACAGTCACGGTGTAGGTGCCCGCCGTGGTGCCAGGATTCCC
>PMGP01000325.1 GCA_003156235.1 Acidobacteriaceae bacterium
GAGCGACCGGACCCTGAGCTTGTCGAAGGGGTAGGGAGTCGAAGGACCTGCATTTCCTATTGCGCGGGCTTGGCCTACTTCCCTTCCAGCCTGACCAAAAACTCCTCCAGCTCGGCAGGCAGCGGCGCTTCAAGCTCCAAAAGCTTTCCCGTCTTAGGATGAGCAAACTCCAACCGCGCCGAGTGCAGAAAATTTCGTCCCAGCCTGAGCCTCTCCGGCTCCGCCTTGCGCCGCGCGGCTTTCGAGGTTGCGGCCTGCGACGCCACCTGGTCGGTCAACTGCCCTGATCCGCCATAGAGCGTGTCGCCTACCACTGGGTGCCCAATCGACGCCATGTGCACCCGAATCTGATGCGTCCTGCCCGTCTCGATGCGCACTTTCACCAGCGTGAACTTGCCAAATCGATTAGCAAACCGCCTCACTACCTCGTAGTGCGAAACGGCCGTGCGCGCGTCGCCCAAAGGTTTCGCGGTCATGCGTGTGCGCCGCATCGGGTCG
The DNA here is from genome assembly GCA_003156235.1 of Acidobacteriaceae bacterium. Lineage (GTDB taxonomy): Bacteria > Acidobacteriota > Terriglobia > Terriglobales > Acidobacteriaceae > Telmatobacter. The sequence goes on from PMGP01000325.1 coordinate 499, forward strand.
CGCCCCACGCTGGCGCTGATGGTGCCCTTGGCCCGCTCCACGGCTCCCTGCACCAGAGCAATGTAAGTCTTCTTGATCTGGCGGCTCGCGAACAGCTCCGCCAATGCCGCATGGGCGCGGTCGTTCTTGGCCACCACGATCAGGCCGCTGGTGTCCTTGTCCAACCGATGCACAATGCCCGGCCGCAAGTCGCCACCGGTGGCGGAAAGTTTCTTGAACCGGAAAAGCAGCGCGTTGACCAGCGTGCCGCGNNCCGGCCGGCTTGTTCACCACCGCCAGATCCTCGTCCTCGTAAATCACGTCCAGCGGAATCTCTTCGGGCGTAGCCCGTAGCGGTGCTGGGCGCGGCTCACCGGTAATGTCAATCCGCTCGCCCCCGCGCAGCTTCAGCGAAGCCTTTTCGCGCTTGCCGTTGACCAGCACATCGCCCTGGTCCATTAATAATTGGACGCGCGAGCGGCTCACGCCCTCCAGCGCAGCGGCAAGAAACTGGTCGAGCCGCTGCCCCTTAGCCTCCGCCGTCACTTCAATCGTGCGCAATTCTGCCATGTACAGCCTCGTCCTTCGCTGGTCGTCCGGCTTTGCGACTTCTGTGATTACGGGAATGAACAACAGGCATGAATCAGGCCTGCCGCAGAAACCCGCTAACTCGCTAACCTGCTATCCCCGCGAAGCGGGGGCTAACTTGCTGCCTTTGTCGTCATTCGCCGGGGCGGATTTTCCACCTTCGACCGTCCCTTTGCGTTCCAGCAGCACCAATCCTCCCACCACCACCAGTACCATCGCCGCCATCTGCGGGCCATCCAGCGCGCCTCCCAACAGCGAGCCCCGTCCCTCGGGATCACGCCATAACTCGGTGACAAAAACCACCACGCCGGCCCCCATCAATAACAATCCGGCAACATCGCCCGATTGGCAGCGATAGGGCAACCATGAGGATGGGAAGAACCTAAAGAAACTTCCCTCAGGGGCTAAAGCCCGTTCTTCTGTTTGCTGCGCTTTCGGCACGACTGAAGTCATGCCCTGACACAATACCAGTAAAAAAATCGAGAGCGTGAGAAAACCCAGCGCCGCATAAGCCTGCACCGGATGCAGCGCAACCTCCAGCGGAGCGCCGCTCCACAGCGCAGCCAGCGGGTGGGTATACGTGACGGCCCAGCGCGCCGCAATTCCCTTCCCGGCTTCAATTCCATAGCCCGAGCCGGCCAGCAGCGCGCCTAGTTGCTCGAAGGCCAGCCCCAAAGCTACCGGCGCGGCCAGCGCATCGGCCGTGGACCACAACGGAAGCCGCTGCCACCGCCCATACAATACCGCAGCCACGCACGCGGCCAGCCCTCCGAAGCAGGCAAGCAGCGGATGATGAATCATGGCCAGCCCCAGCAGCCACATCGGGTGCACTCGCAGCTCGCTCCAGTTGAACGCCACCAGCAGCAGCCGCGAGGAGACCAGCGCCACAAACAGCGCCACCACGCACAGATTCCACACCTTCCGGGCATCGAGTCCCGCGATGCGCGCCGTGCGCTGCGCCATCAACAACGCCAGCAACACTCCCACGGCTGCCAATGCGCCATAGGCCGGAATCAAAATCGAGCCGAGATGGAAGAGGACTGGATACACCAGTGACAGAATACGGCATTCAAACCAGAGGCGCTGCTACAGCCGAATGCGGGAGGAAGGTAGAATCCGGCCCACGGGGCCGTGGGTTACAAGCTGGTGAACCCTTCCTAGGAAGGTGGAGCTCTCCGCGGTTCATTAGGCGTTCCGGACTGGCGGACTGCACACCGAACCGATTGTCGAGTTGAGCCCCTGTTCACGAATGTTGGTTCAACCAGCGTTGATTCCCCACCTGCTTTGCAGGCCGGTTTCTAGTGTGAATAGTAGGAGTCCACGAAAATAAATGCAAGTCTTGTGCAAGTTATGCGCGATGTGCTAAAGTTTTGCCCGCCGCTTTCGGGAATCGAGCGGCCCAAATTGACTAACCGCTCGACTTTTTATTGATCTGGCCCAGAAATTTTAAAACGCTGTGCCCCATCCATTCNNAGTGTTGCATTTCTTTGGGGCCGGATCAGTAATTCAGGCTGCTGGCAGAATGATCAACAGGCGACGCTGGCAAGGACTTGCGGTTAGCCGCCTCCGTCGCTCCCGCGATCAGCTTCTTCAGCTTGCCCTCGATATTTGCATCGCCCACGTGCTGGTCCTCGAGAACTCCATCGGCATCAATCGTGAACGTGGCCGGAATCGCGGTCACATTGAACTGCTTGGAGATCCGGCCTTCAAAACTGCCATCGCGGTACTGCATCCAAGTCATCCCATTCTTCCCAACGAATTCCTTCCACTTGGCTTCGTCTGAATCCAGGCTGATGCTGAGCACCACCAACGGCTGACCGTCGAATTTATTGGCGATCTGCCGGATGTGCGGCAGCGCTTCGCGGCATGGGCCGCACCATGTGGCCCAGAAATCGATCAGCACCACCTTGCCGGTGAGGCTCTCCAGCGTAAGCGTCCGGCCATCGAGCGTCGTCAAACGAAAATTTGGAGCCATTTTTGCGCGAGCCAACTCCGGGCGCTCAACAAATCTCTGCGCGCGCGCATAGTCCACATCCTCCCGGCTGGCGTATTTCAAATACGCCTGAAAGTGTTTCCGGGCGTCCTCATCGCGCTTGAGATAGGCCAGCGCTGTTGCTTCGGCATACAGATAGTTCGTATTGTTGGGCCGTATCCGGAGAGCCTCGCTGAATGCCGCCTCGGCCGCCGCTATCGGTTCATCATGCTTATCGCGCATCCCCTCGGCCATGCACGCCTGGCCCAGAAGAAACTGCGCCTGCGCCTTGTCGCCAGGATTGGTTACGTTTGCAAGCAACATTTCGGCCTGCGCGCGCGCCGCCTTGAAATCCCCTATTTCAATCGCGGCATTCCATGCCTCAAATTCACAGGGGATACAGTGCCCGCCATCCTGCTTATCCGCCTTGCGAAAACCATCCAGCGCAAAAGCCCAGTGATGCTCTCGCGTCAGCTTGAGGGCATCGTCATACGTCTTCTTGGCTTTTGGATCGGCGGGGCCTTTGTTGGGAGTCGAAGGCTTGCTCGGCGGCGCGGAGACGGGAGTTTGGGCCGTCGAGATTACGCTAAGGAAAAGTAAAACAAAAAAATAAGCCAGCAAAGATATAAACCGGCGCATCGTGCCTCCAGAATCACACCCACTTTATCATCAAATGGATTTCTGGGAGAAAATATTTACGATCCGGTCTTCTGCTCGTCCTCAAGCACTTCATCCAGCATCCCGCGCAGGCTGGCTGCGCGCGCGTAAGCCAGCCGCGCATCGCCGCCGCCGGCCTGTTCTGCCTGCGACAACTCATCGGCAATATTCAGCGCCGCCAGCACAGCTACGCGCAGCGAATCCGCCGTGCGGCCCTGCGCGGCCACGGCCCGCATCCGCGCGTCCACCAGCTCGGCCAGGCGGCGAATGTGTTCCGCGTCCTCGCCGGAGAGGTGATAGATCTGATCGTAAATTTCGACAGTAACGCAGCCGGCCGGGTAGCCGGATTGCTCTTGAGCCACGACTGGCCTCACAATTCCAGCGCGTCCAGTTGCGCCAGCAACTTCTCCACGCGCTGCCGCACATGTCCGCGCTCGGTGCGCAGGGTCTGAATCTCCGCCTGCAATCGATCCATCTCCGGCGCATGCTTGCCGAGCTGGTCCTCTGCTGCGTTGGCGCGTTCCTCAGCCGCGGCGCGAGCCTGCCGCTCCTGCTTCACCAGGCTTACCGTGCGCAGAACTCGCTCCTCCAGCGCGGAAAATTCGTCCACGCTCAGCGTCAGTACGCTCGATTCCGCGTGCGGCTCGGCAGGCGCTTCAGCAGCCCGCTCCGCAGGCCGCTCTTCCTGCTGCGTTTCCGGCTGTGCTTCTTCTAGGGCCTCAGACTTCCACAAAGACTCCGACATCGACAACCTCCATGCAAATGCAGCTTACCCGTGCGAGTATAGCGCAGATTGAGCCGCATTCACGGCTAACTCCGCAGCCGCGCCCCAACTTTGCCAACAGCCTCCACCACCCGCGCCTGAAACTCCTGCAACTCTTCCTCGCGCAGCGTGCGGTCCACGGCCTGGAAGGTCGCGCCCAGAAGCAAGGCGTACTCGCCCTTGCCCAGCTTCGCATCGCGGAAGACCTCGCGCGCCCGCCACTCCACCAGCTCCGGAATCCGCAGTCCGGCCATCGCCTGGTCGATCTTCTCCCACGCGATGCTTTCGTCCAGAACCAGCGAAAAATCCCTGCGAACCGGCTGGAAGCGCGAAATTTCTTTCGCCACCGGCTCTCGTAAAGGCAGCTTGTACAGCCGGTCAAGATATAGCTCACCCACCAGCACCGCATCCTTCAGCTTGCGCTCGGCAGCCACGCGCGGATGCAACTGCCCAAACCAGCCCACCGTCACGCCGTCCACAACCACTCTCGCCGCGCGATACGGGTGCAGCCACTGCGGCGTCAATCCGGCCTCAGCCTCGAAGCGGTCAAAGTTCACGGCTCGCGACTGGAACCGCTCCAGCACCTGCTCCACCACGCCCTTCAAATCCTGAAACTCAATCGCCCGCGTGGCGTGCAGCGCGGATTGCTCCGCCAAACTGCCCACCGCTCCAAAAGAGAGCGACGGCCGCTCGTCGACTTTCTCTGTACTCCCGCTGAAGACCGTGCCCAGCTCAAACAGCCGCACGTCGTTCACATCGCGGTTGAGGTTGCCGGCAATCATCGCCAGCATCCCCGGCACCAGCGACGGCCTCAGCACCCCAGCCTCTTCGCTGAGCGGATTGCCCAGCGGAACCGAGACTCCCGGCTGCGGCGCCGTCATCGCGGCCTCAGCCGCAGAGCAGAAGGTGCTGCCAATCGCCTCGTGGAATCCCGCCGAGAGCAGCGTCCGCCGCACTTGCGCTTCTTTCTCCGCCCACGGCAGCGCGCGCACCCCTTCGCCAAACGCCGGCAGCGTATTCTGAAAGCGGTTGTACCCGTAAACCCGCGCCACCTCTTCAATCAGGTCAATCTCCCGCTCCACATCCAGCCGCCAACTGGGCAACGTCACTTGCCACGCCGCATCGTTTTTCGCTAACTCGCTAATGTGCGCACCGCGCACGCTAACTTGCTGACTCGCTGACTTGCTGTCTTGCTGACTTGC
>PMGP01000183.1 GCA_003156235.1 Acidobacteriaceae bacterium
TGGCGATCTCCACCAGGTCGCGAATCATCGACTCCACATCGCGGCCCACATAGCCGACCTCGGTAAATTTGGAGGCTTCCACTTTGAGAAACGGCGAACCTGTGAGCTTGGCGAGGCGTCGCGCAATCTCCGTTTTGCCCACGCCTGTCGGCCCGATCATGATGATGTTTTTGGGCATGATGTCGTCGGCGATCTCCGGCGGCAGCTTCTGGCGGCGCTGGCGATTACGGAGCGCGATGGCTACGGCACGCTTTGCGGCTTTCTGGCCGACGACGTGCTTGTNNGCTTGTCGAGCTCGGTGACAATCTCGCGCGGGGTCAGCTCGTCGAGCGAGAGCTCTTGTTCTTCGGCGGATGCGGGTAGGTAGATGGCCATGGATCAATGCGCAGGCGGATGCGAACCGCTAGCTCTTCAACTCCTCTATCGTGACGTGGTTGTTGGTGTAGATGCAGATATCGCCGGCAATCTGCATGGCTTTTTCGGCTATCTCGCGGGCGCCGAGGTCGGTGTTCTCCATCAGCGCGCGGGCGGCGGCGGTGGCATAGGGTCCGCCGGAGCCGATGGCGGCCAGCGGTTCGTCGGGATCAATCACATCGCCCGAACCGGAGATGAGGAAGGTCTGCCCGGCATCGGCTACCACTAACAATGCTTCCAAATTGCGCAGCATCTTGTCGGTGCGCCAGTCCTTGGCCAGCTCAACGGCGGCGCGGTTCAGGTTGCCGGCGTACTGCTCCAGCTTGGTCTCGAAGCGCGCGAAGAGCGAGAAGGCGTCGGCGGTCGAGCCGGCGAATCCGGCCAGAATCTTCTCCTGGTAGAGGCGGCGAATCTTTTTGGCCGAATGTTTCAGCACGTGGTCGCCGAGCGTAACCTGACCATCGGCGGCCATGACCACCATGCCGTTGCGGCGAACGCAAATCACGGTGGTGGAACGAATGCGGCCACGAGACGGCCCACGATTTTGGGAATCAGGCGCCACAACGGGATTTTTGCGATAAGCCATGAAAAAAACCTCTGAAAACGGGGCATCTTGCGGGAAAAACACCTTCACGATGCAGTCACGAGTATAGCGCAGCGCGAAAGCCCGGGGTCCCCGGCGACAGNNTCGTCGCTGGGGTGGGAGAGCCTTGGAGGCAACGACATGAATCCGAAGCCGGTTCCACAGCCCCTCCGGCATCACCCGTGGCCGGTTGCGGTATCCTCTAGTTTACGACCGTAGGAGTAGTGATCCGCCTCGAATGACTCAAATCAGCGCCAACACGTGGGAGATTGCCGCCGCCGGGGCAATCATTGTCACGTTCCTTGTGGCGGGTCTCTGGCTGCTGCTGCGCAAAGGCCCCACAGCGGACGAGCGGGAGCGCGCGCGCCGCCAGTTCCTCTCCCGCTCCGGGCGCGTGGTGGACGGCATGTTGCTGGACATCTGCGAGGTCGAGGCCGCGGCTGAAACCAAGAACGAGCCAAGCCGAACCCTGACCATGCTGCTTTACAGCTATCGCATCGGCGGCGTGGACTACGAGTCCTCTCAGGACGCTACCGACCTGCTCCACGAAGGGGATGCGGTCCAGGTGCGTGCAGGCTTCCCCTGCTCGGCGCGCTACCAGCCGGGCAATCCGCAGAACAGCATCGTAGTGGCCGAAGAGTGGAGCGGTCTGCGGGCCGGACTGCCGGTGTTTCCCGAATTCGAGAATCCTGAGCCAATCGATACGAGCCATCTGGAAGTATTGCGTCCTGGGCGCGGGTGAGCGGGCTGCGCCTGCCCCGGTGCTTCTTCCCGGCTAAGCTTCACAAGAACATGAATTGAAGCCTGTCTCCGGCGAACAGGGGCCGTAGTCGCCGTGAAAAATATTCGAGAACTCAGCCCCATGGTTCCGGTTTACGCCTGGGACAGTTGCATGGATCAAGCAATCGGAGGAAGAGATGCTCAAAGGATTTCGTGATTTCATTCTGCGTGGAAACGTAGTCGATCTGGCCGTTGCCTTCATTCTAGGCGCGGCCTTCAATGCCATTGTCACATCGTTGGTCAAAGACGTCTTGACCCAGCTGATCGCCGCGGTCGCGGGCAAGCCGGACTTCAGTTCCCTGGTCCTGAAAGTAAATGGAACCCCGATCATGATCGGCAACTTTCTGAACGCCGCCATCTCATTTCTGATCGTGGCCGGCGTGGTCTACTTTGGAATCGTTCTGCCTTTGAATACGCTCTTTGCAAAGCTCAAAAAGCCCGCGCCGGAGGCTCCGTCGTCCGTAAAAACCTGCCCCGAATGTCTGAGTGAGATTCCCCTGGCCGCCCGCCGCTGTGCTCATTGCACCCAGCTCGTGGCGTAGGATTTGCGCGAAGAAGATTTAAATAAATATTTTTCCAGACTCTGATGTAAGCTGGGGATTGATCGTTGCGCCTCCCGCTGCGACGCTCATTCCGGCCGTGCAAGATAGCGCGACCTATCTCTGCTCAAGAGGATTTCGCTCATGGTTGTGCGCAAGCCGTTTGCCTTACTGGTTTTTCTGGCGCTGATTTCATCGGCTTGTATTTCCAGGCCGCTTGGGGCCCAATCCCCAGTTCAGCCCGCGGTCTTTGGCTATGCGGACTTCGCCGCGCAGGCCAAGGTCGAGGAGAAATTTCTCGCCGTTCCCGATGCCAAACTGGCCGGCCAGCACCTGAAGACGCTCACCAGCGAGCCGCATCTGGCCGCGACTCCCGAAGACCACAAGACCGCCGAATACGTTGCGCAGAAATTTCGCGCGGCCGGACTGGAAACGGAGATTGTCCCGTTCCGCGTTCTGCTGAACCAGCCGAAAGAGGTGCGTGTCGAGGCCTATGACTCCAGCGGCAAGCTGCTGATGAGCGGCCCTACCAAAGAGCACGTCGAGGGCGATCCATTCCAGGACGATCCCCGTGTGGTGATGCCCTTCAACGGCTCCTCCGGCTCGGGCGACGTGACCGCCGAGGTAGTCTACGCCAACTACGGCCGTCTGGAGGACTTTGACCAACTCGCGGCGCAGCACATCGACCTGAAAGGCAAAATCGTCCTGGTGCGTTATGGCGGCAACTTCCGCGGCGTGAAGGTTTTCATCGCCGAGCAGCGCGGAGCAGCCGGCGTGCTGATCTACTCCGACCCGCAAGACGACGGCTTCACCAAGGGTGACGCTTACCCCCAGGGGCCATGGCGGCCGGAGACGGGTGTGCAGCGCGGCTCGGTGCAATATATGTTCGAGTATCCGGGCGACCCGGAGACTCCGGGCGTGGCCTCGACCCTGGACCTGCCCGATTCAGCGCGCGTTTCGCCTTACGGCAGCCAGCCCCGCATCATCTCCATCCCCATCAGCTACCACGATGCCTCGCCCATCCTGCAGGCCTTGCAAGGACCCGGTGTGCCGAAGGGCTGGCAGGGCGGGCTGGGCTTCCGCTATCACCTCGGATTGGCTGAAGGGCAGGGCAGCGTCAAGGTTCACCTGGTCTCCGTGCAGGATTATCAGCGCCGCATCATCTGGGACGTGATCGGCAAGATCAAAGGCTCCGAGCTCCCCGGCGATTGGGTGGTCGTCGGCAATCACCGCGACGCCTGGGTCTACGGCGCCGTCGATCCCAACAGCGGCACCGCGGCCATGCTCGAATCAGTTCACGGAGTCGGCGCGCTGTTGAAACAAGGCTGGCGACCCAAGAGGACGATTGTCTTTTGCAGTTGGGACGCCGAGGAAGAGGGCCTGATCGGCTCGACCGAATGGGTGGAGCAGAACGCCAAGGCACTGGAGCGCGCCGTGGCCTACTTCAACACCGACGTGGGCGTCGCCGGGCCGGATTTCTCCGCCGCCGCCGTTCCCTCGCTCAAGGAGTTTTTGCGCGAGCTGACGCGCTCGGTTCCCAGCCCGCTGGGCGGGACGGTCTATCTGCAATGGAAGATTAAATCCGCGAACGGGAGTGAGCATCGCCGCTCCAACGCCCCGCCAGTGGCCGGCGAAGAGGTGAGCGTGGGCGACCTCGGTTCCGGCTCCGACTTCACGGCCTTCTTCCAGCACGTGGGCGTGCCCTCCACCGACATCAGCTCCGACGGTCCCTATGGCGTTTATCATTCCGTCTTCGACAACTACGCCTGGTACACGCAGAACGCCGACCCGAAGTTTGAATATTTGCAGGAGATGGCCCGCGTCTTCGGCCTGGAAGCTCTGCGCATGGCCGACGCCGACGTGCTTCCCTACGACTACGTGGCCTACGCACACGAAATCAGCACGTATATTGAAGCAGCCAAACGCAAGGCCGGCGACGCTGGACTCAACGCGCTCGACTTCGGCCCGGCGCAGGCTGCTTCAGCGCACTTCTCTGCCGCGGCCGCGCGAGTTCGCGGATTGCAAGTTGCAACCTACGGCGATCTTACAAAACTCAATCTCGCCCTACGCCAGGCCGAGACCGATCTCACCTCAGAAGCCGGCCTGCCCAATCGTCCCTGGTTCCGGCACACCATCTTCGCCCCCGGCGAGTACACCGGCTACGCGGCGGTTGTGATTCCCGGCGTCAACGAGGCCATTGACAGCAAAGATCAGCCGCGGGCTGCGCAGCAGTTGACGGTGCTGACCCAAGCGCTGACGCGGGCGGCGCAGACGCTGGACGAGGCGCGGTAAATGTGATTGACTATTTTGGGAACGAATTGTGACAAGGGCGCAAGAAGCAAGAGTAAAGGAGGGTGTCAGTAAGTGCGCTTTCTAAGACTCATCTTAAGCACGTATTTCCTTCTATTCTCCTTTGTAAGTTTCACTGGAGTATACGTTTTTATTCAGAACATCATTCTTACTCATGGTAAATTGATGTTGATCTTAATACTGTTCTCCGCTTGTCTCTCCGTAGCTGGCACAATTTTTGTTTTGGCTTGGTGGTCCAACTGGAGGGAGTGGGTATTTGCGAGGATATGGGCCGTTGCCGCCAGTTTATTGAGCTTATCGATGTTGCATGGGATTTCATTGTTCTATTATGTGAAGGGCTGGGGCGCTTTTTGGCAAGTTGAACGCGGTTCAGGTATTCCGACGATTGTCGGAGTTGCTGTACTTGTTATTTTCTCGCTACCCCACAATCAGAGGCGTATTATGCCTGAGTAGAACAATGCCCATCACCGCCATCCATCCCGGAGAACACCTGGCTGAGGAGCTGAACGCGTTGGGCATGAGCGCCTCTGAGCTGGCGCGCAAGCTCGATGTGCCGCCCAATCGCATCACGGCCATCCTGAACGGGCAGCGCGGACTTACTGGAGACACTGCCCTGCGCTTGGCTCATTTCTTCGGCACCAGCGCCCAGTTCTGGCTCAACCTGCAAAGCCTGTATGATTTGCGCGTGGCCGAGCAACAAGCCGGCAAAGCAATCCATGCGCTTCCCCGGCTCAAGCGGCTTGAACGCATTCCCGCGTGAATTGCTTCGTTGGGCTTTGAGTGCAGCGTATTGTGACGATGAGCTTGCTCTCATATCCCGCAGTTTTCTGTTCCCTGTTCCCTGATCCCTGTTCCCTGTACCTGTTGACCCCCGCCCTGTCCGGCTCGTATCGTTAGGGGTGACGATGAAAATCTCCCCGAACACACTTCGCATTGGAATCGCGGTGGCCATTGTCATGGGCACCATTGTCTGGCTGGCCTTGTCCGGCATCGGCGCCAGCAAGAGCTACTACGTCACCATCCCCGAACTGGGCGCGATGGGCGACAAGGCTTACCACAGCCAGTTGCGCGTCGAGGGCTTCGTGCAGCCCGGCTCCATCGAGCAGAGCGGAACGCACGTCTCGTTTGTGATGAACGAGTTTGAGAGCCACACGCCCAAGGCCGCCACCGGCCGCCTGCTCACGGTCAACTACAAGGGCTCCGAGCCGCCGCCGGACACCTTCAAGGACGACTCGCAGGCTCTGGCCGAAGGAACCTATGGCCGCGACGGCGTCTTCCACGCGACTGTCTTGCAAGCCAAGTGCGCCAGCAAGTACGCTCCGGCGCAACCCGGAACTGCGCAACCAGCAGCGAACCCGAGTGCTGCCGCCACGCATCCGGCCGCGGCAGTCCCAACGGCGGCAAACTGACGCGCATGACTGCTTCCGCATCCGAGACCGCCAGTTCGACTGCTTGCGCCCGGCCCGTCTTTGCCGGTTTGGACCAGGTCTCCAAGCTCTTCGGCTCCTTTGCCGCGCTACGCCAGGTCTCGGTGGAACTGGAGCAGGGCCGCTGCTACGTCCTGCTGGGAGAAAACGGCGCGGGCAAGTCTACTCTGCTGCGCATTTTGGCTGGCCTGCTAAGGCCCAGCTTCGGCAAGGTCACAGTCTTCGGCAATCTCGAACCGCACGAAGCCCGCGAGCGCATCGGCTACATGAGCCACGCAGCCATGCTCTACGACGAACTGACCGCCGAGGAGAACCTGCGCTACTTTGCCAGTCTCTATCCCGGCCGCGCTTGCCTTGCGCCGGCCGAAGCCCTCAGCCAGGTTGGCCTCGACCCAAAGCTCGACCGCATCCTGGGCCAATACTCGCAGGGAATGCGCCAGCGCACCTCTCTGGCCCGCGTGCTGCTCTCGGTCCCTGAGCTGCTGCTGCTGGACGAGCCATTCTCCAACATGGACGTGGAAAGCGCCCACCAGATGGTCGAGCTGCTCGCAGGGTTCCGCCAGGGCAACCGCACAATAGTCTTGACGACCCACCAGCGCGAACTGGCCGCGCCCATTGCCGACTGGGTGATGACGCTGCACGCCGGACGCTTAGCTTCATTGGAGCCGGGGTCTCCCACGCGATGAAGACCAACGGCGCGCGCCTGCTGGAATCCCTCGGCATTCCTTTCGAACTCCAGGAGTACGAGGTTGATCCGGATGATTTGTCGGCCCTGACCGTTGCCAAGAAGATTGGAATGCCGCCCGAGCAGGTCTTCAAAACTTTACTCACCACCGGCGGACCCAACACCTACGTCTTCGCCGTCATTCCCGGCGACGCGGAACTGGACTTCAAGAAGCTGGCCCGCGCCGCCGGCCTGCGCAAGGCCGAGATGGTCTCGCTAAAAGAAGTGCAGCCGCTCACTGGCTACATTCGCGGCGGCGTCACTGTTTTCGGCGCGAAAAAGCCCTTTCCCGTCTTCGTCGATGAGACGGCGATTCTCTTCGACAAAATCAGCGTTTCGGCCGGCACGCGCGGAACCCAGATCATCCTTTCTCCCGCTGACTATCTGCGAGCCGCCGAAGCCCAGACCGCCGATTTGTCGAAAGATGCGAGCAGACCGGGTGAGGTGAAGGCATGATTGCGAGTATGTTCCTCAAGAGCCATCCCTCAGGGGCTAAAGCCCGACATTTTGGTCGGTGCTTTTGCGGCACGACTGAAGAGGCTGCGGAAAAAGTCGGAGTTTCGGGCGAAATCGGCAAAAAACATCCCTCAGGGGCTAAAGCCCTGCTTTGTTATGAATCATTTACGGCACGACTGAAGTCGTGCCCTTTCAAAACAATGTGTTTTTCCGCAGCCTCTGAAGTCGTGCCCTGTTACAAAACAATGCTGCATTCGCGTTTTATCGCGTCCAACGAAATTCTCTGCCAAATGGAGGGAATCTTCGCATGACCCGCGCCCTGTGGACTCATCTTGTCAAAGACCTGCGCATCGAACTGCGGACACTGGACGCCCTCGTCTCCATGCTGTTTTTCTCTCTGCTGGTGGTGGTGCTGTTCTCGATAGCCTTTGACCCGCGCGGAGCCTTTTCCCAGCAGATCGCCGGCGGCGTACTCTGCGTGGCTACGATGTTCGCCTCGGTCAGCGCGCTGAACCAGGCCTGGGCGCGCGAGATCCGCCATCAGGTTATGGACGCGCAGCGCATGACGCCCGCTCCCGGCGCGGAACTCTATCTCGCCAAGGTGATTGCGAATTTCCTCTTTGTCACAGTCGTCCAGGTGATTCTGGCGCCCTGTTTTCTCATCTTCTATAACCTGCACATCGCGGGCCAGGGCTGGCTGCTGGTGCTGGTGTTGCCGCTGGGAACCTGGGCGCTGGTGGCCAACGGCATCTTCTTTGCCGCGCTCTCCATCCGCAGCCGCAACCGCGAGCTGCTGCTCTCGCTGATCCTGTTTCCCATCTTCATTCCGGCGCTGCTGGCCATGGTGCAGGCCACCACCGCCATCCTCACCGGCGAAAGCGGCCCCGCGCTGTGGATCAAGATGCTCGTCGGCTACGACATCATCTTCACCACGATGAGCTTGCTGCTCTTCGACGTGGTCTTTCACGCCGAGTAGGGCGGCGATGCCGGCACGGTATTTTCGTGGAATCCATCCCAAGTATTTTATCGCCTTTCCACTCATTGGCCGGCCAAAGCCCCTAGTTTCCGTTTTGAACCTCTGTTTTCGCTTCCGGAATCCTATGCGGCTTCTGTGACTGGAATCACTCGACAGTGCCAAACGCGGATGATAGCCTGCAAATGACCCTGTTTTCCGGGAAATTGGACATGTTTTCTCGTGTTTCCCGGATTCGTTCGTGGTAAACCATCAAAAATTTCTGCTTGGAGGATTTGTGACTGCTCAGTATTCGGTGTATCTCTTTGAGGCTGTCAGCGCGCTTTCGCTCGTTGTGGCCTTTTTATTTGCCCGTCAGAGCATAGGTGCCATCAAGGCAGGCGCCCGGGTGTTTCTGAGGCGTCCAACGAAGTCCGTGGCGGCCTTCATGGGCCTGCTGCTGCTTCCCGCATTCGCCAACGCACAGGAAGCTCCCGGTGGCGAAGCCAGCCTGGTGCTGCCGGATCTGTCGAGCGTGAATTTTCTCGGCTTGGACGGAAGATCCCTTCTGATGATCGGGTTGCTCTTCTGCGTCGGCGGTTTGCTCTTCGGCCTGGTGATCTACAAGCAGTTGAAGAACCTGCCGGTTCATAAATCGATGCTCGAGATCTCCGAGCTGATCTATGAAACATGCAAGACCTACCTGGTTACGCAGGGCAAGTTCATCGCTCGGCTCTGGCTCTTCATCGCGGTCATCATCTCGCTCTACTTCGGCTGGCTGGCGCCAGTGGGAAATGTTTGGGTTACCCTGCCTGTCATTTTGGGCTTCAGCGTGGTCGGCGTCTTGGGCAGCTACGGCGTGGCGTGGTTCGGAATTCGCATCAACACCTTTGCCAACTCACGGACGGCCTTCGCCGGCCTGCGCGGCAAGCCGTATCCCTGTTTTGCGATTCCGCTGAAGTCCGGCATGAGCGTCGGTATGATGCTGATCTCCGTCGAGCTGCTCATCATGCTGTGCATCCTTCTGTTCGTCCCGGCTAATTACGCCGGCCCCTGCTTCATCGGCTTCGCTATCGGCGAATCGCTGGGCGCGGCGGCTCTGCGTATTGCCGGCGGCATCT
>PMGP01000307.1 GCA_003156235.1 Acidobacteriaceae bacterium
AAACAACCTGCCCACAGGGCCGTCCGTGGCGATGTTTTCCCGGCGAGAGATGAACTCAACCCCAAGGCTGTCAAGCTCATCGACGACGCCCAAGAAGTGCTTGGTCGAACGCGCTACCCGGTCAAAGGCGGCAACGATGCACACGCCGAACTTCCTCTTTCGGGCATCTCGCAACATGGCGTCCAGGCCAGGGCGACGAGCCTTGCTGCCGGAGACNNTGGCGTAGATCGCACATTTCTTCATTGGAGATGCTCCTTCACGCTGTCCAGCAGGGTTTTGGACGGGGCAATGATTGGCCGCACTTCCCTGATTTCCTCGATGGCGGCAATCTCCAATGTTATGTCCATTACGCACAATGCCTATTAAGCATAATATACAAGGAGAGAAGTGAAAAGTCAACTGTTTTCTGTGCAATGGTCATTATGCATAATCTCGGAATGGGCTGGAAGATGATGAAAGTCGCTGTGTGCTACTCCTCACTGGTACTATGCACTTTGCGCATACTGTCCAAAGCGCATAACACTCTCGGAGAGGAGTGAAAAATCAACAGTTTTCTGTGCGCGGGGCATTTTATGTATAATCCGGCCATGGGCTGGAAAATGATGCGCGTATGTTGCTGTGATATTTGCGGCCACACTTGGATTTCCTCCGTGCCGCATCCGACACTTTGCGCCTCCAAGAAGTGCCGGAGCACATTGTGGGACAAGGGCGGGGTCGATGGACGCACGAAAGAGGCGCGGAGCAAGAAGAAGCGCAGCCTGAAAACGCCGAAGCCGTAGGTTAGTCGTTTGGTAAGCGGTTGACTGTCCGAGGTGCCCTTCTCGTAAACTACCGCCAAGCCTCAAGCTTTGCCAACGCCTCACAATTTGTGGAGACGATTACCGAAACGCCGAGGTCGCCGGTGTGGCGCACAAGCTTGACCCCATGGATGTCTGCTGTGGGAGGAGAAAAGAGTTCCGGCACACTAGAGTATACCGGCGAGACACTGTTTATGGCTTGTATTTTCTAACTATTCAACTGGTACAAAAACCGGGCAGACCACCCCTCGGCAGAACCGGGGGCTCTCCTTCGCAGACTAGGGTTGTAACTTGACCTGTCCAAGCGGACAGACCGTTTTGCCGTCAGCTAAAATGGCATAGGCAGCAATGATCCTCGAAGTAGGCTCTGCATGGAAGTAGCCTGACCATCTCGTGGCGAGCATCGTCGGATTGTGGAAATACGCCGCGACGTTAGCCTGTGGTTCAACTCCATCTGCTAGACCAATTATAATGCCTCTATCATCAGCAAGAACGATGGTCGCAGGCCCGTGACTCTCGTTTCGCAGCCAACTCCATCCGAATACTGTGCCTTTCTGTTCTGCCGTGTCTTCCAGCGGCTTTAATCCCTCGATCGAACCAGAACATTCTTGAGCCGAAGTACCCACGAAGAGAGTACTCAAGGATTCACCTCTGGCAGTGAACAGTCGATCGGCAAAGAACGAAAGATGATTCTCCCGGAGAAAGGGCGCGTAACGGCGAACCAAATCAGGCCTGACGGAAAACAACTGACCATATACCTTGTCAGTCGCCTCGAAGGCCAGGGCAATACCATTGTCGTTGATCTGCTTGCTAAGCCTTGCGTAGTGTTTTATGGGCAGTCGCTGGGCTGGCAAAACGAAAATGGCAATGAAAAGAACTGCAAGAATCGGGGTGCCCAAAGAACGACCAATGTCGCCCGCTTTTCCATTCCACCAGGAAAAACCAAGACCGAGGATGGACGCCCAGAAGATCAAGGCCGGTGTTCGGTAGCGAATGGCTGCCGCTTCATCGAGGCCGTAATTAAGACGCCCGAGGGCGGCAATAAAAGCAGTCGTCACGATGAACAGGGCCATATAGACGAAAAAAGCGCGCAACTTCCAGAAATCCGATCGTGCGCGGATATAAAGAGCGAAGCCGATTGCGGCAATGGAAAGTGAACAAAGCCCGAGGATGCCAGCTAAAGGAAATGGCTTCGAGCTTAACACACTGGCGAGAAACGTAAAAGTAAACGCTGCGACACTTACCGGATGCGTCAGAGAAGCCCACGGGTTAGCGCTCTGGGGCGGTGAGTAGTATCCGATAAAGTAAAATACCCACATAGCAACGCCCGCGATGGTAGCCGTGCAAAGTGTTCTGAGCGACCCACGTTCGATGAAACAAATAAGTACCAGAACAGGCCAGATCAACAGCCCGCTACCCAGCGATAGCGTTCCGCAGGCAGCCGCGACAAGTCCAAGGGACATCGCCACCCAGTTGCCTCCAGGTGTCTCACAGTGGCGCAGGATTAGGAAGATCGAGACCGAGGCCATAAAAAAGACTAACGGAAATTGGACTTGGAAGGGTAGGACAAAGTTTTCGATCTGTGATGAAGAGAACATCATACTGAAAACCAAAGCTGCATACGCGAGCTTGGAAGCCAGATCGTTCTTTCCGACTCGCCAGAACGCAAAGCAGAGCAGTAGCGCTTCGCTTGCCTGAAAAAGGAAGCTACAGAAGATGGTAAAAACTCCTCGAAAGTGAAAATACTTCAGGTCAATCCAGAGAATCAGCCGAGGCAGTACGAGTCGGTGCTCACTATGTTGGGCCCACAAGAAGTTGAGCCCAATATGATGACTTTTGAACTCGGACATGTCCTTGACAAACCACCACACATCGCCACTAGGAACGGCGGAATAAAAACAACAAACGGAATAAATAGTGATAAGAATGATATAGATACTCAAGATCCAGGCCAACGCAGTTGCCAACATACCTACGAGGCGTGTAAATCGAAATGTCCTGAGATTACAATTACACTTCATCTTTGGGTGACCACTTCAGCAGATAATTCTAGCACCAATAGTACTACGCGAGCATGCTTCACAAGCCATATGATTTTGTCTACTTGATTTAGCCCCTTTTGATCGTCTGAATTATCCCCACCCAGGGTTTGTGTTTGGTTCTTCCGCTCTGGCCTTGGCGAAAGGAGCCGGTAGGGAGACTGGAGCCCAGGGCAGAACGGAGCGCCGCCGTTGCTCCTCATCCAAGGAGGCTATCTCCGCCGTAGGTCAGGTTAGAAGGCGGCTTTGGGCAGCTTCTCCTCTTTGTGGAAGACGTGCTCGAAAGGTAGCTTCTCTTTTGCTCGCCACTTTTCGATCCCAAATCCACCAGGGACTTCGGTCGGATTGGCGCGCCCAGACATTCGAGCCGGAAACTTCGGACAGTCCGCTCGCGACCAGTTGCCTGCCTTCTTCGTGGCACTCCTCGGCCATGCAGCCAATCTCCAGTGCTCGCTGGAACGCTGTTGAGCGATCCTCACTCAAAAAGATATAGACCACATCCTTCCACTCGCGGAGTCCATCGGCGCTCTCGACCATCACGCTCAACGCAGTTGTGCGTGATACCAGTACCTGCCGTTCATGCCTTGCCTCCTTTCTGCGCCAGTGTTCTGCGGAAGCGGTAGGATTCGTTGCCGGTTTAGCGTGACTTGCTCCGAAATGCGTAGAAATACCAGTGCAGATAGCCCGGAAGCCATTTCCAAAATCGGAAACGCGATTGACCGGAAGTTCGATCATGCCATGTTGAGGGCACTTCGGTAATACTGTACCCCGCCAGAAATGCCTTCACTGTCAGTTCAAGACTGAATTCGAATCCACCCTTGCTCTCAACAGTAAACGACCTCACCATCGCACGATCATAAATCTTAAAGGCATTGGTGGCGTCATGGGTTGGCAGGCCACGCAGTAGAAACAAAGAGGTTCCCCCCATGCGCGAGAGCAACTGCTTGAAGAAAGGTCCACCGATCAGCCGCCCTCCTTCCATGTAACGGCTGCCCGCAACCACATGCCAGCCATCAGCGTAAAGCGCTAGCATACGGTCAACCTGCGCCAGATCGTCAGAAAGATCAGCCATGAGGACAAGCACTGCGCCGTCAGTCGCTATATCGAATCCGGTAAGGATCGCCCCCACAACACCAGTCCCGTGCTGATTCTTCGCGAGCGTGAGCCGCTGCTCACCGGCGGCGATAATGTCTTTAACCACGGGGACGGTATTATCCTCGTCGAAGTCATAAACCATAATCGCGCTGAAACTGGAACGGATGTAGCTACACATCTCTGACCAAAGTGCAGGAAACTTCGCGCCTTCGTTGTAAGCAGGAATCACGACAGTCATATGTGTGCCCACACCGCTCTCCTGAACAAATTCGGAGTTACTCCCCTGTCTGTGCTGTGAAGACCGTTGGAACGAAGGCCTGATCGACAAGCGAAAAACAACTGCCCAACCGGGGCAAAAGGACAGAAAAGCTTCAGATCGTGCCGATTTCAATTTGCTCCGTGATCCACGGGATCACCTCATCCAGAATGTCCGACAACGAGGTTGTCGCCCGGAATCCTAACATGCGCGATGCTTTCTCAGTCACAGGCGAACGCACCTGCACGTCATATTGGAAAGCCTTGTCGCTCACGTAATCAAAAGGCTTGCGCGAGCCATGAATTTTGCGCCACACCAATTCTGCGAGTTCATGTACCGTCATGCGGACCGGTGAAGACAAATTGAAGTCCTGGTTTGTCGCTACTGGATGCTCGATACACAGCCGGATACCACGCGCCAGATCCCCACCATACGTGTAGTGACGAACCTGGTTGCCACTTCCCAGAATGTGAAGAGGGTCCTGTCCCTTAAGCACCTTCTGCACAAGATCAGGCACTACATGCGACATGGCAAGCCGGATGTTTCCGCTCATGATCTCCCGTTCACAGATAGCGCGCTTTTCGCCAATTCCGACGCAATTAAACGGTCGCACAATTGTATACGGAAGCTTGTACTGCTCGTGGGCACCTTGAACGAAGTACTCTGACGCTAACTTTTGGAACCCGTACGTCGATCTAGGCGGAGGGTAGCGGCGTTCAGCGCCCTCCGGCGTTGGAAACTCGTTGGTGCTTTCGTACACCATGCTGGATGAAAGAACAGTAATCTTTTGTAGCTTACAGTGCTTGTATGCCCAAATTGCGGCATCGAGTGAAGCGGCAGTTATCCGTTCGTTTTCCGCTAGCAGGTCGTAGGCATACTCGTGGAAATAAGAGATGCCGCCGATCATTGCCGCCGCAGCAACGAAATAATCGCAATCCGATATCAAATCTTTCAGCAACTCGACATTCTTGGCATCCCCCTCGATGAGCTTGAAGCGCGGATTGTTATCGTACGATTTGTTGGTTTTCCCGTATTTGCTGAAGTTATCCACCCCGACGACTTCATGGCCAGCTTCAAGCAGTTCCTGGATAAGATACCCGCTGATAAATCCCGACGCACCAGTCAGAAGAATCTTCATTATTTGTTGTTGCCTCTCGCCGACGCTGATATCTTGGTGAATTACCGCTGCTGCCAGAACCCCCAGACATCGACTACCTGCTTCTGGTCGGGTATCTGTATATTGCGGTACAAGGAATGCGGTGCGCCGAGGATGATAATGTCGCCGCGGCAAATCGCATCCTCCAGCGGCACAAGCCTTTCATCGACCACGTATGGGTCGGTACAGAGAACCTCTTTGGCCTCGATGACAAGCAACTTGCGAAGTTTGTAGGAAAGGCTCTCACGTAGGTCGTCTGAATCGCCCTTGAACGCCATCCCGAGGATTGTTACCACCTTTTTGCGTAGATCGTTCCCGCGCCGCAACTCAGAGACGAGGAAGTTCGGCAGACCTTCATTGACCAGCATCGCGGCATGCCCCAGAGAAAAGCTGTTTTCAGAGAACGACGAAAGCTGGAGTGTGTCTTTTACCAGGCAAGGGCCAGCGGCGAACCCTGCCCGCGCAAAGCTCTTCATCCTCGGGTAGCGGCGCGTAACCGCATTATAAATTCGATAGAAATCAAGCCCGTGACTTTCAGCTAGGAGGTAGAACTGGTTCGAGATCGCGAAGTTGAGATAACGCCAACTATTAGTAAACAACTTCGCCAGTTCCGCCTCCAGCGGCGTCAGTTCAATAAGATCGTTATTGATCCTTGCAAACAGTTCTCTAGCGAGATGAAGAGCCTCAGGCTCGAAAGCGGAAATAATCTGCGGCAATTCGCCGATCTCCTTCATCGCATTTCCTTCCGCGATGCGCTCCGGACAAAAGGCTAAGTGAGTCTTACGGCAGCGGTTTCGGATTCGTTCGTACACCATCTTAGTCACGCCTGGATAGACGGTACTCCTTAAAACGAGCAATGCCCCTTGGGGCAGCAGATCGACGATGTAGTCAATACCGCGATAACTTTCCGTCTGCATGGGATTAAGGTGTTTGTCAACTGGCATACCGACAACCTCGATAGCCGTCGTGGCATTCTTTAGGCAGGAACTGTCCGCTGTGGCCACAAGCGTTGTACCAATCACCTTCAGCAATTGCCTTTCCGCGGACTTTTCCATGAAAGGCATTCGGCCGCTGTTGACCGTCTGAATCTTGTTCTCGTCGATATCCAGCAAGACCACATCTAGACCATGATTCGCAAACACAATTCCCAACGGCAGTCCTATGCGACCGCAACCGCCTATGATTACCAGTTTCTCCGATGTTAACATTCGACCTGCTCCAATTGCTGTGCTTGCAAGGTGGCATTCTCGCCCTCATGAGCCTTGGCTTGAGAGGCCGTGAGCGATTGGGCTTGCCCGATTGAAGCCCAAAGCAGCAACGTGGCTATGAACGCGATAGTTTTCATAGGTCTTTCTGAAAAAAGGCTACAGAAGCAGTGTGTGACTCAGAGTATCAAGTATTAGTTGCGAGTCGGTGAATGTGTCTCTGCCCATTTGCGGCAGCGTTCTTGAATCTCTAGGCGCTTGGCCGGGGTCAGTGTCTCGCCCACTTTGTCGCGTGTTGATCTGGCCTTTTCATCCAAGCCAGAGGCTCCGAGGTTGAGCCAGAAATACGCCTCTACTTCATCCGTTGGAACACCCCAACCATTTGAGTATGCCAAGCCAAGATCATACTGAGCCTGCTCGTCACCTTGCTCAGCGGCCTTGCGGAGCCAACGAGCCGCTTCTGCATCATCTTTGGAAACACCTTCGCCATTCGAATATGCCAAGGCAAGATCATACTGAGCCATCTCATAACCTTGCTCAGCGGCCTTGCGGAGCCAACGAGCCGCTTCTGCATCATCTTTGGAAACACCTTCGCCGCTGTGATATGCATAGCCCAGAGCGGTCTGAGCCTTTGCATTTCCCTGTTCTGCTGCTTTGCGGCACCAGCGCATAGCTTCCGTCTCATCCTTTGGAACACCTTCGCCATTCGAATACTCCATGCCAAGGGCGTATTGAGCTTGTGCATCTCCCTGCTCGGCGGCCTTCCGCAACCATCTCGCAGCTTCTACATTGTCCTTTGGGACACCTTCGCCTTTGGCATAAGCCAATGCAAGATTGTATTGAGCCCCTGCGTGTCCCTGCTCGGCAGCTTTGTGAAACCAACGTTCAGCTTCTGAGTCATCTTGCTGAACACCTTGCCCAGCGACGTACATCACGCCAAGCCAGTACTGTGCATCTGCGTTTCCCTGCTCGGCAGCTTTGCGGAACCAGACAGAGGCCAGCACTGCATCTCTTGTGACCCCAATGCCATAGCGGTACACAAGGCCAAGTGCGTATTGAGATTGCGCGTCTCCACTCTCGGCTCGTTTGATAAGCTCTGCTGTGTTCTTCTTGATCTGGGCCGGACTTATGTCTTGGGCAGCTATCGCGTAGGGGACCGATAGCATCAAGAGACCAATCAGAAACCATTGCAGCAAGTATGCAAAGAATCGCGCCACTGAACCTCCTTCACCTTCTGGCTTATTAATGCCGCTAATCGCATCAATTGTCAGATACTACAGGCTGAATCGCCTTGCTATGCACATCTGTTGCTGAAGCAAAGAAGCCGCAGCAGCTATGGCGCACAGCGCATCCATCACACTCTGGGAGAAAAACATTTTTCCAGTCAGAGATGCTCTGACGCGAGTCACCCCATAAGGATCGACTGATGGTACATAGCTGATGGTTGTATACAGAGACAGGAATATGGTGCCACTTCAATTCCTGAACTGCCTCAAATAGCAGGTCGCTGTAATCAGCCGGGTCAATCCATACATCGACCAGGTTACCTTTCGCTAATCCGACCGGCTCTAGCCCCATAAAGGCAACATTGCACGCGAAGGGAAAATTGCGTGAGATGAACCGGGAAATGCGTGGTAGCCATTCGAAATTGATCTTGGAAATCACTACCCGTAGTTCCACTCTGAGGCCGCAGCGTGCGGCGTTCAGAATTCCCCGCGCAGTTTCATCAAAAGCACCGTGCGCCTGAACCACGAAGTCGTGTTCTTCGGAGAGATCGGAGTAAAGCGGTATACCCAGAACGAGATCGGTGTGTTCAACGTCGGCGATGTCTTGGGCGAGTGCAAGGAACTTCAATCGACGGCCATTGGTCAGGATATGAATGGATGTCGAAGGCAAATAGCTCTTAAGCCGACCGATCAGGGCACCCAGGCGTCGTCCGAGCAGCGTTGGCTCACCCCCGCTCAGTATAACCTCGGTAATCACCTGAAAA
>PMGP01000224.1 GCA_003156235.1 Acidobacteriaceae bacterium
TCATCTCCTGCGGAACCCTGGCCGGCGCGGTCATCCCCGAACTGGTCAAGGTTTTCACTTCCACCAAGTCGGGCCACGTGCAGGAAGTCGTAACATCCGCCAAAGAAGGCGGAGCCTCCCTGGGAATCCTCTCGGGACTTGTGGCTGGCAATTTTTCGGCCTACTGGCTGGGATTGAGCATGGTCGCGCTGATGAGTCTGGGCTATTTCTTCTCGACCGGCCCGTCCATGGATGCCCTGATGCTGGCTCCTGCCGTCTTCGCCTTTGGCCTGGTCGCCTTCGGCTTCCTGGGCATGGGTCCTGTCACGATTGCCGTCGATTCCTACGGCCCGGTGACCGACAATGCACAATCGGTCTATGAGCTGTCGCTGATCGAAACCATTCCCGGCATCGCAGCTGAATTGAAGAAGGACTTCGGCATCGACGCCAAGTTCGAACGCGCCAAATACCTGCTGGAAGCCAATGATGGCGCTGGCAATACCTTCAAAGCTTCGGCCAAGCCGGTGCTGATCGGCACCGCCGTCGTCGGCGCAACCACCATGATCTTCTCCATCATCATGGCCCTGACCCATGGACTCACCGTGGGTAAAGAGAACCTCTCTCTGCTGCACGCGCCCTTCCTGCTCGGCTTGATCACCGGCGGGGCAATGATCTATTGGTTCACTGGAGCTTCCATGCAGGCGGTCACCACTGGCGCTTACCGCGCGGTCGAGTTCATCAAAGCCAACATCAAACTGGAAGGCGCGGAGAAGGCCTCGGTCGAAGACAGCAAGAAGGTGGTGGAGATCTGCACCCTGTACGCGCAGAAAGGGATGTTCAACATCTTCCTCGCCGTCTTCTTCGCTACCCTTGCCTTCGCGTTCACTGAGCCGTTCTTCTTTATCGGCTATCTGATCTCGATTGCGATCTTCGGCCTCTACCAGGCCATCTTCATGGCCAATGCCGGCGGCGCATGGGATAACGCGAAGAAGGTCGTCGAAGTTGACCTGAAACAGAAGGGGACACCTCTGCACGACGCGGTGGTGATCGGAGACACCGTCGGCGATCCCTTCAAGGACACCTCGTCGGTGGCATTGAACCCGGTCATCAAGTTCACGACCTTATTCGGATTGCTTGCTGTCGAGCTGGCCGTGACTCTCACTGCGAAGAACCCTCTGCTCGCAACCTCGCTGGCAGTCGCATTCTTCCTGGTCTCGGTGTTCTTCGTGCACAAATCGTTCTATGGCATGAGGATTGAAACCAAGGAAAGCAACTGATTCCTGTCTTGTAAACCAACAGAAAAACGCCGCCTGGAAACGGGCGGCGTTTTTTATGCACAATCGCGTGGCGTTCGCTCCGCAAGCTGCTCTGCGCCGCCGCCTTCGTCCTGACACAGTCCCTTATAGGCAGTCCACGCAAGCGATGAGCGAGCGATTGGCCGCACCGCAGGTGTTTTGGCAAAGATGGCCAAAAGTCCTATACTCAATCTGAGGTGTCCCATGCCGACCCGCAATGTCAGCCTGCCTGAAAAGCTGGATCAGTTTATTACCGCCAAGGTAGAGTCCGGAGACTACGCCAATGCCAGCGAAGTGATGCGCACCGCCCTGCGCCTGATGGAGAGGGAAGAGCAGGAGTACGAGGAGAAGATGACGGCGCTCCGGGCCGCCATTCATGAGGGGCTGGCCAGCGGGATTGCCGAACCGGGCGTATTTGAACGGCTCGATGCCTACATAGAAGAACTGGCGGCGGGGGAGGAAGAGTGTCGGCATATCGCCTAGCAAGGCTCGCAGAATCCGATCTCAAGTACATCGTCCGCTACACCATGAAGACCTGGGGAAGAGCCCAAACAATCCGCTACAGACAAGGCCTCCAGAATTGCTTCCAGCTCTTGGCTGATAATCCATCCATCGGTCGAAACTGCGATTTGATTCATCCGGGGTTGCGCCGGTTTGAGCATGGCAAGCACGTCGTGTTTTATCTGGCACAACAGGACGAACTCCTGATCGTGCGCGTCCTTCATCAGCAAATGATTCCAGCCAAGTCGCATTTCGAGCAGTGACGGTCTGCGTGTCCCGGCACAATCAGCCTCACCCGAGGCAATACGCCCCCACATCTCCACATCTGCACAGATTTTCCCGCAAATTGCACCGATTTTGCGCCTTGTCCGCGCCCCCGGCGAGGACTAGGCTTGGGTTTTGAGCCTGATGCCGTCGCTGGCTCAGAGGCTGCACCGGTTTTGGGGCAGAATTGGACAGGCGGGAACCGCGCTCCGCAAGGGTCTTTGGAGCTTTCCACAGGCAAATCCCTTTGTTTAGTACTTTGGTGCCTGAAACGTCAACAAAACACTAGATGTTGTGGTTTTTTGTTGACATACACCACAGACAGAGGTACTTTTTCATCTGCGGCCTTATTCTGTTTGTTACGATCTCCGGTGTGAACGTTCCACCCAGGGGCTGCTGAGAACAGAGAACTTGCGGTACTTTTCATTCCCCGTTTCCAGTTCTTTGACCAATATTTCCCGTGACTCCCTTCAGGCAGCTTTGAGCCGGAGAGGAGCCTAAGTTCCACATGCATTTGCCGATTGTGAGGATTCCATGAACGAGGTCCAGTCTCATTCTTCCCCCGCTGCCCAGCAGGCTTCCCAACCCCAGAGGGGCCTGATCTTTACCCGCCGCTTCACCACCGAGGGCGTCTCCCCTTATGACGAGATTCATTGGGAGCGGCGCACCGCTTCGATCTCCGATCAGAAGGGCAACATCATCTTCGAGCAGAAGGATGTGGAGACACCGGCGGACTGGTCGATGACCGCGACCAACATCGTGGCCTCGAAGTACCTGCACGGGAAGCTGGGCACACCCGAACGGGAGACCGGGGTTCGCCAACTGGTGAGCCGGGTGGCGGAGACCATCCGCGACTGGGGCATGGAGGGCGGCTACTTTGCCACCCCAGAGGATGCGGCCATCTTCCACGACGAGCTGGCGAACATGCTGCTGACGCAGAAGGCGGCCTTCAACTCCCCGGTGTGGTTCAACGTGGGCTGCGACCNNCGGCCTGCTTCATCAACTCGGTTGAGGATTCGATGGCCGGCATCATGGAGCTGGCTCGGACCGAGGCCATGCTCTTCAAATTCGGCTCGGGCACGGGAACCAACTTCAGCTCCCTGCGATCCAGCAAGGAATCTGTTTCGGGGGGCGGAACGGCCAGCGGCCCCTTGAGCTTCATGCGCGGCCTCGACGCATTTGCCGGGGTCATCAAGTCCGGCGGCAAGACGCGCCGCGCGGCCAAAATGGCGATTCTGAACGCGGACCATCCGGATATTGTTGATTTCATCGAGTGCAAATCCAAGGAAGAGGCCAAGGCTTACACCCTCATCGAGGCCGGCTACGATGGCTCGGGGCCTGACTCCGAGGCCTATTCCTCTATATTTTTCCAGAACGCCAACAACTCCGTCCGGGTGAGCGATGAGTTCATGCGCGCCTACGAGAACGACGGCGAATATAACACCTATACGGTGAAGGACCATGAGCCGGTTGCGGCCTACAAGGCGCGCGACATCATGGGCAAGATCGCCGAGGCCACCTGGCTGTGCGGCGATCCGGGCATGCAGTTCGACACCAC
>PMGP01000198.1 GCA_003156235.1 Acidobacteriaceae bacterium
TGGCCATGCTGGTCTCCAGCTCGGGTGCCTACTTCCTCAATGGCGCCATCGCTCATGCCAAGTTCGCCGACGCCGACGAAATGGATTTTGAGCACCCATTGACCTCGCTGGTATGGATCACGTCCATCGTTTCCATCATCCTGACCTTCGTCGTCTCGTACCTGATCATCCCCACTCTGGGTGACGGAACGCTCTGGTGGAAGCTGGCTTGCATCATCTCGTGCGGAACCTTGGCGGGCGCGATCATTCCCGAATTTGTCAAGGTTTTCACTTCCACCAAATCGGCCCACGTGCAAGAAGTCGTAACGTCCGCAAAGGAAGGCGGAGCCTCCCTGGGGATCTTGTCGGGATTTGTGGCCGGCAATTTCTCGGCCTNNCGGGACTCGTGGCCGGCAATTTCTCGGCCTACTGGCTGGGATTGTGCATGGTCGCGCTCATGGGAACGGGCTATTTCTTCAGTTTGGGCATACCGGATTTACAGAATAATCCGGCGGGAATGATGCTCGCTCCAGCCGTCTTCGCCTTTGGCCTGGTCGCGTTCGGCTTCCTGGGCATGGGTCCGGTCACGATTGCCGTGGATTCCTACGGGCCGGTTACCGACAATGCCCAATCCGTCTATGAGTTGTCGCTGATCGAAACGATTCCCGGCATCGAAGGTGAGTTGAAGAAGGACTACAACTTCGACGTGAATTTCGAACGCGCAAAGCACCTTCTGGAAGCCAATGATGGAGCCGGCAATACATTCAAGGCCTCGGCAAAGCCGGTGCTGATCGGCACCGCCGTGGTGGGCGCAACCACGATGACGTTCTCGATCATCATGGCCCTGACCGGCGGACTTACCCATGACGTACAAAGACTCTCTCTGCTGCACGCGCCATTCTTGCTCGGGTTGATCACCGGCGGGGCCATGATCTTCTGGTTCACCGGCGCTTCCACGCAGGCGGTCACCACCGGCGCTNNGCGCGGTCGAGTTCATCAAGGCGAACATCAAACTGGATGGCGCTGAGATGAAGGCATCGGTCACCGACAGCAAGAAGGTAGTCGAGATCTGCACGAAGTACGCGCAGAAGGGAATGTTCAACATCTTTCTGGCCGTCTTCTTCGGTACCCTTGCATTCGCGTTCCTTGAGCCATTCTTCTTTGTCGGCTATCTGTTCTCCATTGCGATCTTCGGCCTGTACCAGGCGATCTTCATGGCGAATGCCGGCGGCGCATGGGACAATGCGAAGAAGGTCGTCGAGGTCGATCTGAAACAGAAAGGGACACCTCTGCACGACGCAACCGTGATCGNNTGATCGGAGACACCGTTGGCGACCCGTTCAAAGACACCTCCTCGGTGGCAATGAACCCGATTATCAAGTTCACGACGCTGTTCGGATTGCTGGCTGTCGAGCTTGCCGTGACGCTCAGCTCGAATAACCCGCTGCTCACACACATTCTGGCAGTCGCATTCTTCCTGGTATCGGTGTTCTTCGTGCACAGATCGTTCTATGGCATGAGGATTGAAACCAAGGAAAGCAACTGATTCCAGTCTTCGAAAGCAACGAAAACGCCGCCTGGAAACGGGCGGCGTTTTTCTTGTGAGCAATCGTTTTCTTTGCACAATAAGGTGCACCTGCTGATCAAGCTGCCCGGCACCGTCACCTTCGTCATGGCGCCCAAGTTTCTCTTGCGCTCTGAAACTTGGGCGACACCTGAAAGGCGAGCGAAGAGCGAGCGATTGGCCGTACCGCAGGTGATTGGCAAAGTTGGCCAATCACCCTATACTCAAGCTGAGGTGTTCCCCATGCCGACTCGCAATGTCAATCTGCCTGAAAAGCTGGATCAGTTCATTACCACCAAGGTCGAATCGGGAGAGTACGCCAACGCCAGCGAGGTAATGCGCACCGCCCTGCGCCTGCTGGAAAGGGATGAGCGGGAGTACGAAGAAAAGATGGCCGCGCTCAGGGCGGCGATTGATGATGGGCTAGCCAGTGGGATTGCCGAACCCGGCGTTTTCGCTCGTATTCGCAAAAAATATGGTCTCCCGCAGAGAGAGGCCTGACCATGCTTCAAATCAATGTCTCATGTGAGGCCGAAGAGGATATCGATCTGATTGCCGCCTATACAACCAGTACCTGGGGATGGCGGCAGACAAATCAATACCTTGCATAGCTGGAAGACTGTTTTGAACTTCTGGCCAGAAACCCTTCCGTTGGCCGATCCTGCGATTCGATTCGTCCAGGATTGCGCCGGTTTGAGGTTGGCAAGCACGTTGTGTTTTATATGCAGGAATCCGGCGAAATGCTGATCGTGCGCGTTTTGCACCAGCAGATGCTCCCGTCCAAATCGCATTTCGAGCAGTGACCACGGGCCGTGCTGGCGAACCGCGGCAAACGGGCCGGCTCTTCCCGCCGGCAATCGCGGATTCAGCGCAAATCGCTCTCCAAAACCCGCGCCCAGCAAGGCTCGTCCGAGCTTTCCACAGGCAATGCCCTTTGTTTGGAGAGTTGAGGCCGGGAACGCGAACAAAATACAATATGTTGTGGTTTATTGTTGACTTGTGCCACAGACAGCGGTACTTTGTCATCTGCGGCTGTTAATGGATTGTAATGAACTCCAGTGTGAAGACGCCTCTGGGAGGCCGCAGAGAGCAAAGAACTGGCTGTACCTTTCCCATCCCCGTTTCCCGTTTGTGTCAGAGTTCAGCCCTGACTCCCATCCAGGACGCTCTGCGCCGGAGAGGGTCGGATTTTTCAGCGGTTTTTTGCCGATCGAGAGGATTTCATGCACGTGACCAACCTTCAGAGCCCTTCCGCCTCCCTCCAGGCCTCCTCCACGCAGCGGGGATTGACCTTCACCCGCCTTTTCACCACCGAGGGCCTCTCCCCTTACGACCAGGTCGAATGGGAGCGGCGCACCGCGTCGATTACCGACAGCAAGGGCAACGTCATCTTCGAGCAGAAGGAGGTCGAGGTGCCGTCCGACTGGTCGATGACCGCGACCAACATTGTGGCCTCGAAGTACCTGC
>PMGP01000157.1 GCA_003156235.1 Acidobacteriaceae bacterium
CTATTTACCGCCTCCGTAACTCCATCTGTGAAGATGACAAGCCAATCGCCGCTTTGCAGCGTTACACTTCCCGACTCGTACGGAGCGTTCTCCAGGATTCCGAGCGGGATACCACTAGCCGGCAAACGCTCAATGGTTCCTGTCTGGCGTTGCAAGATGGGCGAATTGTGCCCGGCGTTGACGTAGATCAGGTCGCGCGTAACAGGGTGATATTCGGAGATGATTGTAGTGGTGAACCGGCGTCCATTTTGGCTGTTGCAGCATGCGTAGTTGTTCATACGGCCTACCAGATCGATTAATGAGCTGGAGATGCCCGCGAGGGTTTTCAGGCTGGCCTGGTAGGTGGCCATTAACATGGCCGCTGGGATGCTCTTTCCGGCTACATCAGCAATCACGATCAGGTACGTGCCATCGGGCGAATACGTCGATGGACGGGGAAAAACGTCGTAGTAGTCTCCAGCCACTGTATTAGCGGGACGAGTGGCAAAGGCGATCTCCAGCCCTGGCACCGGCGGCGGCCCTGGAGGCAGCAGCCAGGCCTGAATCTCCTTTGCGATCTGCAGGTCGCGCTTCATGACCACGCGGTCAGAGACTTCCAGCACCAGCACCACAAATAACAAAATACAGCCCCAAAAGATGCCACTGGTTGAGAAGCCAGTCAGATGCATGTTGGGAATAAATAAGATCAGCGCAATCAATAGAAGGAGGCGGCGCGCAGGAGAGAGCTTATCCAGGATGGCCCATAGAAACAGTTTGGCCATCCGGAAAACATGCCTTACCCTTCCGACGCCGGGCATACGGCGGGAATCAATTTCCTGCGAATATAGCCGGTAGCTGAAGCGGGCATCGGCGTGGAATTGGCTCCATAGCTGACTGAGGGCCATGCCATCGGTGATGCGCCGCCAGAATCTCCTTAAGCTCTTCATGATGGACAGCCTTTACCTTCTTATTATCAAAAAGATAACGCACTGTCTACATTTTGTAGCGCCCCAGGTCATCGTCGTTCAGGCCTTCGAGCCATCCGCGCAACTGTTCTGCAGTCGGGCCTTCGGCCTGGCCAGTGGTATTCAGCTTGGCCCTCTGCATTACATCCTCGGTAACGTAAATGGGGCAATCAGCGCGCAACGCCAAAGCAAGGGCGTCCGACGGCCGAGCGTCAAGAACCAGGGGCTCATCCCCCTGCTGGAGCCACAATGTAGCAAAAAAGGTGTCGTCTTTAAGTTCTGAAATCACAACACGATCCAGGCGGGCGTTCATGTTGCGGATGAGGTTTCTGGCCAGGTCGTGGGTCATCGGACGCGGAGCGGCCACCTTCTCAATCTCCAGAGCAATAGCGTTGGCCTCGAAGATCCCCACCCAGATGGGCATCACCGTATCGGAAGCGACGTCCTTGAGTACTACGATGGGCATGCTGGTAGACGGATCCATCATCAGACCACGTATCCTCACCTCGATGATCTCGTTTGCTTTATGCGTTCCGTTTTGCGTGTCAGTCATCTTCTTCAACTCTTCCTCAAGCCTGGGCAGTTCGCCATACTGGATCTGCGCCGCGCGATCCAGTTGCCCCTTGCGCGTCTGCTCCTCCGCTTCCAAGCGCAAGGCCTCGATCCGCTTCTTCAAGTCGCTTTCCATGGCTTCCCTTCCTCTGCCCGTCCTCATCTTAGACGGCTTCGCCCACCAGGCTGTTGGGATGCGTCGTAGTTATTTTCACTTGAAGGTAGTTTCCGGGAGCCGGCGCGATCGGTTGCGCGCAGGTAAAGTTTACCGGAATATTCTGGCTGCTACGTCCGATAACCTGCCCACGAGCCGGGTTCACGCCTTCAACCATTACCTCCATTGTTTGCCCCAAGTGCTTGGCGTAATTGACTCTTTGAATCTCTCGCTGGCGATCAAGCACAACTTGAAGCCGAGCAGCTTTCTCGGCCTCTGGGATGGAATCGATGAGGTGCAAAGCCGGAGTGTTGGGTCGGCCCGAGTACTTGAATCCGAAGACGCAATCGTACTCTACCTCGGCCAGAAGCTCCATGGTCTGTGCAAGGTCGTCCGGGGTTTCACCGGGAAAGCCGACGATAATGTCGGTCGAAATAGAGATGCGCCGGCGCGCGGCCTTGATCCAACTAATTCGCTCCTGGTAGCTCTCACGGGTGTACTCGCGATTCATCGCCTTGAGAATCCGGGAAGAACCGGACTGGACCGGCAGGTGGACGTGGTCGCAGAGCGTTGGCACGGCGTCGATGGCTTCAACAATGTCGCGGGTGAAGTCGCGCGGGTGGCTGGTGGTGAAGCGTACGCGCCGGATGCCCGCGACCTCGCCCACGGCAGCCAGCAGTTCAGCGAAGCTCAGCTTCCCTTCCGGGTCGCGGTAGCTGTTCACGTTCTGGCCCAGGAGCTGAATCTCGGTGTAGCCCTGATCAGCGACGCGGCGGGCCTCGGCCAGCACGGAGGCCGAACCGCGGCTGCGCTCCTTGCCCCTGGTGTACGGAACCACGCAGTAGGCGCAGAACTTGTCGCAACCTTCGACGATAGTGATGTAGCCGCGATAAGGGTTCTGGCGGGCGGTGAACTCGGTTTCGAAGGTCTCGTCCGTCTGGCGGTCGTCCAGGCCGGTGATGCGGGTCTCACCAGCTTCCAGGCGCGCCAGCATTTCCGGCAGCCTGCGATAGGAGGCCGAGCCTGAGACCAGCGAGACATACGGCGTCCGCTCGAAAATTCTTTCGCCCTCCTGCTGCGCCACGCAACCCAGCACGCCGAAACGCTTGCCGTCCCGGTGCTGGCGTTTGTATTCGTTGAGGCGATGAAAGACCTTCTGCTCGGCTTTGTCGCGGATGGAGCAGGTGTTGTAAAGAATCAGGCCGGCATCTTCCTCGCGCTCAACCTGGCGATAGCCCTCGTGTTGCAATGTGCCAATGACCTTCTCCGAGTCATGGGCATTCATCTGGCAGCCGAAGGTTTCTATATAAAAGGTTTTGTCGGATGCCATGGCAACTCCCAGTATATCGTGGGTCGATTATGCAGGAATCAGGATGATTTGTCTGCTCTGACTCAACGCAGCCCGGTATGAAGGTAGGCAAGCAGTGCGTCCATCTGCTCTTCGGTGAATCGGTCGGCAAAGCCGGGCATCATTCCCTTCCCTGTCTGCACATTCTGCCGCACGGCTTCGTCCGTGGCAGGAACTCCGCTGGGCAGCGTCTTGCGCGAGAAGACGNNTGGGCGCATCGAACCTGGTAAAGGTGTTTCCCTTCCGCCTCCGTAGGGGTGAGCGGCGGCGCAGCGCGGCATCCAGCCAGTGCGAGGCCAAGACTGGCCTCCAATCCAAGACAAACAAATGCCCAGCCAACCGTTCGCAAGACCATCCAGGCCACGCTCTCCTTACGCCTTCTGAGCGAACTGCCCACTTACATAATCCCAGTTGATCACCTGGAAGAAGGCCTTCACGTACTCGGGACGCCGGTTCTGGTACTTCAGGTAGTATGCGTGCTCCCACACGTCCACCACCAGCACCGGCTTGTGGCCCAGGGTGAGCGGGCTGTCCTGGTTGGGAGTGGATTCAATAGCCACGGTTCCATCCGGCAGCTTAACCAGCCAGGCCCAGCCGCTGCCGAAGACGCCCAGNNGTCGGCCACCAGAAGGAGTGGTTGGCGTGGCCTCCGCCCTGGTTGCGCACAGCGGTGCGGGCTGCTTCAGGCCATGCGCTGAGGTTGGCCACCAGCTCGTCCACAGTCTTTCCGGCCAGTTCTGGATGCGCGGCCACGGCTGCGTTCAGGTTGTTCACGTAGGTCTGATGGTGCTTGTCGTGGTGCAGGTGCATGGTCTCGGCATCAATAAACGGCTCGAGCGCGGTGTAGTCATAAGGCAGTGGTGCGAGTTCGTAAGCCATCGGGGAATTCTCCTCCATTCGGATTGTACTGTGAGGGTTGAGCTGTTTTGCAGTGTTTCGCGAAACAGTGAGACGCCGCTCGAAAATGGGCCGTATGGGCCCGGAGCCGGTCAGAGCAACGGCGGAGTGCAACCGAATCTTCACACGCCGGAACGCGCCCTTATGTTTGGATGGATGCGCAAATGTAGCGTGAGGGTGCGAACTAATTCAGTTACGAAGTGAGAAACCTTCTGCCCTGGTTCCACATCCCTATGAAGGACGGTCTCACTCAAATTGATCTTTCCCATCCCACCGAACGGAATCGAGCCTTGAACGATCAGCACCTTTACCGCTGGCTTGAGCAGCAGGGCGAAGCCTTTGGCGCGC
>PMGP01000302.1:0-1518 GCA_003156235.1 Acidobacteriaceae bacterium
AAGCTGCTCGGCAAAAGCACTCCGCCGCGCCCCGGCATTGCCGGATTCATCATGCGCGCCTGGCCGCTCATCGCGGTTGGGTCCGCAGCGGGAGCCGTTGGGTTGCTTCCCGTTCTGCCGTTGTCGGGCGGCTTCGAAGGCGACCTGATCCTGCTGCTCGCACTGCTGGAATTGCCGTCC
Source organism: Acidobacteriaceae bacterium (assembly GCA_003156235.1). Taxonomy (GTDB): domain Bacteria; phylum Acidobacteriota; class Terriglobia; order Terriglobales; family Acidobacteriaceae; genus Telmatobacter. The sequence goes on from PMGP01000302.1 coordinate 181, forward strand.
ATCTGCATCATCGCCGCGGGCTTCTCGTCGCGGTCGATCTTCGGAGAGATCGGTTCGGCGCGCGAAGCTGCATTGAGCGTCTCCTACAACATCGTCTTTCTGCTAGCCATCGTTTCAATCGCCGCCGCCCAGCACACCTTCCGTCTGGAAGCGCTAGCCAATCTGCCGGCGGCCTCGCCGATGCTCTGGCTGGGTATCGTCGCCATCTTGATTTGCCTGCCGGCCAAGTTGCATCTCAATCCCTTCTCGCTGCCCAATGCAGAGCAGGAGATTTACGCCGGCCCGATGACCGAATACGCCGGCCCCGAGCTGGCCATGTGGGAACTTTCGCATGGGCTGGAATGGGTTGCGGCAACCGGGCTTGTGGCCACGCTGATTGCTCCGGCCTTCACGCTCTGGTGGGTTGCGGCTCTGGTATTCGTCGCGCTCTGTTTTGTTATCGTCTTGCTCTTGTCGGTGGTGGCGGCGGCTACGGCGCGCTTGCAGATCGATACAACGGTCCGCTTTTACTGGCAATGCACGCTCATCTTCGCGGTACTGGCGATTGCCTCCGCGCTTTTTATGAGGTATAAGGCATGAACATTTTGACCATGCTGTGGAAGAACCTTTGGGGTGGCTCGCGGACAATACTCTTTCCCGCGCGCCCCAAGGTGAGCGAGAATTACCGGGGCCTGGTGCGCTTCGATCCCGCGCTTTGCTCGGGCTGCGCGATTTGCAAGATGCGCTGCACCGCGCGCGCCATCGAGTTCAAGGCGGGCAAGGGCGAGTTCACATGGAGCTACGAGCCCGGCCAATGCACCTTCTGCGGGCGCTGCGTGGAAGGCTGCAAGGAACATGCGCTGAGCCAGGACTCAGAGTGCCCGCCGATTTACCTCACCCCCGGCGAGTTGAAAAAATCCTACACTGTAGCCCGCAAGCAGACCGTCAAGCCGGCCGCGGCGGTTCCGGCGCCGGTTGTTGCCGAGCCGGCAGCTAAACCCGCAACTGGAGGCGCACAATGATTTCGCTTGAGACGATTCCGGAAAAACTGGGAACCACGGAACCTTGGGTTGATAAAGGCGGCGTGCATTGGCTCACGCAGGACGCGACGAAGGTGCGCGAGCTCGCCAAGGCGATGAACGAAATTCATGCGCGCTTCATCACCATCACCGCTTATCAGCTTCCCAAGGACGAGGGATTTCGTCTGGAGTACCACTGGGACCTCAATGGCCAGTTGCTGGGCTTTTCCATGCAGCTCGCGAGCAAATCCATCGAAAGCATTTTTGATCTCACGGAGGCCGCGGACTGGATTGAGCGCGAGATTCACGAAGAATATGGCATCGACTTCACGGGCCGCGA
>PMGP01000302.1:1603-7469 GCA_003156235.1 Acidobacteriaceae bacterium
ACAAGCTGGATATGATCTGCGAGGGCGAAACCGTTCTCGACGCCAAGCTGCATATCGGGTTCAACTTCCGCGGCATCGAACACCTGGCCGAAACGCGCAATCATATTCAAGTGATCGCGCTGATGGAGCGGGTNNTGCGGCATCTGCTCGTTCATCCACACGCTTACGCTGTGCCGTGCGATGGAGGGCGTTGCGGGCGTAACAGCGCCGCCGCGCGCACAGTACATTCGCGTCATCATGGCGGAGCTGGAGCGGCTGCACTCGCATGTGCTCTGGGCCGGCATCGCGGCCAAGCTCATGGGATTCAAAACCATGTTCATGGCCTGCTTCGAGATTCGCGAGAAGATCATGGATATACTCGCCGCCATCAGCGGCAATCGCGTCAACTACTCCATGAACCGCATCGGCGGCGTCAATCGCGACATCACCGACCCGCAATCAATTCTCAAGATGGTCGAGGCGCTGGAAGGCGAGATGGCGCGCACAGTCATCCCCATCTTCACCACCAGCAGAACTGCGCGTTCGCGTTGCGCGGGCATCGGCGTGCTGACTAAGGAGCAGGCTGTCTCCCTCGGTGTTGTTGGGCCGGTGGCGCGCGCCTCGGGTCTGCCGCAGGACCTGCGCAAGGACGCGCCCTACGCGGCCTACGCGGAGCTGGATTTCGACGTGCCGGTGCAGCCGGATGGCGACGTGCGCGCACGTTTGCTGGTCCGCGCTCTCGAAATCATGGAGAGCTGTAAGATTCTGCGCCAGGCGCTGGCCAAGCTGCCTCCGGGCGAGTTCAACACCGGCGAAGAAAAATTCAACTTCATCACCGGAACGTCCACGGCACGCGTCGAAGCGCCGCGCGGAGAAGTCATGTACTCGGTCTCCTGGAAAGAGGGCTCGCGGAATCCCGCCCGCGTCCATGTGCGCACGCCGACCTATGTTGTGATGCCCGCCATCCGCTGGATGGTGAAGGGCGCGCGGCTGGCCGATACGCCGCTGATCCAGGCCTCCATCGATCCCTGCTACTCCTGCACCGATAGGTAACGCGATTAGCCGGAGCGTTCTGCTCCGGCTTTGCACCGGCTCTCAGAACCCTGGCCAGCGGTAATACGCAATCAAAATAGGTTCTCCCCACAGGCTGCTGACGATGCCGCCGATGCAGAGGAATGTGCCTAGCGGCAGCTTGCTTGCGGCCCAGCCTTCGGAGCTTCGGCGCGCCGAAGGGATCAACAACAAAGCAACTGCAACCAAAGCTCCGAGTACAACTCCCAGACCAAACGAAAGCAGCGCGCCCGGCAATCCGAGCCATGCGGCCAGCAGAGCCATCAGTTTTGCGTCGCCAAGCCCGATACCCTCGCGGCGGCGAATTAGCCAGTAGAGCCAGCGGATGAGCAGGATGAGAGCAGCGGCTGCAAGAGTCTCTAATAACCGCTCACCAAGGCGAATCCAGAACTCCGATTGCTCTCGTAGAGGCATCTGTAAAATGGACACAGACAGAACTGAAAATGCAATACCTAAAGCGATTCCCGGCAAGGTGACTGCGTCAGCTATCCAATAATGCTCCGCATCCAGCACTGCGATTCCGACCAGCAGCCAGAGAAAGAACATTGTTCCGATCAAAGGAATGATTCCAATGTGCGGGGGAACAATTCTTAGTTGATTTGCAATGTCTGCAACCTCAAACTGTTCAGAAATATGCCATATGAAAGTTGACCACAACCCACCGACCGCCAGCTCCACCAGCGGATAGCGCCAGCCGATCCAGGCGTGGCAGGTGCGGCAGCGGCCACGCAGAGCAAGCCAACTGACCAGCGGCACATTCTCCCACCAGGCCAGCGTGCGATTGCATTGGCGGCAGTGGGAGCGCGGGCTGACAATGCTCTCGCCCGCGGGCCAGCGACTGAGGCAGACGTTCAGAAAGCTGCCGAAGGCCACGCCGAACAGGCCCGCAAAAATCGTTCCCAGAATGCGAATCATAGTCGAATTGAGTATACGGCTCTTGAGCACATAAATATGCAAGGTTTTGAAAGGGCACGGCTTTAGCCGTGCCGCCTAATGGCCTAATGAAAAGCGGGCTTTAGCCCCTGAGGGAATGTGAGATGAGCTACTTGCATTTCCTCGGCGGCTAAAGCCGCATCCGTTTGGGCTGTTCTACGGCACGGCTAAAGCCGTGCCCTTTCAAAGTCGAACGATTCTTTTCCATGGGAAGCAAAATATCTTCGCCGCCTCATCGCAAGGTAGACTGAAGGTGCATGGACTCTTCGCTTGACAGCAGTAACGCAGAGGCTTCCGCGCCGAACCTGAATTCTGATCCGAAGCGTGCGGCGGCTTTGTTTCAGCAGTCGGTGGCCATCATGGCTCGGCTGCGGGCTCCCGGCGGCTGCCCCTGGGACCGCGAACAATCCTTCGATTCCGTTCGCAAATACACGCTGGAGGAGACCTACGAGGTCTTCGACGCCATCGAGCGGCGCGACTGGCCGCACCTGGCCGAAGAACTCGGCGATCTGCTGCTTCAGGTGCTGTTTTATGCCGAGATGGCGGCCAATGACGGACACTTCACGATTGCCGAGGTGCTCGACCACCTGAATCGAAAATTGATTCGCCGTCATCCCCACGTCTTTGGCGAGGAGGCTTCGCGGCAAGCCGGCAACCGCGCCGATGTGGATGCCGATGTGGAAGGCTCTTCGGCAGCAGTGCTGCGCAATTGGGAAGAGATCAAGCTAGCTGAAAAAGCATCACATGCAGCAGACGCGCCTTCGGCGGCATTGCATGCAGCAGCCGCGCCTTCGGCGCAGAAACCTCCGCCATCGAGATTGGATGCAGTGCAGCGGGCTATGCCGGCACTGGCCGAGGCTGCCAAGCTGGGAGCTAAGGCGCGCAAGTCCGGCTTCGACTGGCCGGAGTGGCGTGATCTGCTGCCAAAGTTGGTGGAGGAGACAGCGGAGTTGGAGGCGGAGGCCGCATCGGACGATCCGGCGCGCAAGCCCGCGGTCGAGGCGGAGTTGGGCGACCTGCTGTTTACAGTGGTCAACCTGGGACGGCATCTGGGCGTGGATGCGGAGATGGCGCTGCGCGGCTGCAACCGGCGCTTTCGTCAGCGCTTTCGCGCCATGGAACTGGCCTCCCAGCGGCCGCTCGAAGAGCTTTCCTTGGAGGAATTGGAAGCGTTGTGGGTTGACGCAAAGCGAAAGCTGGCGGAAGCCGATGCAGAGGCTCAGCCATGATTGCAATTCGTTCCTGCTCAGGCTTTGACGAACTGGAAGCATGTGTTCAGATGGAGATCGAGACCTGGGGCTACGACCTGAGCGACGTGCTTCCGCGCAAGGCCTTTCTGCTGATGCAGAAAATCGGCGGCCAGGTCATCGGCGCATTCGATACAGAGATTGCCGGCGGCGGGCCGAAGTCGCTGGTGGGATTCGCGCTGTCGTTGCCGGGGATGAAAAACTCCGAGCGCGGGCCGCGGGCCTATCTGCACTCGCACATGCTGGCGGTGCGCGAGATATACCAGAACCGCGGCCTGGGCGCGAAGCTCAAGCTGGAGCAGCGCAAGGATGCTCTCAAGCGCGGCATCCGCCACATGGAGTGGACCTTCGATCCGCTGGAGATCAAGAACGCTTATCTTAATCTCCACAAGTTGGGAGCCATCGCCCGCCGGTACGAGGAGAATTTCTATGGTGCTTCCTCATCCCGGCTGCAAGCAGGGCTGCCGACGGACCGGCTGGTGGCTGAGTGGGAACTCGATTCGCCACGAGTCGAAGCGGCTCTAGAAGGCCGCGCGTCTGAGGAGCGCGAGATCCAGGCGCGGATTTCGGTTCCGGCCTCCATCTCCGCGTGGAGAGCGACGGAGGCTGACCGTGAGCGCGCTTTGTCGGTTCAGTCGGAGAACCGCAGAAAGTTCCAGGAGGCGTTTTCCCATGGGTTGGTTGTAGTCGGTTTCAGTCGTGACGCGGAGGGAAACGGAATCTATGAATTGGGCCGTTTCACCACGGCCATAGATGACCTCAATGCCTAATGAACAAAGCTGGTTGAGTTTGGGACCTTCTCGAACTTGGCCCAAGAAGCGAAGAGGAGATGGTACAACAATTAGCAAGTTAGCTCCGCTTCGCGGGGGAGCAAGTTAGAAAGTTAGCGGCGTTTCATTTCAGCCGTAACTTGGCGCGGCGAGTTGAGATACTCCCAAGGAAAGTAAAAAACATGAAAATCGACGCCATTATCCTGCGCGAACTGCACCTGCCGCTGGTGCGTCCTTTTGAAACCAGCTTCGGCGTCACCCGCGAGCGGAGAATTTTGCTGGCGGAGATTCGCTCCGAGGGGATCGTCGGCTGGGGCGAGTGCACGGCGGGCGAGCGGCCGTTCTTCTCCGAGGAATCGACTGACAGCGCCTGGCAGGTGATTGTCGACGAGTTAGGGCCGATGCTGGCTGCCGCATCGCCCGCGAACGGCGGCGAGTGCCCGCAGATCTTCCGCGCGGTGCGCGGCAACCGCATGGCCAAGGCGGCGCTGGAAAACGCCATCTGGGATCTGGAGGCGCAGCGCAAACGGGTTTCGCTTTCACGGCTGATTGGCGGCGTACTCCGCAAGATTCCATGCGGCGTTTCTCTGGGAATTCAGCCCACGATCTCCGCATTGCTGGAGATCATCGAGAAAGAATTGTCGGCCGGGTATCAGCGCATCAAGCTGAAGTGCAAGCCGGGGTGGGACGTGGAGGTCTTTGCGCAGGTGCGCGGGCGCTGGCCGGGCATCACGCTCAGTTGCGACGCCAACTCGGCTTACCGGCTGCGGGACGCCGACCATCTGTTGGGCTTCGACCTCTATGACCTGCTGATGATCGAGCAGCCGCTGTGGGACGACGACTTCTACTTCCACTCAATGCTGCAGAAGCGCTTGCGAACGCCGATTTGTCTCGACGAATCGATTCGCAACCGGAGAGACGCTCTGGCGGCCATCGAGATGGGGTCGTGCCGGATACTCAATATAAAATTGGGGCGCGTGGGCGGCTTCAGCGAGGCCATCGCGGTGCACAACACGGCGCGGTCGCGGAACATTCCGGTGTGGTGCGGCGGAATGCTGGAGTCGGGCGTGGGCCGCGCGCACAACATCGCGCTCTCGACGCTGGAGAATTTCACGCTGCCGGGCGATGTCTCGGCGTCGGCGCGCTACTGGGCCGNNGAGCGGCTCACCGTGCGCAAGGAGATTATTCGGACCGTTAAACGGTGAGCAAACACATTCATAAAATCAGGTTTACGGTCTATCTCCCTTCTATTTTCTGCTTGTATACCTCTGGCCGTTCAATCGGCAGCGCCCGAAGTCATGCACTGACACAATACTAATTATTGAAACATACTCGAGCAAGCCCGCCTTATCCCTGATCCTTCCACAGGAAGACGCCGCCGAGCAGGCCGCTCTCGTTGGAGACGATGGTTACGTTTTTGGCGAGCGTAAAGAGGATTTTTTTGGTGTTGCCGCCGCCGAGATAAAGGTGGTCCCAGTTGAAGAGCAGCTCGGTTTGATGGATGGCGGCTTCGAGGAAGTCGTTCCAGCGGGCCTTGCCGTACTTGTCGAGACCGCGGCGACCGAGGTAGTCCTCGTAGTTGTTGCCCTTTTTGCGCCAGGGATGCAGACTCAGCTCCAGGCCGGGGACGAGGTGGCCGTTGGTGAATAGGGCACTGCCCAGGCCGGTGCCCAGGGTGAGCACCAGCTCGACGCCCTGGCCCTGGATGGCGCCGTAGCCGGCGATATCGGCGTCGTTGCCCACGCGGACGGGCTTGCTCCAGCGCTCGGAGAGCTTGTCCTGGAGGGGGAAGTTGCCCCAGTCGGGATGGAGGTTGGTGGAGAGGATGGTGACGCCGCGCTTGACGATGCCGGGAAAGCCGACCGA
>PMGP01000076.1:0-527 GCA_003156235.1 Acidobacteriaceae bacterium
ATCATGAGTTTGGTGGAATTGCGTGCCGGGCGGTTTTCAGCCGCCAAACCAGGGTAATCTCGAACCGCCTCAAACCACAGCCTCACCGACAACTAAGGAGAACACAGACATGGCAGTAAAGGTTGGAATCAACGGCTTCGGCCGCATTGGCCGCAACGTATTACGCGCTTCACTCGGAAATCCGGAGATCGATTTTGTGGCCGTCAACGACTTGACCAGCCCGGCTACGCTGGCTCACCTGCTCAAGTACGACTCAATTCTGGGCAACCTGAAGAACGAAGTCACCGCCGGCGCAGACTTTATCTCCGTCGATGGCAAGAAGATCAAGGTCTTCAGCGAGCGCGACCCCGCCAAGCTGGATTGGGCTTCTGTCGGCGCGCAGATTGTGATCGAATCAACCGGCTTCTTTACCGACGCAGAGAAGGCGAAGGCACATCTGGGAACAACGGTCAAGAAGGTTATCATCTCGGCTCCCGCCAAGAACGAAGACCTGACCATCGTGCTGGGCGTCAACCAGGACAAGTACG
>PMGP01000076.1:550-6415 GCA_003156235.1 Acidobacteriaceae bacterium
ATCCACAGCTACACCAACGATCAGGTCATTCTGGACACGCCGCACAAGGACCTGCGCCGCGCCCGCGCCGCCGCGTTGAGCATGATTCCCACGTCGACCGGCGCCGCCAAGGCTCTCAAGCTGGTCATCCCCGAGTCCTCGGGCAAGCTGGACGGCTTTGCGATTCGCGTTCCCACACCGAACGTCTCGATCGTCGATCTGACCTTCATCGCCGAGAAGCCCGTCACCGCCGAAGCGCTGAACGCCGCCTTCAAGAAGGCCTCCGAGGGCGAACTGAAGGGCATCCTGGGCTACGACGAGAACCTGCTGGTCAGCTCCGACTTTAAAGGCAATCCGCTGTCGTCCATCGTGGACGCGCCGCTGACCAAGGTAGTTGGCCAGAGCGTCAAGGTGCTCAGTTGGTACGATAACGAGTGGGGCTACTCCAGCCGCGTCGTCGATCTGATCGGCTTCCTGGTCAAGAAGGGCCTGTAAGAACAAGGGTCAGAGATCAGGGGTCAGGGATCAGTTTTACGATGCTTGACCACTGTTCTCTGGCCTCCAATTTCTGATCTCTGAAAACTGTAATGCGTAAAAACATCAGCGGCTCTTCTCCCTGCGAACCTATCATCGGGTTCTGCCGCGCGGTACGCGTGGGGAAATCCGATTATTTATCCGGCCCCGCGCCCGGCTCTATAATTGTCCAGTAAGCTAACTTCAAGGAAGGCCATTCCCATGCCCAAGCTCACGATTCGCGACATCGATCTGACCAACAAGAAGTTGTTCATCCGCGTTGATTTCAACGTTCCGCTGACCGAAGACGGCTCGACCATCACGGATGACACCCGTATAGTGGCCACTCTGCCCACCATCGAGTACGCCCTGCGGCGCAAGGCCAAGGTGATTCTTGCCTCGCACCTGGGCCGTCCAAAAGGCAAGCCGAATCCGAAGTACTCGTTGCGCCCGGTGGTTGTCCGTCTGCGTGAACTGCTCGACAAGGAGCTGAGCGAGAGCGTCAACGTGGCCTTTGCGCCGGATTGCATCGGCGAAGTGGCCAGTGAAATGGCCCGTCAGCTTGAATCCGGCCAGGTGCTGCTGCTGGAGAANNGAAGCCAACGATCCGGCCTTCTCCAAGGGGCTGGCCTCGCTGGCCGATGTGTACGTGAACGACGCCTTCGGTTCGGCGCATCGCGCTCACGCTTCGACGGAAGGGATTACGCACTTTCTCAAGCCTTGCGTTGCCGGCCTGCTGATGGAAAAGGAGATTACTTACCTGGGCAAGGCGCTGGAATCGCCCGAGAAGCCTTTTGTCGCCATCATCGGCGGCTCCAAGATTTCTGGCAAGATCGATGTGATCAGCAACCTGCTCGACAAGGTGGACACGCTGGTCATCGTGGGCGGCATGGCTTACACCTTTGAGCGCGCGCTGGGAGTTACAACGGGTAAGTCGCTCGTTGAAGAAGACAAAATCGATATGGCCAAAGCGGCGCTCGACAAGGCCAAGGCCAAGGGCGTCAAGCTGCTGCTGCCGGTGGATAACATTCTGGCTGACAAGTTTGCCGCCGATGCCAAGACCCAGGTGTGGGATTGCTCGGTGAACTTTCCCGCCGATTGGCAGGGCTTGGACATCGGCCCCAAGTCGATTGCGGCGATTGAGGAAGTGGTTTCGACCGCGCGGACGATTGTGTGGAATGGCCCGGCCGGCGTCTTCGAGTTCCCGCGCTTTGCCGTTGGCACGAACGCCATTGCCAAGGCTGTCGCGGCCAACCGCGCGGCTACGTCCATCATCGGCGGTGGCGACTCGGTTTCGGCCATCAACCAGGCNNTGACGGACAAGTAAGACAGGGAACAGGGATTAGGGAACAGGGAACAGAAAAAGCCGCATCTGGTCGAGTTATTGGATGGATGCGGTTTTTCCTGATTATCAATCACCCTGAAACGTGATAGTATTACGGATTTGCTCTATGACCTGAGAGTTTGAGGGCCAACTTTCTGAATTACTGAAGTCAAGCGTGTTCAAAGTATCTGTATCGAACAACACGATTATACGTTTCGCAACAATCGTGCCGGTTTTTACATCATAGAAAGATAAATTATAAGTAGTCTTATGCGCAGGAATTCCGCCGGTGTTTTGATAATAACCTATCACCTCAGTCTTCCCCACGGATACAAGCACAATTAATTTAACCTGTGACTTCTTACTGGCAAGCCATTCTGATGGGGAGTTATAATGATAATCTTCATATATCATTTCATGATTAGGTTTATATAGATCAGGATCGCCTTGTGTATCCCAAATGGTAGGTTTATTGTCAGTCAGCACTTTATAAACGACTAAAGAATGCTTTGGATATTTTAGATGTTCATTGTGCGTACCAAGTCCATCGTCTATAAAAGATAAATCATTGGTGCAATTTCTTGCCTTATTTATCATTTCTACAAATTGCGATCCTTCTGCATATTTTATGCTATCCAGGTGACGAGCGTATGTGACTAATGGAGTTCCTATAATGGAAAGTGAAATAAAAACCCCAATAACGCTCAGAACTACCTTTGCTTCGCCCATCTCCTTGAATATGATCAATGGATACCATATAGCGAAGAGTGAAATAAGACCCCCAATAATAACCAGAATCTCTATTGTAGTAATCGGTAGCGTAGAGTTCTTCAAAGGATCAGCCAGTGCTAAGTAATACCATGTGACGAATAGTGGAAGTAGTATTCCGATAACAACCAAAACTTCTTTTGGAACGCTTGACATTTTGAGGTTCAACATGGCGGATGGTCTCCTAATTCTTAGAATCCGATCAATCCCACGCGGCAAACGGAAAGTAGCAGGATCAGTATCGTAGGCTTGATAATTATGTTGAATTGCCAGAGATAGTGTACAACAAATGAGGTAGTGACTGAAGGATTTGACCGGATGCCGGGTACCGTATCCTTGAATCGTTCTTTGATTCAAGGGTGGAGACCATGAACCCCATGGCGCACTATATGCGCGCATCTAAAGCCCTGAAGTGGCCTTTCCCGGAGAAGTCCAGCAGAGCCTGATCGGCGGTGACCAGCGTTGCGCCCAGATGCCGTGCCGTGGCTACCAGAATGCGATCGGCGGGATCTGGGTGCATCTCCCACGGTAACCGTGTGCTGGAGACGGCGATCTCCGGTTCTAAAGGGATCAATCGCACACCCGGCACAGCCAGCGCAGCGTGAATCCATGTCAGTACCTCGCGCTCCAGTGTGAGTCGTCCCTTGCTGATGAGCAAGGCGATCTCCCATGGAGTAATCGCCGAGACAACGGCCCGATCTTCGCTATAGGCAAGGCGAATTGCCTCTCTAGCACGTACGCCCAACTTTTGGTTCCCGTCGATCAAACGTACCAGAACGTGTGTGTCCAGAAGTAGCGGCGATTGTTCTACCGCAACCAGGACTGCAGAGGCCGTCATTGCGCAGCCTCCCACTCATTCTCCAACGGCGAAATGATGTCGCCTTCGTATAAAACGCTGCCGCGCATGTATCCGAAAGGATCGACCCTGGGCGGCATAGGCACCACTTGAGCCACGGCGCGGCCATGTTTGGTGATGATCAGTGTCTGCCGTTCTGCAGCAACCTGATCGAGTAGTTTGAGGCACTTCGACTTGAACTCACCGGCGGCAATTGTGGATTGCATGGCTGTTCCTCCCTATAGTCACGGACTATAGTCATATTCTAGCGCATTCTCAGAATTTCTGCGAAGCCAGCCCGGGTTCCCATCCTTGAATCGTTCTTTGATTCAAGTGCGAGACCACAAACCTCATGCCACGTAAGCACCTGCTGGCCCTGCTGTAGGTGCTTGTGTGTTTATCTGTTTAGGTGTATATTGGTGATGGAGGGCATCCAATGTCCACTGCAACCACCCGCTGGAATCTCGTCGTCTCCAAGCAAACCGATCAAGACTTGCGCCAGCTTCTTGCCTCCGAAGGCAGAAGCAAAAAGGGCGAGATCTCGCGCTTTGTGGAAGAAGCCGTGAGCAAGCACATCTTCGATACAGCCCTCAAGGCAGTTCATAAGCGCAACGCCAACGTGCCTTACGAAGAGATTGAAGCAGCCGTTGAAGAGTCACTCGCCTGGGCGCGGACACGGATGCGCTGATGCTGGTGCTCCTGGACAGCAACATCTATTTTAGCGCGCTGATTTCGCCCCTTAATCATCCTGCGCGTATTCTCCACGCATGGCGGAATGGCAGGTTTTCATTGCTCACCTGTTCGCAGCAGATCGATGAGATTCGCGAGGCTAGCCATAACCATAAATTTCGCGATCTCTTTCAACCTCACCAGATTGGCAAGATGCTGAACAACCTCTACAGTGCAACCGTCTGGCCTGATCCTCTGCCGCGCAAGCATCAGGCCTCTGACCCGGCAGACAGCTATTTGTTGGACTTGATGGAAGCGGCGCATCCCGATTATGCCGTCACCGGGGATAAGCGATCCGGCTTGCTTGAAATCGGCAAGCTGGGGCGGACGAAGATTCTGAGCGCAACGGCTTTCTCGTTGCACGTGCTGCATCTCTAGCCGACGCACTTCAGGTCAACAATCTGCGCTTCAAACTCCCCGTCCGTCGCCACCGTCAGCAATCCCACCGTCACCGGCAGCAGGAACCGCCGCGGTCCGCATGACCCGGGATTGAAGTACAGCACACCTTTGCGCGTGTAGAAGTTGGGCACGTGCGTGTGCCCGGAGAGCACGGCGGCAAACTTCCCCACAGCCGGGTCCAGATGTAACGTCTTCAAATCGTGCAACATATAGACGTAGCGCTCGGCGATCATCACCACCTCATTCTCCGGCAGCTCGCTCAGCGGGCCTTCACGGTCCGTGTTCCCGCGCACCGCCGTGACCGGCGCGATCTTCTCTAGCTCATTTAGAACAGAGGGTTTGCCCACGTCGCCCAAATGCAGAATGCGCTGCACGCCAGCCAGCGCCCGCGCCGCCTCCGGCCTGAGCAACCCGTGCGTATCGCTAACCACGCCAATCTTCATGCAGCCTCCTTCCTCGCACGTCCGCAATAAAATCCTCTGCCAGAGCAAGAATACCGCAACACCCACAACCTATTGGGGTTAAATGAAGTATGGACAATTTACGGCAGGGGTTGGTTTTGTCTTTGGCGCTGCTTGCGCCCCTGGTTCTGGCGCATCCGGTTTTAGCGCAGGCGCCCTGGTCCCGGTCTGCGCAGATTGCAAGTTCAAATGCTATTCAGGCGGAAGCCTGGCAGATCGTACAGTTGGCGAATCAGGCCCGCGCTGAGGCCGGTGCCGGTCCGCTCCAGTGGGACGCGGCATTGGCCACGGCCGCCCGCCAGCACTGCCTGCGCATGACCGCCGAGGGTTCAATCTCTCACCAGTATGCGGGCGAACCGAACGTCTCGGCGCGCGCCGCGCAGGCCGGAGCCCACTTCAGCCTGATCGAAGAAAACGTGGCCATTGCCCCCACTCCCGCCGCGATTCATGATGGTTGGATGCACTCGCCCGGCCACCGCGCCAACCTGCTGAATCCAAGGGTGGATCACGTGGGCGTAGCCGTGGTTGCCGGTCGCCATGGCCTCTATGCTGTGGCCGATTACGAGCGCGCCGTGACTATGCTGACGCAATCCCAGCAGGAATCCGAGGTTGCCGGCTTGGTCAAAGCCCACGGCGTCGCCATCCTGCCCGACCACACCCTGGCCCTCGCCGCCTGCGCCGCCGAAGGTGCGCTGCCACGCCCCTCTACTGGACCAAAGCCCCGCTTCGCCATGTACTGGGAGGGCGCGCAACTAACCCAATTGCCTAAGGATCTGGCAGATGCGCTGGCCTCGGGAAAGTATCACCAGGCGGCTGTGGGCAGTTGCCCGTCGCAGGGCCAGGAGGACGCCTTCACC
>PMGP01000076.1:6429-6791 GCA_003156235.1 Acidobacteriaceae bacterium
CCAGGCAATCGGCGGGCGCTACACCCAGCCTTGCGGCGGCCAGCAAGTATCCATCCGGGGCCGGCTTTCCGTGCTTGTAGTCATCCGCGGAGACGATAATGTCGAATTTATCCAGCAGGCCCAACACGCTGAGCGAGCCCACCACCGAGTCGCGCGTGCTGCCCGAAACCACAGCGAAAGGAATCCGGCCATGTTCTGCCTCGATGCACTCCAGCACCTCAGGGATCGCCTTGAGCTGCGGAAGCTGAGCGAGGTAGAGGCTTTCCTTGCGCATGGCGACGTCCTCGACAGGCATTTTCAGGCCGTTCATCATGTTCAGGTCAGCGATAATCTTCCGCACCGGCTTGCCTCCCCAGGAGTAG
>PMGP01000119.1 GCA_003156235.1 Acidobacteriaceae bacterium
CGCGTTATTCAGTTGGGCGGCCGGTTAACCTTCTAACTAACTGTTGTTCTTTCATCGGGCCGGCATGCAAGCAATTGTCCGCCGGCCCCACATTATGCGGAGGCTGGAGGATTTGTTTCGTGAAATTTGCGCTTGGAAACCGTCGTTTTATCGCTATCATCTGTCTTTCGATATTGGCAAGCATCAAAGCAAATGCGCAGTCAAGCCCCACGATTCTGGTAGACGTGGATCACCGCCAAGCCATCTCGTTGAATGGCGATTGGCACACCATTATCGATCCATATTTTAACGGCCTGTATACCTTCCATCATGAAATTCGCAATGATGGATACTTTCTGAACGGGACTCAGCACCTCAAGAACGGTGAGCCCCTGGAATACGACTTCAGCAAATCACCTACGCTGAAGGTGCCGGGAGACTGGAACACGCAGCGCGAGTTGCTCTACGATTACGAAGGATTGATCTGGTATCAGCGGGATTTCGAATACCAGCCTCGCGAGCATCACCGCGCTTTTTTCCATATTGGCGCTTCAAACTACAAAGCAATCCTTTGGGTCAACGGCCGTCAGGTATGCGAGCACGAAGGCGGCTTTACTCCATTCGATTGCGAAGTCACCAATCTCCTGCACGCAGGGACGAACTTCGCGGTGGTTGCGGTGGACGATACCCGGCAGGCAGACGGCGTTCCGACCCTGAATACGGATTGGTTTAACTACGGCGGACTCACCCGGGATGTGGCGCTTGTTGATGTGCCAGACAAGTTCATCGACGACTACGATCTGCACCTGAATCATAGCCGCACCGCGGTCGAAGGCTGGGTGCATGTTCAGGACGCGGCTCCCGGCGCCAGCGTCAGTGTCTCCATTCCGGAGCTCAAACTGAAAAATGATGCCGTTGTGGGCAGCCAGGGCCGCGCTGAGATCAAGCTGAATGTTGCCGGGATGCAGTTCTGGTCCCCCGAGCAACCCAAATTGTATGATGTGGTGCTGCAATCCGGCGAAGATTCGCTGCAAGACGAGATGGGCTTTCGCACCGTCGAAGTGAGCGGCACGAAAATTCTGTTGAATGGAAAGCCTGTCTTTCTGCGGGGAATTTCAATCCATGCAGAGGCCCCCTATCGCGGCGGGCGCGTCACCAACGATGAGGACGTAGCGACGCTGCTAGGATGGGCCCGTGAGCTGGGGTGCAACTATGTCAGGCTCGCGCACTATCCACATGATCAGCGCATGACACGCGCCACCGATCGGATGGGTATCATGGTTTGGTCGGAGATCCCGGTCTATTGGGCGGAACACTTTGGCGATCCGGCAGTTCTTAAAAAGGCCGAGCAGCAGTTGACCGAGGAGATTCGTCGCGATCGCGATAAGGCATCGATTTTGCTTTGGTCGATTGCCAATGAGACGCCCAACACTCCCGAACGAACGCAATTCCTGAAGACGCTGGCGGGTGATGTTCGCGCGCTCGATTCAACTCGGCTGGTGACGGCGGCGCTTCTTGTCCGTACCGAAGGGCATATCAAGTATGTCGATGATTCGCTGGGCGAGGCTCTCGATGTCATTGGCGCAAACGAGTACATCGGCTGGTATGAACAGAACCCGGAAGACGCCGACACCACAGTGTGGAAGATCGCCTATGATAAGCCGCTCATCATTAGTGAATTCGGCGGAGACGCCAAGGCTGGCCTGCACGGGAAGCAGACCGAGCGTTGGACCGAGGAATACCAGGAAAGCATCTACCAGCATCAGCTTCCCATGCTGAACCGTATTCCTCAATTGCGCGGAATGAGCCCATGGATCCTGATGGATTTCCATTCTCCCCGCCGCATGCTTCCCGGCATTCAGGATGGCTTCAATCGCAAGGGTCTGATATCGGATCAAGGCGAGAAAAAGAAGGCATTCTACCTTCTGCAAAAAGCTTATAAAGAAGAACGCATCGGGAAGGCAGAATAACGGAGCGAATCAGGCGGGGCAGATCTTTACAGCAGAACGGCAAGTAATAATTGTAGGAGACGGCTGCCCACGATCCATTGCGTTCGGTGTCGGCCACGCAGTCAGTAAACCCTGCGCCGTGAGTGTGTCCGCCACTCCCCGGCTCAATCGCATCCCCGCTGACTCAGCGTCCTCGGCTCTCGGGTTGCTCCAAGCTGAAAGTAGCGCGGTCCGGGTCAGAGACTGAAACTTCCCGCTCGCCCGTGTTACGTTGTCCGCGTCGTCTCCACTGGGAGTCGGCCACGAAGTAAAGTCTTTGCCGGATGTGCGAGGCGCCGACGCTACATGCGCCAAGTACGATCTTCCCAACGGCGTATTCTTGTGCTTCCAGGTCAAACTGAACAAGGTCGAGCCAGCCGAATCCAACCGCGGCTGCAAACGCGTGCTCAGCCCAGTTGATTGCAGTGTTCTTGCTCATGCGGCCAGTCCCTTGGCGATCACCTAAAAGCGGCCATACATTATCACTTCAAAACCGGCCATAGAGAAGCGGCCTGAGACATTCTGTCCGGCGGGGGCAATTAGCCTCTGTTGGCAT
>PMGP01000330.1:0-191 GCA_003156235.1 Acidobacteriaceae bacterium
TGGCTGGTTAGATAGAAGACGTCGATGGCGGTTTCGCCTTCGGTGTCGATCAGGGCCACCTTGATGTTGCAGTCGTGGGTGCTGAGAGTTAGCGCGATCTGTCGGAGGAGGCCGGGCAGGTCCTGGGCGACGACTTGCAGGATGGTGGAGTGGGTGGAGGATTCGGAGTCGAACTCGAGGCGCGTGGCGAC
>PMGP01000330.1:206-4374 GCA_003156235.1 Acidobacteriaceae bacterium
TGCGCGCGACGACGTCGTGGAGATAGGCGAGGAATCGTTCGCGCTCGCCGGGGTTCAGCTCGAGGGTGCGGAAGACGTCGGTGAAGTGGAAACTGTCTACGATGATGCCGGCGTCGTTGGAGAAGGCGCCGGCCTTGACGATGTTCATGCCCCAGGCGGCAAGGGCGCCGGCCACGTCGGCAAAGAGGCGGGCGCGGTCGTGGGTGATGACGGTGAGGTCGTAGAGTTGGCGGTGAGGGCGCAGGTCGATCTGGACGGGATCATCGCCGAGGCGAGCGGCTAACAGGAAGTGGTCGCGGATCTGCTCCGGCAGGCGGGTTTGCAGGTAGCGGCGCGGCAGGCCTTCAAGGAAGCTCTGGAGCTGGTCGAGTTGGGCGGCGGGGACCATGGAGTGGATGCGGTTGAGCAGGGTGGGATCGAGGTTGGCGTGATAGCGGACCTCGTCGACGGAGCGGTCCATGCTGTTGGCGGTGGAGATATAGAGCTGCCAGAGGTTCTCGGCTTTCCAGGGAGTGAGGGCGTCGGGGCTGACGGCCTTGATGTCGGCAAAGGTGAGCAGGGTGAGCATCTTGAGCATCTGGGGACTGCCGATCTTTTCGGCGAAGGCGCGGACGTTTTCCAGGTCGAAGATGTCGCGGCGGAGGGCGTTGGACATTTCGATGTGCAGGCGGATGAGGTTGAGGACGGCCTCGCGCTCTTCGGAGTCGAACTCCAGGCGGGCGAGGAGTGCGTCGGCCAGCTCGATGCTGGGGGCGATGTGATCGCCGGTGCGGCGGGCTTTGCCGGTGTCGTGGAGCAGGAGAGCGAGCAGGAAGAGATCGAGGCGTTCGATTTCGGGGACTAGCTGGGCGAGGCGCTTTTCGTAGTCGATGGTGGGCTGACGAAGCGAGTGGATGTTGTCGACGACGAGGAAGGTGTGCTCATCGACAGTGTAGCGGTGATAGCTGTCGCGAATTACTAGTGCATCGATGCCGTGGAACTCTGGGATCAGCATTTCCAGGACGCCCAGGGCGTGCATGGTGCGGAGGGCATGAGCGGCATGGGGTTCGAGGAGGACGGCGCGCAGGGCGTTCCATAGATAAGGGCCTTCAGGGATGTGGATGGCGAGCGCGGCCAGGGCGTCGGTGATGCGGTCTTCGGCGGTTTGTGAAAGCGTGTAGCCGTGAGCGGCCATGAGGACGAAGATGCGCAGGATGGCGCCAGTGTCGTTGAAACGCGCGCCGGGAGCGATGTCGATGCGGCCCTGTTCGAGGAAGAAGTCCGTGCCGGGGATGGGAGTGTGGCGGCGGCGGAACTGGCGATAAAAGCTGACCGGGGCGGGCACGTTTTCCATGAGCAGAGCGGCGCGGCGGTAGATGACGCGTGCATGGCGATAGTATGTGCGCATCCAATAAGCCGGATCTGCGGTGCCGCGGGTTTCCAGGCCGATGCTGTTGGCGGCGGCTTCGTCCTGGGACTGCCAGTCGAGGGTATTGTCGTCGCGGCCGTGACGGAAGTGGAGAAAACATCGCGTGGCGGCGAGAAAGTCGAAGGCGGCCTCGGCGTCTCCGCGGGCGCTCTGGAAGACGGCGCCGAGCTGGCGGGGCCACTCCTTGGTTTCTTTGAGGTGGAAGAGGAGTGCGAACCAGACGGCGAGGTTGTAGTCGCGCAGGCCGCCGGGACAGTCCTTGAGGTTGGGCTCGAGGTNNATTTGGCGTGGCGGGCGCGGGCTATCTCGCCTAGCTTCTGGGTGACGGTGTTCCACTCGCCCAGAAACAGGTCGGGGAGGATGGTCTGGTGGAGCTGCTGGTAGAGGGGGAAATTGCCGGCCAGGAAGCGGCGGTCGAGAGTGGCGAGAGTGAATTCGAGGTTGCCGGGATCGAATCGCCCGGCTTCCTTGAGTGTGCGGTAACAGGGGCTGGCGCGCAGGCCAATCTCCCACATTCCCTGAACGAAGACGCGTACGACCTCTTTGCAGTTCGCCTCGGTTTTATCATCGGCAAAGACGAACAGCACGTCGATGTCGGAGTAGGGAAAAAGGTCCTTGCGGCCATAGCCGCCCAGGGCGAGCAGAGCGGCGCTGACAGGCGGCTGGCCGGCGAAGGTACGGCGCCACATCTCAATCAGCATACGGTCCACCACGGAGGTACGTCGCCGGATGGCGGCGGCGCCGTCTCCGGTGCGCTCGCAGGTCAGGCGGACGAGCGCCATCTCCCGCGTATACTGCTCCCGAAGATCGTCAACCGCCAAAGCGACTGGATTCATAAATGGTTGTGTGTGGCTTACCTTCACGTGAAAGGATTGTTAACAGCATAAGCGAAGTTGGCGGGGAAGGGGTAATTTTAGTGCCGGATTGCGGGATACGGGGTGGCGGACGGGGGTTGGGCAGGCGCGAAAATCAGCGGCGAGGGGCCTGATTTCAGGAATCAGGGATCAGGGATTAGGGAACAGGGAATAAAGAGCAAAGATCAGGCACTAAACCGCGTCCAAAAGCCTCTACTTCGAAGGAGAGGTTTTTTGCGCAAAATTGGGCGATTTGGGAAGCGGAAAACGAAGTACAGGGAATAGGGAATAGGGACCCCGGCAAAGCGAAGGATAGGGCACTCAGGCTTTGTGGTTCGTTCAAGGGTAGGGCACCCGGCAAATCTGGACTCATCGGGACTCGTGCCACCCGCCGTCCAAAAAAACAATCGGAGTCTGTCTCATTCCCTCCCCGGTCCCCAAAGGCGAGGGATCTCCACCCCACGGACGAAGACCTGTCCCTTCACCCCAGCGCACAAAGATCATGCGCCGGGGACCCCGAGTCCGTGGGGACCCCGGACCGGAGGCACCCTGATTGTGGTGGGGATTGCACCCGGAGACCGGGGCCACCCGCCAAAACCTTTCTAGCGTTTGTAAACCTCGCGGCGGTGACCGACGCGGAGAGCGAGAACGACGAGCTTCGCATCTTGAATCTCGCAGATGATACGCCAGTCGCCCACACGGTACCTCCAGAACTCGCCAAGTTTGGAACCGCGCAACGCTTCGCCTATGCTGCGCGGATCATCGAGTGTGGCCACGCGCTCGTACAAAAAGCGCTCGATGCGCCGTGTTACCTGGGGGTCGAGTTTGTCCAGGTCGCGCTTGGCTTCCCTGTCGATCTCAACTTTCCAAGTTGCCATGCTCTTTCATCACTTCTTCAAGAGGAATGGTGTAGCTGCGTCCAGCGCGGAGATTCTCTAGCCGCTTTTCGGCGATGTAGATGTCTTCGAGGTTGTCGAGGTGAGTCAATAGAGCCTCGCGGACGTAGTAGCTTTTGGCCCGCCCGGTGCGCTTGGCCAATCGGTCAAGACGTTTTTCGATGGTTGCGGGAAGTCTGACGGCAATCATATTTTATCCCCTCGCGTTATACAAGTATAACATATTCCATCGCTCACTCATGCTGGGGTAGAACAAGCATGGATGCCCCCTGCCTTTACTTCTGATAGAATGTAAAGAGAGGAGAATGTCGTCTTATGGAAGCTACGCTCAGTAGTAAAGGGCAGGCAACGATCCCCAAAGCGGTTCGTGATCGCCTGCAAATAACGCCGGGAGACCGGTTCAAGTTCTTCTTCCACCCTGACGGCGTGATCATTCTGCCCAAGATTTCAACTGCTAGACTCAAAGGCATGATTCCAAAGCCGGCCCAAATGGTATCTCTTGAAGAAATTGATCGGGCGATTGCGGAAGGCGCAACAGAGAGATTTCGGCGAAGAAAATGATTGGTCTCGATACGAACATCCTGCTGCGCTACCTTGCGCAAGACGATCCAACGCACTCCCCCCGTGCAACGGAGATCATCGAACGGCGCTTGACCGAACAAGAACCGGGCTTCGTCAGCTTGGTGAGTATCCTTGAAGTTGCATGGGTTCTCAAGAGCCTTTTCAAGCGGTCCCGGCAGGAGATCGCGAACGATATCGAAATGCTGTTAGCGGCGGATACACTCGAAGTTCAGAATGAGCAAGAGGTCTATTACGCCGTTGTATCGCTTCGCAATGGAATCGGAACATTCGAAGACGCCTTGATCGGTTCCCTCGGCGCCTGGAGAGGTTGTTCGGCTACCTTGACGTTTGATGAAGGCGCCGCAAAACGGTTGCACGGATTTCAACTGGCCTGATTGATTAGAAGGTGGCATGTCGTTCGATTTTCCCTCCCCGGTCCCCAAAAGCGA
>PMGP01000332.1 GCA_003156235.1 Acidobacteriaceae bacterium
TTCGCCAGTTGGGCATTCGCAACGTCTATCCCATCAGCTCCGAGCACGGGCTGGGAATTGGCGACCTCGTTGAGGCTATTTCCGAGGCGATTCCCGCGCCGCCGAAGGCTGAACTGACAGAAGAAGAGGCTTTGGCTGCTCAAGAGACTGCGGAAGCTGAACGGGCCGGGATTGACGCTCAAGAGGCTGCGGACGCCCAGGCCGAGGAGGCTGAAATCTCCGAAGGAGGGCCAGTCCCGCCAGAGCCGACTGCGGGCGAGCCCAAAAACGAGCCCGACACCGAGCCTGGAGACGAGCTCGGGGACAAGCCGCTTCATCCGCTCCACCCCACCCACGGCGAATACGAGCAGCACGAGACCTCGGTGGCCATCATCGGGCGGCCGAATGTGGGCAAGTCTACTCTGCTCAATGCTTTAACCGGGACGAGCCGGGCTATCGTCTCGCCCATCGCAGGGACGACCAGGGACGCGGTGGACGAGGTGATCGATTTTGAAGGCCAGCAACTGCGGTTTGTGGATACTGCGGGAATACGGCGCAAGGGCAAGACGCACCTGATGGCCGAAAAGATGAGCGTGGTGATGGCGCGGCGGCATCTGGAGGCTGCGGACGTTGCCTTGCTGGTGCTGGACGCGGTGGACGGCGTGACGGGCGCCGACGCCACCATCGGCGGCTATGCCCACGAGAGCGGGCGCAGCGTGATTATCGTGGTGAATAAATGGGACTTAGTGACCACGGGACGTACGGACGGCAAGCCTCCGGCGGACCGGGACGTTTTTGATGAGCAATTGCGCCGGGTGCTCAAGTACCTGAATTATGCGCCAGTGATCTTCCTCTCCGCGCTGGAAGGCACAGGCCCGGAAGCGAAAAAAATGCTACGCGTTTTGCACGAGGTTGTTGCTGTGGCAGCGGAACGGCGCAAGCGGGTTTCGACCGGGCAGATGAACCGGTTTCTGGAGAAGATTGACTTTCAGAGGGCTCCGGTTCCGATGGCTAAACGCATTCGTATCTTCTACATGACGCAAGCCGCCGTGGCCCCGCCGACCTTTGTGCTGTTCACCGATCGGGAGATCAAGCTGCACTTCAGCTTCGAGCGCTTCCTGGAGAATCAGATCCGCGAGGCCTTCGGCTTCAAGGGGACTCCGATCTGGTTCAAGGTGAAGGCGCGGAACGAGAAAAAGGGCGAGTAGGGCGGGTCAGCAATAAGCGATCTTGAACTTGCAAAATGGTGCGCTATAGGTTATTGGTTTTTGCAAAATGTGGAGCTATAGCGCACCGGTTTATCGAACACCGGAGAGGTAATTCCCAGGTGCCCAGAAGCGAGGCACCTGGGGCACCCGTAACCTTTCGCAGCGCCCCGACGGGGCGCAACTCTTCAACTGCCCTCGTTCCCCGGATTGCGCTTCGCTCCATCCGGGGCTATTATCCTCCGCTCCCTACGGGAGGGGGAACAACGATGGAACGAGCTTTTTCATATCCCACCCATCGCAAAGAGCGCGATGGATGGGGCACACATTCATTTTTCGGATGGTCAAATGTTGATTACCCGCCTTAACGCTCCGAAAAATAAATCACATCTGTTTACCGCTTTGGCGGGTTGGATTGGCTGGAGCCGGGCGGGGCTTGTGCAGGCTCTTCGAGCTTGGTGANNGCGCTGGATGGCTTTGCCGCGGGCGGGGACGCGGACGCGCTGGGCGACGGAGCGGGCGTCGGAGCCCATGCCGGAGCGGACGATGACCGGAACGTCCGCGGCTGCGTAGCCGGCGTTGGAGACGTTGACGGCGACCAGCCAGTTACCTGCCGAGGCGGAGGTGGGAAAGACGCCGTCGATGGTCAGATCGGGCAGGCCCTTGTCGGCATCGACCCAATCGGCGAAGAACCAGGCTAGATCGGGATGGTATTCCGTAGCTTCGAGGAGTTTTTCGAAGGATTTTCCCGAAGAACCTCCCTCAGGGGCTAAAGCCCTCGTTGAATCTTTGCTGTTGATGTACGGGCTAAAGCCCGTACCCTTCACCGGGGCGGGATTCTGGACGGCTGGATTGTCAGCAACCGAATTGCCGGCAAGCTGGTAATAGGCGCTGAGGGTGGCGGAGAGAGCGGGGTCGCCGGCGAGGTCGCGGAGCATCCACAGGACATAGGCGGCTTTGGTGCGGTAGTAGACGGGCGAGGTGGCTGCGGCGAGCGGCTGGCCGGGGCTTTGGCCGGGGCTGGCAGGCTCGGAGAGGGCCAGGGCGGGGCGGCCGGCTTCGAGGGCGCGCAGGGCGGAGTCGCGGCCGTTTTGTTTTTCTTCCCAGAGAGTGCTGATGAAGTTGGCTACGCCTTCGTTTAGCCAGGCGGGAGGCGGTTGGGGCGAAGTGGGCGCGAGAGGCGAATTTGGCGCGGCAGAGTTTGGCGAGGCGGCCGAATTTTGGGAAGCAGACAAGTTTGAAGAGGCAAGCGACGTTGGTGTAGCAGGCGCTGTTGGCGAATTAGGAAGTGCAATCCAGGCGTGGGTGAGGGCGTGGACGAGGACGCCGTTCAAGGCATTGGGATTGGCTTTGGGGCCGGGCTCGCGGAGGGGCGCGGCGAGCAGGGCACCGGTTTCGAAGGGGGCGTCTTCGGGGTCGGGCAGGTCGAGAAGTGTGAGCGGGGAGCGGGGTTGCAGGCCGAGCCAGCCTTTGAGGAAGGGCGTCACCGCTGTGGCCGCCGTGGTCCAGAATTCAACGGCGACGTTGTCCTCGGGGAGGGCCCAGGCGGTGAGGTTGGGGCCGGGGTGGGGCGCGCGGATGGCGACAAAGAGGCTGGGCGCTTCAAAGCCGAGAGTGGAGTGGCCGGAGTCGGCGGTAGCTACGCTGGCGACCTCCTGGGACTGGTCCAGAGAGCCGGCGGACTCGGTGATGGCCAGCGGGACAGAGTGGCCGTTGACGAGAGCGACGGTGGGNNGCCTGGCCGTGGGGGAATTCGACGGTGAGGCGGAGACGGAAGCGCGCGCCGCTGAGGCGGAGCTTGTGGGAGCCGATTTCGTCGAAGAGGCGGGCGCCGTCGCCGAGCATCACGGGGACGCTCACGACGGGGTACCAGACCACGTTGCCAAAGCCGCGCAGGCCGGTGAAGGGAAGGCTGATCTGGTCCCAGTCGGAGTGCAGAGCGAGGGCGTCAGGCGCGCCGATGGATTGCAGGCGCTGGGCGGAGAGGGCGATGGGGCCGGAGTAAGTGACGTCGAGCTGGAGGGTTTGACCGGGGGCGAGCGGGGCGGCGAGCGGAATGAGGGCTTCGTGCAACTGGCCGGTGTGGTCGGCGTCGGAGTTGATGGTGGCGACCTGGAAGGCGACGGCTTTGTCCTGAACGCGAATGGCTTCCCAGTTGAGCGAGGAGGAGATTTGCAGAGGGATGCGGGTGAGCGGGGTCTGGCCGTCGTTGCGGATGGTGACGAGGGCGCGGACGGCGATCTGCTGGGCGGCCGGGAGGAGATGAATGTCGAGGTCGAAAGACGAAAAGGAGACGGCTTGGCGCTCAGGCACCTGCGGCTCGGGCACCTGCGGTGCGGGCACCTGCGCCTTCGGCGCCACCTGCGGTGGGACGACGGCGGGGACGGTTTGGGTGGTCGTCTGGCCGGACTCGTCGGTGGAGCGGGAGAAGAGGATTTTGCCCTGATGGGGCTGCGAGGCTGGGGGAGCGGGTTGTTGGGATGGCTGAGTGGGGGTGGTTTGCGCCGTGCAGGGGAGAGAAGCCAATGCGACGAAATACAAGAGAAGCCCTAAGCAAATCCGGAAGAAATTGCCCTCAGGGGCTAAAGCCCGCTTTTGTTTTGTTGCATTTACGGCACGACTAAAGTCGTGCCCTTTCAAACCCAGACTTTTACCACAGGCTGCTAAGCAAATCTGGAAGAAATTGCCCTCAGGGGCTAAAGCCCGCGTTTCTTTTAGCGCGTTGATGTACGGGCTGAAGCCCGTACCCTTCACTGATAACGTACCCTTCACTGATAACGAAATACAACCGCAGGTCCATCGACTCCCCACCCCAGTGACGAAGACCTGTCGCCGGGGACCCCGGTTTCGCTGCGCTTCGCTCAGGATGACAGCCATATTTTGAGTGCGGGGAAGAGAAAACTTCATGAGCCCAGGCCTTTCTGTTTCTTTGGTTTGGACGCGGCACCTGAGGGAAGGCCAACTATGGCGCTTGCGGTGGGGGCACCTGATTCTTGGACGCGGCGAGCAGCATTGCGGCGCTGGCGGAAGGCTTCAAAGAGGACCACGGCTCCGGCGGCGGAGACATTGAGGGAGCTGACGCCGCCGCTCATGGGAATGCGGAGCAGGTGGTCGCAGGTGCGGCGGACGAGATCGTGGAGGCCGGCTCCTTCGCGGCCGAGAACCAAGACACAGTTGCCGGTGAGGTCGAACTGGTCATAGTCGGTCTGGCCACGTTCGTCGAGACCGATGACCCAGATGTTCTGCTTCTTCAGCTCTTCAAGGGCGCGGACGAGGTTGACCACGCGGGCGATGCGCAGGTGCTCGGCTGCGCCGGCGCTGGCCTTGACGGCTACCGGGCTCAAGGGGGCTGAACGCCGCTCGGTGAGTACGACGCCGTCGACTCCCGCGCCATCGGCCACGCGCAAGAGGGCGCCGAGATTCTGCGGGTCTTCCACGCCGTCGAGGGCGAGCAGCAGGCGGGCGGCATTGGGGGTTGCAGACTCGAAGAGGTCTTCGATAGAGAGAAACTCCTGCGGGTGGACCAGGGCTACTACACCCTGGTGAGCTGGGGTCTGGGCCAGCTGAGTCAACTGCTCGCGCGCTTCCTGTCGAACGCGCACGCCGGCTTGGCGGCAGAGGGCCACGAGGCGCTCGATGCGGGCATCCTCGCGCTCGCGGGCCACGAGGACGTGGTCAAAACGGCGGCGTCCGGCCTTGAGGGCTTCTTCGACCGGATGCAACCCGTATAAAACTTCCATAGATTCAAGTGTAGAAGATGAGCGGAGCGGGGCGGGGTGCATGTTTTCCCACCCATTCCGCAAAGGATTTCAAAAAGCAGGTTCTTCGACTCCGCTACGCTTCGCTCAGAAGGATGGGGCACGGAGCATGAAGGATAGGGGAGATGGGGCTCGGGGCCGTTATACTGTTTTCCATGCAAGCAGATCCATTGGCGGAGTGGCAAAGGCTCACCCAACTCTACAGAGAGATGGGCGATGGTGAATTGGAGGAGCTGGATGCCGACAAAGGCGACCTGACCGAAGTAGCGCAGCAGGTTCTCGGCGACGAGATAAGGAAGCGCGGGCTGGACAAGCCAAGCGGGCCAAGCAATGAGACCGATGCATCAAAGCGCTTTGGGATTTCCCCATGGAGTCGCAATGGCGATTCGTCTGCGGCCGAGGACACAACCGAAGAAAGCAATCTGCCGGTTGAATATACATGGAAGGCGCCACTGTGCGAATGCGAAGATTCGGAAAAGGTACGGCAGGTTCAGGAAGTGCTTCGGCGGGCGGGAATCGAAAGCTGGATTGAGGGGCCGGGCTACAGCGTAGCGCTCGAGATGAGCAGTCCGCGAATTGAGGTTGCCGCCGATCAGCTTGAACAAGCGCGGGAGATCATCTCCAGACCGATTCCGCAGGAGATTGTCGAGCAATCCAAGTTGCCCGCCGAGGAGTACGTGCCGCCGGTGTGCCCGAGTTGCGGCGCTGATGAACCGATACTGGAAAGCGTAGAACCGGTGAATGCGTGGCGATGCGAAAGCTGCGGAAAGCAGTGGAGCGAGCAGGTGGAAGAAAAGGAGTCTTCGACGCAGTAGCCATGGAGACGCAATTTTGTTCGAAGGGAATAAATTATCGGAATCTGCTGTTATTTTGAGCAACACGGGGTCCAACTTTGGTGTCTAATTAAATGAGATGAGTACAGCAGCGGCTGTTCGCCCTTATTTTGGTTTGAGTTCCACCAGCATTGCCAACGAGCAGGTGAGGCAGGAAAGCCTTGCTGTATCGGCTGGGCTGAAGCGCCAGGATGCCGGGCTGCTGGACGAGTTGATCGTCCGCTACCAGCACCGGCTGATGCGCTATCTGCTCTATCTGACGGGCAATCGCGAGCAGGCCGAGGACCTCTTTCAGGAGGTGTGGATGCGGGTTCTGGTGCGGGGGGCGCAGTTCAACGGCAAGGCTCGCTTCGACACCTGGCTGTTTACCATTGCGCGCAACCTGGTGATCGACCAGAAGCGCAAGCGGACAATGTCCAGCCTGGACGAGTTGATCGAAGGCAAGGGCGAGGATGACCGGCCGATGGCCTTCGAGATCGCCGACGGCGAGCCCACTCCGTTTGACCGCTTTGCCAACCTGGAAGACCGGGAACGGCTTGCGGCGGGACTGCTCAAGCTGGATGCGATCTACCGCGAGGTGCTGGTGCTCAGGTTCTACGAGGAGCTGTCGCTGGAAGAGATTGCCAAGGTGACACGATCTCCTCTATCAACTGTGAAATCAAGGCTTTATCGCGGATTGGACGCAATCAAACCCAAGCTTCCGCCTGCGGTTCGGCTAACCGCGGCACCTGCGGTTCGGCTAACCGCGGCACCTGCGGTTCGGCTAACCGCGGCGCCTGCGGTGCGGCCAACCGCGGCACCTGCGGTGCGGCCAACCGCGGCACCTGCGGTGCGGCCAACCGCGCCTTCGGCGCCACCAGCTATTACGGGCGAGGCTCTGAGGGCCGTATGAATCCAGTAGAGAGCGCCAATGCGGAGCGGGAGCTGGTTTCGGCNNGGGCGGCATCGGTGCCGCGCCGTAGCGCTGGCGGCCACGCTGGTGGTGCTGCTGGTGCTGGGTCCGCTGGCTTGGTGGATTGCAGACCTCCTGATTGAAGAGGAGCACCTGACCGGCGAACTGGGCCAGATGAGCTTGTTGATCTTCTGCCTGAGCGCGGCGGTGCTGGCCTCGGTGGTGCTGGCCGGGTGGCTGCGGCGCAGACCATGAGCTAAACGCTTGTTGAAAATCGTAACTTGGAATAGAGGGTTTCGCCCTCAGGGGGTATTGGTTCGTGCATAAATAATGTTCTTGCGCCGTCCCTACGGGACTCCGTAACAAACTTGTGGAATCCCTTTTCCCCACGCTGAAGCGCGGGGCTATCCAACTCTGCGCCTCCGGCGCGTTTATGCGGACGTTACTTGTGCAGTCCTCAATAAAGCCCGACATTTGAGTGGCAGCCGATTTGCCAGGTTCTCGCAACTTACCGATTCCCTTCTCCGTCCATAAATAGATGAGGTTAAGCCCTGCTTGATCTCCTGAAAGACCCTCTGAGAGAGGGTTTGCCTATGCGAGAACCAGAATCCATTTCCGTCAATGAAGATGCGCGCCTGATTCCGGTGTGGTCGATTGTTGTGGCCGTAGCGGCCTTTGTGCTGGTGGAGTACTACTTCTGGGTGCTTTTGCCGGAACAGCAGCATCATCCGCCGCCGCTTGGCCTGCGCGTCTATTTCAACGTTTCCTGCGGCTTGCTGGTCGCGCTCTACTTCCTGATGGTGGGCTACGTGAGCAAGGACGCTCCGCGGCGGGCGATGAGCGCGCGCTTCTGGATCGCGATCTGCCTGGTGATGCCGGGGGGAATCGGCGCGGTGCTGTACTTTTTGCTGCGCCAGCCGGAGGTTACGCATTGTCCGGCCTGCTCGACACACGTGCAGGGCGATTTCCACTTTTGCCCGCAGTGCAATTACCAACTGACTGCTAGTTGCGGACATTGCTTCCGGTCGGTGCGCGTGAGCGACCAGTATTGCACGCGGTGCGGCCATGAGCTGGCCACGGACCACATGCCGGCGCGGCTGCGTGCACTGGGCGGGTAAGCCGCTATCTCCAGATTGAAGAATAGTGATTAGTTTGAATCAGCCTCATTCAGGGGCTATTGGATACTGCATAGAAATGTCCTTGCGCCGTCCCTACAGGACTCAGGAGAGCGTTTGTGGAAACCGCTTTCCCCACGCTAAANNTTGAAGAATAAGCACCGTGCGTGGGTGAGAAGCGTGGGTCTGGAGACCCACGCTACAGCCGGCCGGGAGGCCGGCGCTACAGTGTGGGGCCCCTTGGGTCGGTACCGCCGGTGGGGGACTGATACAAAACCAGAGGACCGACTGCCTGACACACGGTGCGCGGTGTAAACTTTTGTTTCGCGCTGAAGCAGGGGTTACGGCTGCGCGAACAGGAAAACACTATGCGCAAATACACTTTTGTTGTCTCACTGGCGCTGGCTTTTGTTCTGGCGCCGGTTGCTTTTGCCCAAAACGCGCAGACTGCGGCCCAGCCTGCTCCCACGGCACAGTCCAAGCGGCCCATGACCTT
>PMGP01000005.1 GCA_003156235.1 Acidobacteriaceae bacterium
ATGATGGCGCAGGCCGGCCTGCCGGTTCCCGCCACCGCAGCCAGCTTCCCCGTCTTCACAGCGTTTTTGGCCGACATCGGCGATGCGCAATCCATCGAGGCGGAACTCTCCACCTTTTCCGCGCACATCACCAACCTCGACCGTCTCTCTCGCCTCGCTAACAATCAATCTCTGGTCCTGCTTGACGAGCTTGGCTCCTCCACCGATCCCGAAGAAGGCGCGGCGCTCGCCGTCGCCATCGCCAGCCACTTTCTGACAGCCGGTGCCTGGACGCTCATCTCCACGCATCACACCTCGCTCAAGGTCTACGCCGCCAACACCGATGGCGTCCTCAACGCCGCGGCTGGCGTGGACGAAGTGACGCTCGCGCCCAACTACCAGCTTCGGCTCGGCGTTCCCGGCGCGTCTGCCGGAATCCAAACCGCCGAGCGCATCGGCCTCAACGCCGCCATCATCGCCGCCGCGCGCCAGCGTCTCGGATCGCAGCAGGTGGACATTGCCCGCTTCCTCGATAAACTGCACAGCGAACTCACGCAACTTGAAACGGATCGCAAGGCCGCCCGCGTCGAACAGTATGCGCTTAACCAGGAGCGAACCAGGCTTGCGCGCGAAGGCGACGTCGAGCTGCGCCAGCGCACGCGCGAGCTGGAAACCAAGCTGGCCTCGCTGCTCAAGGACTTCGAGTTCCAGATGCGCGAGACGGTTCGCGCTATCGAGGATCGCGCCGGGCAGCAAAAACTTTCCAAGGAAGCCGAGCGCCGCATCCTGCGCCTGCGCCGCGAGTTTCAGGAGAGCTTCAACCAGACTGTCGTCGCCCATCGCACCGGCGCGGATGTTGGCGACGCCGACGCCGAGCCGCACATCGTCAAGCACGTTGCTGTTGGCGACCAGGTCCGCCTCAAGTCGATGAACAAAGTTGCCGTCGTGCAGCGCGAGGTCGAGAAAGATCTATTCGAAGTCGCTCTCGGCCCCATCAAGATGCGCGTCAAGCGCGAAGACATCGCGGAAGTCGTCCACGTCGCAGAGACAAGCGAACGCACCGACCCGCTCGCCGCCGCGCGTAAGCAGAAAAACGTCCACGTCACCATCACCACCGCCAACACCGACTCCCTGCGCACGGAGATCAACCTCATCGGCCGCACCGTGGACGAGGCCACGCAGGAGTTGGAGCAGTACCTCGACCGCGCCTTCCTCGCCGGCCTGCCGGGCGTTCGCATCATCCACGGCCACGGAGCCGGCATTCTCCGCCGCGGCGTCCGCGAATTCCTAAAATCCCATCCCCACGTAGCCACCATCGCCGAAGCCCCGCAAAACGAAGGCGGCCAAGGTGCAACACTCGTCGAGTTGCGCCAGTAGTTACACGTTATCTACAATGTAGCTGCAATTGTGTGACTGGTAAGAAATGTTGGGACGGCATATTGAATACGAACAGGAGAGAAACAAAATGACAAGAATCAGATTGCCTATCTTCGCATACTTCTTGCTTGCAATACCCACCCTGTACGCTCAGGATAATCCATCGGATTTCACAACTCAATTGCCTCCATTCTTTACGTCCGTTTGTTCTGCAACAAAATCCGAAAAGACGGCCTATGGCAATCAGCTATTGGAATTCAGCGGCAAGCTCCAGGCAAAACGCAACCTCGCGATTATGCATTCATCTTTGCCACTCAATATTCATGGCAGTACTACGGAGGCGGATCGAGAATACAAAAACGCCAATCGAATGATCTCAGGTACGAGTTTTAAACGGAAGTTCGACAAGCAGTTGCATGGCGCCGACTACGACACTTACATGCAAAAAATGAGCACGCTCGAAAGTCGAATCGCGAAAGACAGCCTTGATCTCGAAAAACATTATTCCGACAGCGCTCTCCATGATGAGGAGGAAGCGACGGCAGAAGAGAAACAGGCTCAGGTCAGCTACTGCAAGGCGACTTTTCCTGGCTATCTCGACTTGCTCAATCAGGAGCGTGCGCTCCTTCAAAAAGAAATTAACTATGTCGTCGCAGCCGAGGAGGCGCAGCTAAAGTCCCAGTACAAATGGCATCCCATCGAAATGTCATACGAGCACGCATACTGGCGCATCGCGGATCATTTAGAGAACATGGCTAATTTGCTTTCACTGTGGCCGCCAATCCCAGATTGAAGTGGAGCGGGCTTTTATGCGCGAAGCGCACGCCAACTTGCTGCTCTCACGCCATCGCTTCCTTGCTCATCGGCTCAAACTTCAACTGGTTTGTCTTGCGATCCACGTCGATGCGCACGTGCGCGCCGTGCAGCACTTCGCCNNGGACGCGCTCCGTACGCCGCATCGGAACCAGCAGCTAAAATCAGTTGCCGCGCCGGCTCGGTCAGCTCCAGAGAAATCTGCCGCTCTTCGAGCAGCTTGCTCACTTCGGCAATCCGCAGCTCGAGAATCTTGCTCATCTGTGCCGTGCCCAGCGGACGGAAGATCACGATGTCGTCCACGCGATTCAAAAACTCCGGACGGAAGTGCTCTCGCAATACGCGCATCACCGACTCGCGTGCCATATCGAAGTCGTGCTCGCTCTTGAGCGCATCGGTAATTAGTAGAGACGCGCCCAGGTTGGAAGTCATAATCAGCACGGTGTTTTTGAAGTCCACAGTGCGGCCCTTGGCGTCGGTCAAGCGGCCGTCGTCCATTACTTGCAGCAAAATGTTGAAGACATCCGGATGAGCCTTCTCGATCTCGTCGAAGAGAATCACCGCGTATGGCCTGCGCCGCACGGCTTCGGTCAACTGTCCGCCCTCGTCATAGCCGACGTAGCCAGGCGGCGCGCCAATCAGCCTTGCCACCGCGTGCTTCTCCATGTACTCGCTCATGTCGATGCGAATCATGGACTGCTCGTCGTCGAACATAAACTCAGCCAGCGCGCGAGCTGTTTCCGTTTTTCCCACGCCCGTAGGACCAAGAAAAATAAATGACCCAATCGGCCTGCGCGGATCGCTCAAGCCAGCGCGCGAACGCCGAATTGCGTTGGCCACGATGGTCAGCGCCGCGTCCTGCCCGATGACCCGCTCGCGCAGCCGCTGTTCCATTTCGACGAGCTTTTTCACTTCGCCTTCCAACATGCGCGAGACCGGAATCCCAGT
This sequence comes from Acidobacteriaceae bacterium, assembly GCA_003156235.1. Lineage (GTDB taxonomy): Bacteria > Acidobacteriota > Terriglobia > Terriglobales > Acidobacteriaceae > Telmatobacter. The sequence continues at coordinate 3,118 of PMGP01000005.1, forward strand.
CCACTTGCTCACGATGCCAGCGATATCTTCCTCATCGACCTCGTCTTTCAACATCCGCGCTCCGCTCGCGCTGCCTTCCTGCGCGGCGCTCAACTGCTTCAGCTCGGCTTCGAGCTTGGGCAGCTCGCCATACTGAATTTGCGCGGCACGGTCGAGCTGGCCCTTGCGCGTCTGTTCCTCAGCCTCGAAGCGCAGTGCATCGATCTTCTTCTTAACCTCGCTGATGCGGCTGCTCGCTTCGCGCTCCTTGTTCCACCGCGCGCGCAGAGCCGTAATCTGCTCGCGCAGCGTGGCGATTTCGCGCTCGACTTCCGTGCGGCGCTCCACGCTGTTCGCATCGGTCTCGCGCTTCAGCGCCTCGCGCTCAATCTCCAGCGAGGTCTTCGCGCGCTCCCGTTGATCGATCTCCGTTGGCACCGACCCTTTCTGAATGGCCAGCGAAGCCGCGGCCTCATCCACCAGGTCGATGGCCTTGTCGGGCAAAAAGCGGTCGCTGATGTAGCGATGCGAAAGCGTTGCCGCCGCCACAATCGCAGCGTCCTTGATGCGCACGTTATGGTGTGCCTCGTAACGCTCCTTCAAGCCGCGCAAAATCGCGATGGTGTCCTCGACGTTGGGCTCGCCAACATAGACAATCTGGAAGCGCCGCTCCAGCGCCGCATCCTTCTCGATATATTTGCGGTACTCATTTAATGTTGTTGCCCCGATGGCCCGCAGTTCGCCGCGCGCCAGAGCCGGCTTGAGCATATTGCTGGCGTCGATGGCGCCCTCGGCTGCTCCCGCGCCGACCAGCGTGTGCAGCTCGTCGATGAAGAGAACAATCTCGCCGTTTGATTCTTCGATTTCTTTCAAGACCGCCTTGAGACGATCTTCGAACTCGCCGCGATATTTCGCTCCAGCAAGCATCGAACCCAGGTCGAGCGAGATAACCCGCTTGTCCTTGAGGCCCTCCGGCACATCGCCAGAAACAATGCGTCGCGCCAGACCCTCGACGATGGCCGTCTTACCCACGCCCGGCTCGCCGATCAGCACAGGATTGTTTTTGGTGCGTCGGCTCAGCACCTGGATCACGCGGCGAATCTCCTCGTCGCGGCCGATGACCGGGTCCAGCTTGCCACGCCGCGCAAGCTCCGTCAGGTCCTTGGCGTATTTTTCCAGTGCCTGAAATTTGCCTTCGGGGTTCTGATCCGTCACGCGCTGCGAGCCGCGTACGGCGGTCAACGCCTTCAGAATCGCCTCGTGCGTCGCGCCCAGAGCCACCAGCGCCTCGTACGCGGCTTCATTCTTGGCGTGCGCCACGCCCAGCAATAAATGTTCCGTGGAAACGTACTCGTCCTTGAAGTTCGCGGCCTCGCGAAATGCTTGGTCCAGCACCTTATTGAGTGATTGGCTAACGCCGGGCTGAGCAGCGGCTCCCGCCACGCGAGGCAATTTCTCCTCGATCTGGTGCAGGTCGTGCTCCAGCCGTTCGGTAGGCACACCGATCTTCTCGAGCACGGAAGGAATCACGCCCTCGCGGTCCTCNNCGCCTGCTCCATCGCCTGCTGCGATTTGACGGTCAGTTTTTCCCAACGAATTGCCATTGTTCCTCAGTTCTCAGTTGTCAGCCATCAGCCATGTTAACTGACGGCTGATGGCTGACAACTGCTCTAATGCCGCTTTGATCTCGATCTGCTTGGGCTGGGTTTCCGGCTTCTTGGCCAACTCCAGCTTCAGCACTCCAGCATTGTAGCTGGTCGCCACGTTCTCCGTATCGACCGAATTGGGCAGTATGAAGGCGCAATATCCAGCCAATTACTGCCGCTTCCCGCTCCACTCCAGGTAGCTCGTGAAATCGGCCTGCCCCGGCATTTTCATCTCAAACTGACCTGTCATTACCCCGTCCAGGAAGGTGTAGCTCAAGCGGTATTGCGGCCCAGGCTGCGCGGGATCGGAGAGGAAAACCGCGGTTCCGGGCTTTGGCGTGGAGACGGCATAGTGAAGGACGTGGCCCTCATTGTCGAAGTAGATGGCCTCGAGCGATTGCCCGGTCGCCGCGGGATAGATGTAGAGTTGATCGTTGTGCAAGCAGTTGAAGTCGTCCGGGGCAGAGCAGGCGCCGCTTCTGGAGTGCCGCGCCATGACGTGGTCGCGCAGCTCCAGCCGGAATGAGTAGCCGGCGGAGACCTGCGCCTGAGCCACGCCGCCGGTGGTCTTTGCCGTCCACGACCCGAGTAGAAAGCGAATCCCAAACCACGGATCGGCCTTCGCCGAGGCCGTCTCGGGGGCAGGCGCGGAGGCCGGCACCGGAGTTTGTGCTGCAGGCGGCACTGGAGTTTGCGAAGCGGGTTGCGCGGGGGTTTGCGCGCACACGCCACAGGCCGCCAGCAGGGCCATGGCGGCTAACAATGCAAAGCGTCTCTTCATGAGCACCTCAGATTCAAAAGTCTACTCTAGCGCAGCACATCGCAGGCACTCAATCTTGCGATCTCTGCATCTACTTATCGATCTCCGGGTACTTCCGTTTGACCGCAGCCACAACCGCGGAGTTTTCAGGCTTTCCGCTGGAGCGGGCCAGCGCATCGCGAGCATGAGCGGCGTCCTCGATTGGATAGCGCCGGGTTTTCGGAAATACAAAATCGTTCTTGGGCAGGTCTTTCCGTTCCGCGTACGTGAGCTTCGTCATGCATATACCTCCGAGCCTTCCAGTCCATCTTCATACATATTCTGTCCTGAGGGATGGTGTGGGTCTGACCAAAGTAGCTCTCCAGGGAAAATCGGCCAGAGGAGCGGCATCACTCATGGCGTTTCCTAAGTTCACTTGCTCCGTTTCCTTTCCCGCCAAGCCCTCCGGTCGCCCTCTACAATGAGATTCAGATGATCCATCTCTCCATCCTTCCCTCTGACCTGGACTGGCACTGGCTTTGGTTAACCGTAGCCTCGTTTCTGGCCGGTGTGCTGAATGCCGTTGCGGGAGGCGGCTCATTTCTGTCTTTTCCGGCGATGCTCAGCATGAGGATTCTGCCCGTGCAGGCCAACGCCACCAACACGGTGGCTCTGTGGCCCGGCCAGCTTACCTCAGTAGCTGCCTATCGCGACGACATCCGCAAGAATCTGCGGATTGCCTTGCCCATGGGCGTGGCCGGGCTAATCGGCGGCGCGGTCGGCGCCCTGGTGCTGCTGAACACGCCGCAGATGACCTTTCTGCATCTGGTGCCCTGGCTGCTGCTGATCTCTTCCTCGATCTTTGCTTTTACCGGTCCGGTCTCGCGCTGGCTGGCCCGCCGCAAAGGCAATATCGCTGCCGCCCATCAACCGCCGCGCCGTCTGCCGGTTTTTCTGGCTACCATGTCGGTCTGTTTTTATATAGGCTACTTCGGCGCAGGCGCCGGATTTCTGCTCATCACGGTGCTCTCTCTGTTCGGCTACGAGGATCTGCACGAGATCAACGCCCTCAAGGTGGTCTCCACCACACTGGCCAACGGCATCGCTGTGGTGATCTTTTCCGTGAGCGGCAAGGTGGTTTGGCCTTACTGCCTGCTGGCCATGTTCGTCTGCGCCATCGGCGGATATTCTTCAGCACGCCTGGCCCGCCGCATCCCGCAGCCCGTTCTTCGCGGGCTGGTCATTTGTATCGGCCTCTTCATGTCCGCATGGTTCTTCTGGAAGCAATAAATCAGCTAACAGCTCACAGCAGACAGCTAACAGCGAACCGCCGCCAACTGATAGCTGTTAGCTGTCTACTGTAAGCTGACCTTATGAGCCACGAAGGCATCCGTATAGCCCCCAAGGAACCTGAAGGCCGCGAGAACGAGGCCGAGCGCCCGCTGCCGCGCATCAGCGTTACGCCGGAGAAGGTCCGTGTGCTGATCACCGAGGGCAAGGGAATGGAGATCGATTGGGCCGACGGGCACAAGAGCGCCTGGAGCTTTGCCTGGCTGCGCGAGGCCTGCCCCTGCGCCACGTGCGTGGAGGAGCGCAAAGCGGAAGGCCGCAAAATCGGCCAGCCGAATTCCAAGCCAACCGCCGTACTGCCCATGTACACTCCGCCCGCGAAACCAGCCAGCGCCCATCCGGTCGGCCGCTACGCCATCCAGTTCANNATCTACTCCTGGGATTATCTGCGCCGCTGTTGCCAGTGCCGCGAATGTACCTTTGTTGCTGAAGAGACAACCGGCGCGCCGAATTAGAGCATATTTCAAACGGCATATTGCGATGGTTGAAACCATCGCCTCCCCCCGTTCAAAAAACGCGAAAAAGAGGCCAAACAGGGGCAAAAAAGGGTCATTTTAGGGCAAAAAAGGGGCAAAAAACGCGGTTTGCAGTTACTGATTCGTTAACAGGGCGAAAAATCATGTTATTGATTATGCATAAGTTACGAGCAATCTGGAGGCCAAAAAAAGATTTCCACAGGGTAGGGGGGTGGGGGGTAGGGCCATTTTGGGGGAAGAAAAGGGGAAAAACAGGGAATAGGGACTAAGGGACTAGGGACTAGGATTGCACGCATTGAAGATTGGACGGTGTTCATAGGGGCCTCGCATTTGCGACTGCTTCTATTGTGCGCCGTGAACGGGAAATTATCTGCAAACACATTTCGACTTTGCACAAGGCAGACTGTGAGAGATCCAACATTTGTGGCCGGACCTGGGCCACCTGCCTATCTACTCCTGGGATTATCCGCGCTGCAGATGCCAGTGCCGTGAATGTACCTTTGTTGCAGAAGAAACCTCCGGCGCTCCGAATTAGGCGCTTTTACGAGAGGTCGGCTACACTGGTTCTCGTGTTTTATTTCAGGAGGCTCACGTGCGCAACATTGCCGCCCTGTTTTTCGCTTCTCTTCTTTCTCTACTAACTCCCAATGCACACGCGGACTTGGCCGCCATCCATGCGGATAAGCTTCCGCAGGAGACGGTTGTGCTGGCCGCGCTCGACGACGTGAAGCAGCTTGAGCCGTATTGCCACGTCTTTACCATCAATTGGAAATTCCCGATTGCCAAAGAGGATGTGGCCACGCGTCTCGGCAAAGACCTGGGCTTTCTCACTCTTGCGCTGAAGAATCATCCCGACAATTCCGAACTGCTTCTGCTAACGGGCCTGGTTGCGCGCTATGCCTATAATCTTGACGTAGAAGGAAGCTATGACATTACGCTGAATGTGCTGGAACAGGCCCAGAAACTGGCTCCGTCTGACGTACGCGCTCCCTGGTTTCGCGCTACTCTGCTCTGCCAGACCATGACACCCAAAGCCGGAGCCGATGAGTTTCTCTCCATCGAAAACAGCCACGTCTGGGATCAACTGCCCGCCGCATTCTGGAATGATTACATAGAGTGTGCCTCTGTCACCAATATGCCTGCTCATATGCTGCGTGCCGCCGATCACCTGGAAAAGATGCATGTGGTTGATTCTGAAATGCGCACCTTTCTCGCCAATGGCGCTCGCAAGCGCTTCGACGCCTTTGACCCAAAGAAGAAGTATGAACCCAAGGATGTTTGGGAAGGGGCAAACCCCGGCGAATCTCCAGATTTCACCAGCACGATGTGTGGTGTACGTCTTCGTGCGCACGGCAACTGGGAAGTCAATCAAATCGGGCTGGGGGAAACTGGCTGTATTGCTAATTTCAGCACAAGCCCCTACAAGGCCACGACCCGCGATCTATATCCCAGTATTCTCCTGCTAGTTAAGCAGCCCGAGGAAAATGAAAAGCTTCAAGATTTTTCCAAGAGATTTACAAAGAAAGGCACCTTCGAATCCTTCGTGCCTGATCATTGCCCCGCTGCCACCTGCATTGCGATGAAAGGAGTGCAGCCGGGAATGTACAAAGAGGACGGGGACGGGCATGGACGCATCGTAGTCTTTGAGCGGGATCAACCCGAGTTTCCGGGACTGATCTTTGAGACTCCTCGGGAAATGCCAAAGTCAAAGGGTGGAGAAGAAGTTAAGTATTATAGCCCCAACCAAATCCAACAGCGCATTCCCGGCAAGCTCTATTACCTTGTCCTGCTGGACACGGCAGCCTCCATCGAAGAGCCAGCCATGAAAGACTTCGACTTCTTTCTCGCAAATCTGACGGTGGAGTAACTCCATTCTCTCCAACCCGCCAGCGCTACAGCGGATACCTTTCGGCCTGGTTGAATGGCTTGTAGCCCTGACGTCCGGTGGCCCCGATCGTCTACAATTGCCGGTATCCCGACCATGGAGGCTCGCCCTGCTTGCCGCGCTCCAGACCGCTTTGAATGCCGCCGTCCAACCGCTACACGGGCTGCCCATGCGGCTCTCCTCGCTGCTGCTCTTCGCTCCGCAATTCAGCGTGCGCCATCAGGTCCAGTTACTGTTTTACGATCCGTTCTCCAAGGTGACCCACCACTGGAACTGGTTCGATCTGACGATGCTCATCCCTTACTTCGCGGTGATGATCATCCTGTCGTTTTATGGCATTCACCGCTACACCATGTGCTACCTCTATTTCAAATATAAGAAGAACTACAATCCCGATCCGCCTCGCTACTTCCAGGAGCTGCCGCGGGTGACCGTGCAACTGCCCATCTTCAACGAGCAGTTCGTCATCGACCGGCTGATTGAGGCGGTCTGCGCCATGGATTACCCGAAGGAAAAGCTGGAGATCCAGGTGCTGGACGACTCGACCGACGAAACCCAGGAGGTT
>PMGP01000449.1 GCA_003156235.1 Acidobacteriaceae bacterium
CCATCAGCGCGGACCCGGCGAAGGTGAACGGCACGGCCGCGTATGTACTCGACCCCGTCGGTAACCGCAAATCGGCGACCTCTTCGCTTCCCGGCTTTAACTCCGGCAGCTTCGGCTACAACGCCGACGACGAGCTTTCGACGGAGCGTTACGACGCCGACGGCAACGCGTGGAACTCCGGCGGAAACTACTTTGCCTACGACTCGGACAACGAGTTGAAGTCGATGAATCGCGGCGCGGTTGTCCCTCGCCAAAATCCAATCCAGCCTGGAGCAGCGCCAGATTTAACTTCCCGGAGACGGCATCAGCGTAGATTTCAATGGCGGGAAGGTTTATTCGGCATCCGCAAATAGCCTCGGCAGCAGGTGCGGCACGACCAGCAAGTGGCTTGTGGGCGCAATTCTCCCGCAGTTACTTTTCCATGTCTATCCAAACTCCTCAGAGCAGCAATTCAGGCAGCCAGATCGTAGCGATGATGCAGGCCGCCGAGCCTGGACCTCGCAACGATCTTGCGCCCGACTTCGGGCGCAGTCTTCTCTGCGGCGCGGCCGGCGGGCGTTGCCTTGGCTAACGCCAAGTGCGTCCTGTCTTCGTGGTAGTAGCGGACATACTCATTCATAAGTCGTTTCAGATGCCGTTCATTGAGGACGATCACGTGGTCGAGCAGATCGCGGCGGCAGTTGCCGACGAAGCGCTCGGCAACGCCGTTCTGCCACGGACTGCGGAAGCTGGTCCGCTTGGGCTTGATGCCGAAGTTCTTCACAACTTCTATCATTTCGGCATTGAAGCTGGCGCCGCGATCAAAGATCAGGTAGCCGGGCGCTGTGTCGTATGGAAATGCCTCGCGCAACTGCTGAATGACCCAGGCACTGGTCGGATGCTTCGTCACATTGCAATGAAGGATGCGCCGGCGGTCGTGCGCGATGACGAAAAAGCAATAGAGCACACCGAAGGTCAGCGTGGGCACGGTGAAGAAGTCCATTGCTGCAATCGCCTCGCGGTGGTTGGCAAGGAACGCCGCCCAGCGCCGGGCAGGCTCAGGACTCCTCGGCGCTTTTCGCATCCAACGCAGTACGCTTCGCTCAGAGATTTCGTAGCCAAGCATCTTCAGCTCTCCGTGGATTCGGGGAGCGCCCCAGGTTGGATTCTCGACAGCCATGCGGACGATCTGCTCGCGCAGATCCTTGCCGACGGGTTTTCTCCCGGTGCGCTTCCGGCGGCGGGACAGCCAGGTCCAGTACCGCGCAAACCCCGCCCGGTGCCAGCGCACGACGGTATCGGGTTGGACCAGGACCAGAGCCTCTTTCCAGCCCGCCCAAATCCTGCGCAGAATCACCCAAAAGAGTTTGTCGGGAGCAGCAAATCGGGTTTGAGGATGGCGCCGTTTCAAAACTGCGAGCTGTTGACGAAGAGCCAAGTTTTCCAAGAGAAGGTTGCGGCGAGAAAGACAAGACTGAACGATCAGATCGAACAAGAGCTTCAACGAACGGAGCATGAGCTTGTTGTAGCAGAAGCGTCTTGGATTTCAGTGCAGACAGCATTCGTTGCCTGTAAGTTACTGAAATTGCACTGCGGCAAGGAAGAGTTCATGTGTTAAGCCCTGCATTCACGATTGGAGGTTGCGCTGAAAATGACCTCTGACCGAACGATAAGTTGTAGGCGGGAATCCAACGGCAAGGAAGCCGCGAAGACGCGCTCCATTTGCGCTCTGTTTATCGGATTACGACTGCTTTTCATGGTCTTAGGTGTCATCCGCTGACCTGCATGTTGTTGAAAATGCGTTTGACTGTTGATTCGAGTTTTATGCTTGCTGCATCAACTTCCTGATCGCAACTTGGGTCCAACTTGGGTCCATTTGCTGCCGAAAACCGGGCATTTAGAGCAACCTAGACGCACTACCAGCCTAAACGAATCAATAACTTAGCAAATCGGTTGGTGGTTCGGGACCAGGGGGTCGGAGGTTCAAATCCTCTCTCCCCGACCATTATTGTCAACAACTTACAGACTCATCACGTACTCGAAAGTAGACTCATCTGGTATTAGCCCAGGGGGTCTAGTGCCGGAAGGTGCGTCAATATTGGTTTTTTCGCCTATCCTGGGATGCAACACTCTCTACAAAAACATATACAGTCGTAAGAGATGATCCAGTTTTACACCCAGACAGCCAAGCTGGGTCCACTACACTCTGTTTGAATTAACAACAGATCGATAATTTTGGCGAGAGGCAGGAATCAGCGGTCTCCTTTTTCTCCGCGCCTCACACTGTGACTGCAACGTCTCTTTCTGCTGGTTGAAATGCGGCAGAGGATTCTCGAAGAACCCAGCCGGCAATCAGCAGAGTGGGCGCGGGCATGGGTTCGATCTTGCCGAGAGCGGCGAGCGTAGTGTAGCGGATTTGCTGGCCGGGCTGTGCGGCTTGCGATACGACAGCGCAGGGAAACTCCGGTGGGAGGCCTTCCTCAAGCCACTGTAGCGCTAGCAGGCGTGAGTCGCGGCCAGGCATATAGACGATACGCGTAGAGTCCTCAATTTGGGGCAGCGGCGAGAGGTTGTGCGACTGCGCGTGATGGCCGGTGGAGAAGATCACGCTCGATGCGCTGTTGCGGCTTGTCAGCGGGCAGCCAATGGAAGCGGCCGCGGCAAAGGCGGCGGAGACGCCGGGAACAATCTCAAATGGAATGCTTGCTTCGGTGAGTGCGGCGATCTCTTCGGCGGCGCGGCTGAAGATAAGCGGATCGCCGCTCTTGAGCCGGACGATGGTGCGGAAGGGATTCTTTTGCTCACGGGCGTACTCCACCATCAGCGCGTTGATCTGCTCCTGCGTGATGCTCTTCACGCCGCAACGCTTGCCCACGTTGATGATCTCGGCGGCGGGCTGTGCAAGCTCAAGAATCGTTTCTGGAACAAGGTCGTCGTGCAGGATGAGATCTGCGGATTGAATGAGGCGCAGCGCTTTGACGGTCAGCAGTTCAGGATCACCAGGTCCGGCTCCCACCAGATAGACCTTGCTGCCGGAGCTGGCGCTCTCTTGGTGGAGCGGAGCGAGAGCAAGATGGCGCGCCGGGCAAGAGGCTTTGTCGCAGAGCTGTCGACTGGCTAACTGATGCAGCAATGCCTTACGCGCCTCACCGCGGGGCTGCGTTGCCAAAACTTCGCGGCGGAGCCGGCCCATGTTTTCGAGCCACGGGCCGAGGTCGGCGGGCAGTTGTTCGTCGATTTCGCGGCGTAACTGCTGCGCGAAGGCAGGGCTTTCGCCCGCAGTTGAGATGGCGATCTGCAACGCGCCGCGGCTGACCACCGAACCGAAATAAAAATCACAGTGCGGAGGATCATCCACGCTGTTCGACAGAATGCCGCGCTCAACGGCTCCCTGATAAACGGCGGTATTTACTTGAGCGGAATCAGTGGCGACGACAACCAGATAGTTGTCCTCGAGGTCGGCGAGTTCAAAGTTCCGCTGAGTCCATTCGAGACGGCCCTCAAAGGCGAGCTTCTGAATTTCAGGGATTGCATTCGGCGCAACAACGCGCAGCCGCAAGCCCGTCTTGAGCAGGACGTCTATCTTGTCGAGCGCAACAGTACCCGCGCCGACCACCAGTCCGCGGCGACCGTTGAGTTTGAGAAAGACCGGTAACAGGCTCATAGCTTAATCCTAATCAGCGACTCCGTGCGGCACGCTGCCTGTGGGCAGATCGCGCTCGACCGGCGGCAACGCCTCGCCCGCCAAATTGGCGCGCAGTTCGTCGTTAGAGTGGCGCGCAAACCAGGCGCGCAGATTCTCTTCCCTCTGGCGCGTGGCAAGGTACTTGCGAAGCAGCCGCTCAATCGCTTCCGGCACCAGCGTCGCGGGGCAGCGATAGCCCACCGGACGAGCGATGGAAGCGTGTTGGCCCACCGCGCCGCCAAGGCAGAAATAATATGCATCGATAAGCTTGCCCTCGTGCTTGATCTTTTTTCCCTCGATGCCGATGTCGGCGATCCAGTGCTGTCCGCAGCCATTGGGGCAGCCGGTGACGTGCAGCCTAAGCTGCTGATCAAACTCCGGCAGCCGTTCTTCAAGCTCGTCCACAATCCAGCGGGTGAAGCCCTTGGTCTCAGTGATGGCCAGCTTGCAGAACTCGGTGCCCGTGCAGGCAACCGCGCCGCGCCAGAAAGATGAGCCATCGACTTGCAATCCGATCTGGCCTAATTCGCGTGCAAGTTCTGCCGTTTTGTTGTTGGGAATATCGATGAATAGCAGATTCTGAGAGACGGTTGTGCGCAGCGCGCCACTGCCGAAACGCTCTGCAAGTTCAGCGGCGGCCTGCAACTGCTCGCCGCTCAGCCGTCCGCGCAGCACCGATGCGCCCACGTGACTCAAGCCCGGCTGTCGCTGTGGATGAATGCCTGCATGGTCGCGGTATATGTCGTCGGGAACCTGCTCGAGCGCAGCGGGAAGCAGCGTGAAGTCAAGCCGCGACTGCAACTCAGCGAGAAAACTCTCCGCGGTCCAGCCTTCTTTCAGGAACAGGTATTTCATGCGCGCCTGTGCCCGGTTTTCGCGCAATCCCTGCTGCTCGCGGAAGATCTCGGCCACGGCGCGCGCTACGCGAACCGCCTGCTCGGGAAGAACGAAGGCATTAAGGCGAACGGCGAGATGCGGCTCCCTGGAGAGCCCTCCCCCGACGCGCAGCGAGTAGCCAATCTGGTCGTTGAATTTGGCCGCGGTGAGGGCGATGTCGTTGATCTCCGGATGAGAACACCACGATGGACAGCCGGTGGCACAGACTTTGAATTTGCGCGGCAGGTTGTAGAACTCCGGGTTGCCGCTAAGCAAGCGTGAAATCTCCGTGGCGAGCGAAGAGGAATTGATCAACTCATCAGCGGCCACTCCGGCCAGCGGACAGCCGGTCACGTTGCGCACCACATCGCCGCAAGCGCCTTTAGGCGAAAGTCCAACCGCATTAAGAGCATCGACGACTTCAGGCAGCGACTCGATAGTGAGCCAGTGCAGCTGAATACATTGGCGCACGGTGATGTCGGCAAGGTTGCGCGCGTACTTTTGCGAGATTCCGGCGATGACGCGAAGCTGCGCGGCGGAGAGGATGCCGTTGGGAATGCCGATGCGCATCATGAAGTAATCGGAGGCCAGACCCTCGCCGCCCTTGCCGCCGGTGGCGCCCACGCCATCGCCCTGGGTGTAGATGCCCCACCACTTGGAGTATAAGGAAGCCCACTCGGGCAGCACGCTGGAGCGGCCCTGGCGGGCAAACTCGCGCACCTCATTGAAGGCCTCCCACGGGTTTTTCTCGCGCTTGAGGCGCTCCGCACGCTGAGCATTTGTCTCTTTTACTGGAACTGTTTGAGCCATTTTTCCTCTTCACTGAAAACAGAAAACCCGCGACAGCTGCGGCTGCATCGCGGGCAATTGGAAACCATGGATTGAACTGTACCTATAGACCCAGGTCACCTATGCGCGCGAAGCAATGTACAGCGGCGACAACAGAGATGACCTTGCATAATGAAATAATATCGGCGGTCCAGTCGAAAGTCAAGTTCCCAGTTGACAGGAATTCGAAAGCCGGTTAGGGTGTAAAAACAGAGTTGCACACGAGATGAAATCTATCATCCTCAAATTAGCGTGTTGTTGTTGTCTCCGCTAGCGCCCGCTGGCCTGTCCGCGAATTATGCCTTTCCATAATTCAAGCGCCTCATGTTGATTTACGAGTATTGGATGCCCCTGTTCACGCCCATCTCCGCAGGTTTTATTGAGGACTCTGCCCGCTCAATGAGCAGGCCGGTAACGGCACTGTGTTCGTGTAGTTGTTGTCTTCCCACCTGTCGATAAAGGTCTGTCGCCCCATACGGGCCAGAGCCTAATGTCCCAACCCATCCAGCTTCTATAATTCAAAGGAGAATCCAAAGTGCAACTAGCTCTTTATGTTTTCGTGTTTGCATCTCTGCGCCGGTTGCGGCTATCGATCTCAGCTGTGCTTTTTCTGTTTGCTGTAGCGGCCGGACTGCCCCTGGCCGCGCAGGACGACATCACCACGCAAAACGCGACGTCCGCGTTCAATGGCGCATATATCACTGGGCCGGAGGCGAACCCTTTGAGCTTCCTGAACGGCGCGGCCTGGCGCACTACCGGCAACCCGGCGCCTTATGACTTTCACGACTTTGCACCGGCGACCTATGTTGATGCAAAACTGCCCAAATGGATCGACGTGCAGGCCGAGGAGCGGTTCCGGTACGAGGGGTACAGCAATTCAAGCTTCAAGGCCAAGGCCGATGACTCCTACCTGTTGAACCGCTTCCGGTTCCAGGTGGATCTGCGGACGCCCAGTTGGTTCCGGGTTACGGCGCAGGTGCAGGACGCCCGTTCAGGCTTCCAAAACCCGCCGATCGGGCCGCCGAACACGGTTCGCTGGGATCTGAAGAAGGCTTACGTCGAGATCGGCACGCCCGAAAAACACTGGTTCAGCCTGCGCGTGGGCCGGCAAACCATCAACTACAACAACACCATCATCGCCAACTCCGAGTGGCGCAACCAGGCCCGTTCCTACGATGCGGCGGTGCTGAACCTGAATGCGAAGCGCGAGCACCTGGGCATCTTCGCCGCCTCAGCTGCGGTGCCGCAGGCTTATGGCGTGAGCCCGCACCAGGAAGGCAATAACATCTACGGAGCCTACGGCCGCATCGATGATTTCCTGGTGCCGCACTCGAACCTTGAGCCGTTCTTCCTGTGGCGCGTGCAGCCGGCAGAGGTCGTCGAGCCGGCCGTCGCCAAGACCACCGGTAAGGAAAACGAGAAGGTTGGCGGCGTGCGCTTCAAGGCGCAAGCTCACTCGGCGCTCGATTATGGGGGCGAGGTGATCTACGAAGGCGGCACGGTGGGGAAGGAAAGCATCGGCGCCTGGGCGGCGCAGGGAGGCGCAGCATACCAGTTTCTCAATGCAGCGGCCAAGCCGCGTGTCTTTACCCAGTACGACTACGCCACGGGCAATAGCAATCCGGCAACGAACGGAAAGCACTCTACCTTTGATACGATCTACCCGACAGCACACGACCGTTTTGGCATCGCCGACCTGTTCGGCGCACAGAACATTGAGGCGGTGCGCGCGGGCACAACCGTTGAGCCCCACAGGCGACTTACCTTCACAGTACAGGGGCTGGACTTTTGGGCGGCTGATGCGCTGGACTCGATCTACAATACCTCGGGCAGCGCGATCGTAAACAACAAAACCGACCACGGCCGCCATGTGGGCGCGGAAATCGATGGCTACTCCTGGTATGAACTCAACAAGCACTTCAACCTGGGCGGCGGCGTCGCTTACTTCGGCGGCGGCCAGTTCCTAACGAATGTGACGACCAGCCACTCGTACCCGTACTACTACTTTGCGCTGAACTTCAAAGACAACGGAAAGAAGTAGCCAACGCCGTTATGGAACTCCGGGACGAGGCAGGTGTGATGGACCTGTCTTTCGACAGAACATCCGCAGTTCACTTTCGTTCGCCTTCCTGGTACACACCGGACAAGTTCTTCTCGCCTTTTTCCCGGTCCGTTCACCACCTGGGAGCTAATCCCAAAGCAGCGCCGGGTGGTTTGAGGGCTGATCCTGCGATCCGCCTCTGGAGGGCCTGACTCCATCTTCCATGCAATAAAGCTGCTTTCAGTCGGTTTACACTACGACCTCTTTTCTGCGCCGTTCATGGCACACTTTGGCGAGGGACAATTTTCAAACCGCTTGCATATGCGCCGGGGTATGCTATCGACAAGGGGCAAAAGAGCGGTAAAACACCTCTGCGAGGCAATTGCCAGATTAGAGCAAGTGCCCCTTCAGGTCATCGGGAGAGTATGAAAATGAACAGAAAAGATATCGTGCTGGCGGCGAAGGCGACAGTCTGGCTTTGGCTCGCCTGGATGACTATCGATGTTCTCCCGTTCAAGCTTTTCCGCAAGATGATGCGCCCGCCGGTCGGCAAGCCAAGGTTGAAAGGAGACTCGGCGCAGGCATACGGCCGGCGAGTGAGTTGGGCTGTGGGAGCCGCCGCGCGGCGCGTGCCGTGGCGAGCGGTTTGCTTTCATCGGGGACTCGCCGCCCATCAGATGCTCTGCCGCGCAGGTGTTCCCACGGAACTGCATTATGGGGTGGCAAAGTCCATGGATAAGGGGCTCGATGCCCATGTTTGGGTTACGGCAAATGGAGAGATCATCGTCGGAGAACAGGCGCAGAATCACTTCACCGTGCTGGGCATATTCCCTGGAAAAGATTCATCCGGAGAATGACGGCAAGGCCGGTACGAACCCGCCGGGCAATTTCCGCTGCGTTATGCGTTTGGCGCTATAGCGCCCTGGCGAATGGAAGCCTGCAAGGTTCCATCCTCCATGCGCCTTATGAAACGGCCGAAGCTCACGGCGCGCAGAAGCTTGCCTTCATACGTCTCTTTGATAGCGGCATTTGGCCAACCGCCATTGGGCCAATCGTCGATGAGTTTGCCCATTGCGGGCATGTCGAGATACTTGTTGGCCAGGTCGCTGCGTTGGATCCGTCCGATCTCCGCGACAATCTGCTTTCGATTGTCCTCCATCAGAGCAGCCGCATCCGCAGCCTGTCTGCCCCGGCGCAGCTCATCCCGCACCATCGAAGGGAGTCTATTCTCCATGGCGTCGCGAATGAGAGATCGCGGACGCCCTGCGCGACAGAATGCCTCCTCGGGCAGAGAAAGGCAGTATTCAAACAGCCGGCGGTCGCCCATTGGATCGACAAAGTCGTAGCCGAAGCGGCGTTTCGCTCCCGCAATGACCGCAGCACTATCAATCCGGGAGATGGCCTGCAGTCGGGCCAGCCTGGAGTTCTTCTGAGGAACGGTTGTGCTCGACACCAGTTTCGGAGACAGCCCGCTGCTTTTGAAGAAGCCGGGGCGAATGGGCGAATCCGAAAACAATCCAAGGGATGGCTGGTCCGAGTTTCGATCCAGGTGGAGAACGCGAGTCAACATGGAGCGAAAGCCTTCCCGCATCGGACCGTATTTCAGAGAGAGGCTGAGGCTCTGCCTGACTCCGAATCCGTAGTTGCGCCTCTCAGCGATCAACTGCAGCCAATCGAAGATCCTGCCGTGGCCAAGCAACTCTACAAGGGCGTAGGAGCCATCGTAACTGGCTGCCAGGTTTCCAAACGCCGCTCGCATCAGCGTATGAATGCCCCTGCGCTGCGCCTCCATGCCGATGCCAACCAGCCAGGGCGCATTAAAAACATTCAAGACGGGGGAATGACAATCGAATGAATAGAAATCCATCGCCTCAAGAAGTGGCGTGGCATTGTTGGGGACAAGGACGTGGTCGAGATTGGGGTAGAGTTCGGCAACGCTGGCGGCATGGAGGCTCTCGTCGCCAAACTTTTCCGCAGGCAGCCATTGATCGATGGAATTGGCGGGCACGGCGGTAAAGGCGGTAGCCCTTCGGCCTTCCTTTGCGAGAATCTCCGCTGCCAGAGCAGTGACCGTGGAGCTGTCGAGGCCCCCGCTCAAGTGTGTGCCGATCATCTTGCCGGGGAGGATTCTGCATCGGACGGACTCCTGCATAAATTGCAGCAGGCCCACGGCGTACTCACGGGGATCGGCACAACGAAGTTCGGCCCCATCTTCAGGCCGCCAATAGCGATTCAGATGGATCGTTTCATTCTCGAAGACCAGCACATGCCCTGCGGGAACGCGCCGTATACCCTTGTACAGCGTTCCATCCCCGAGGCCCGGGTTCATGGTGAGCCATTGCGCCGCCTGATCGTCATCCGGTTCGATGGAAATCTCCGGACAGGCCAGCAGGCCCACAATCTCGCTGGCAAAACGAAAGACACCGCCGCTTTGCCAGTAGTACATGCCTTGCCTGCCGAAAACGTCACGACCAAGAATCAGACGGCGATGTTGAGCATCCCATAGAGCAAAGGAATACTCGCCGGTAACGTGGCGGGGGAATTCTTCTCGATAGCGAAGATAGGCATGCAGCAGGAGGTCAGCGTCTGAAACGGCGGCGCCGAGACTGGAAGTACCGGGGAGGCTCAACTTATCGAGCAAACCAGGGCGATCGTGGATTGCTCCCTGCAACAGAAGAAGGAGATCGGGCTGCTCCGGAGCAGAGGACGCAAAGGATGCGTCGCCGCAGATTCCCATGCTGCCCGCGGAAAGCTGCCAACTTTGAAGAGAGTCTTCCGGGCGCAGCTTCAGTACAGCAAGAATCTGTCCAATGCCACCGGGAGCGCCGAGCAGGCCTGCAATCGCCATATTGTCGAGTCGTTACTTCTTTTCAATGCGCTCGAATAGAAAGACGAGGATCATGGAAGTATCGCAAGATCGGACAGAGCATTAGCCGTGCTTGCATCAACCCGCCGGCGGCGCGTCCAACATGAGAACTTATGACCAATAACCGGACGAGTCATTATGCTTCGTGGGGGTGAAATTCATCTCCGCGTCTTCCGCGCTGTAAACATTCAACACGGGCGCATGCCACGGAGGATTGTTGGACGACGTTTCCTGCTCGTTAACGAATGTCATACCTTCTTGCTTCTGATCGGGCATACTCTACCTATTCTGGGGAATCCTGCAGCAATCATAAGGGGAAGGACGGGGGTCGAGTCAAGGTTACTTTTGGCGCCGCCGGGCGGGGCTTATCCGTAATCGCTGAAAGAAACAGTTGCTTACAAATAGCCAAGCCGTTTCATGACTGCGCCGTGGACGTTCTCGATCCTCTCGAGCAAGTGGATAGGAAGTTTCTCTTTTCCTTCGCCGGACCGGCCCTGACGGAAGAAGCGCGCCGCCGAGGGCACTTTTTCTCGAAACCCCCGCTTGTCTTCCTGTTCGCGAAGTGTAGAGAATCCGGCTGCCGCAGCGGCCTGGGCACATGCCTCCGCGGGAATGCCCAGAAACCTCGCAACCTTTTCTAGCTCACGGGCCGAGTCGGCGAGCATGTCTTCATAGCGAATCAAGAGCAGGGGCATGGCGGCATCGTCGAGCCAACTGGCGACATGCTCGCTCCAACTGCCAACCTGCTGCGATAGCTGGAGAGTCAAGCGGGATGAGCTCGATGCGTAGGTTTTGGTGGAATCCGCCATAGAATCGACGGCCGCTTCCAAATCCAAACCGAAAAAGTGAGCGAACGACACGGCCACATCGCGGGGATCGCGCACGATATAGACCGCGCCCCGGCTGACTTCGGGCGGGAAGACGCGCTCTCCCGAAGCGGTCAGCCAGCAACGGTCATGCACCTTGCGCAGAATGAGCGGGTCCTTTGAGGCGCGGGCAATGGCGCGATGCAACTCTGGCCGGACTGCATCGATCTCCGGCGCGGCCAGGTCGCTGGATTCCACGCCAAAATGCTCCTCGAACTCCTCACGGTTGAGAATATGAGAATCGATCGATTCGTTGATGTCCACCGGCGCGCCCCCGTTGCGCAGACTTTGCAACATGATGCGCATCCAGGTATTGCCCGACTTGGGGTAGGAGACAAGCCAGCCGAATTGGCCGCCTTGGGCAGGCGCCGAATTTCCTCCCCTCAGATTCATAGGCCTCCTCCGAGCGCACTCAGTACCACATCCGCGCACCGGTCCAGATCGTCGAGAACCTTGGTTCGCCGCAATGCGAATAGTGCGGCGCCATTGGCAAGCGCTGTGAGGCCGCGAAACTCGCGCGCCGCGTTGCCGAGACTCCGTCCAATCTCTTGCTGGTATACCAGCTCTTTGAAAGGGAAGAGTGCTGGAAGGCCATGCCGGCGAACCAGAACCGGCTCATCGACTGAACCGACTGATTCGATACTCACCATAAGTTCCAGAGGCCAGGCGCGCGCTTCCACGGCGGGTACGGCGACTGCGCGCTTGCCGTGTTCGAGTCGCGTAGGCAGGCGCTGTTCCCGTGGAATCTCGAGCCTGTCCATCACATCCGGCCAGAGCCGGACTTGCGTCGTTCCCACCATGGCCTGCACAGATTGCCCGGAGTCGTCGGATATAAGGAGATCGTCGCTGAGAAGCAAAGCTCCCCGACGGACAAGCGCAGCCGCCAGAGCCGACTTCCCACTCGCGCAGGGACCGCTGAAGGCAATCGCCCGCCCGCCGAGAACCACGCAACTGGCATGCAACGGGAGCAGAGAGCGAAGATGCAGCACGATCCCGGCGACCGTGCCCAGCAGAATGGTCTCGATCTCAAATATCTCCGTGCCCGGCGCCGGCTGGACAACGATGATCGTCATGTCGGCCGCCTGTATGGTCCCATGAATCCAGAATCGGGCAACAGTGGAGATATTGACCAACGCGGTTCTGTCGCTTCCGATCTGCACAAAGGGACTCGACCAGATCGGTTTGGCCAGAGAATCCGGCGTTTCGCCAAAGCAAAGCTCGATCTCCGGCGCTTCATCGGATCCGAGTGCGGGCCATGCGGGAAGCGAATGCAATCGGAAGGGCGAGCGCAAGCGCAGACCGAAGAAGGAGTAATCCGGCAAATGGCCTGTCTCTGTCATTCTGGATTCCCCGCATCCTCCGGTCCGCGCGTGTGACCAAGCACCAGAGAAACCACCTTTGCCACGCATTCCTGGATGGTCTCTTCATCCGTGCGGCAACGCAACTCCGGCGCAAGCGGCGGTTCGTATGGATCGTCGATACCGGCAATGTGGTGCAGTTCTCCGGCGCGCGCTCTGCGGTAAAGACCGATAGGGTCCCGCATCTCGCACACCGCCAGGGGAGCATCGACATGCACTTCAACGAACGCGCCTATACTGTGGCGCGCTTCGTCGCGAGCATCCCGGTAGGGCGAAACGGCTGCGACCAGAACGACGACTCCATGCCGGGTGAGCAGATTGGCTATATACGCAATGCGCCGGATGTTTTCGTCGCGGTCGGCCTTGGTAAAGCCGAGATCGCGATTGAGATGCTTGCGCAGATCGTCGGCGTCAAGCACTTCCGTGCGCAGGTCGAGATTTGCCAACTCCGCGGCTACAGTCCGCGCAAGCGTGCTCTTCCCCGTCGCGCTGAGGCCTGTGAACCAAACCGTCAATCCTTGAGGGGTTCGCATCGGTGCATGGAGGGGCGCTGAGCTTTGCTCCGCCAGGGCCCTTTTCATCCTCCCACTACCGCAATCAACTCATGTTCCAGAAGTTTGTTCAAAAGAGTCAGCACATCGGCGGTAACCGTTGCGGCCTCGGCGTGGTATTTGGCCGCGAGAGACTGGCAGAGCGAGGCGACGGAGACGGGCTGCTCCAGACTGCGCCAGATTTCGCTGCCGATATCGTCCAGGCTGTAATAATAGCCCCGTTCAAGATTCATCAGGACAACTTCTTCGCAAATCTGCGAAGCCAGAGCTTTGCCGCTCCACGCCACGGTGTCTTCGATCTCTATGCGATGGTGAGCAGGGGGCATGTACGATTCTCCGTAATGCTGAAAATGTCGATTTCATTGATTTGATAAAGTTTAATTATCAGATAAAGTCCCGTCAACCGCTCCAGGAGGAAAAAGAAGCTGGGACTCGATGAGCGCCTTCCAGCATCGCTATGGTTGCCCCAATCCTTTTCAGGTCGAAGTTCCTGCGCAATTCAAATATCGGTACAGTTGCCGCAATCCCCGCGGAGGAACGGAAAAGGGACGCTCTGCGCCCAAGAAGATTCCCCGCCCTGGGGCGAAAGATCTGGCTCTCCAGCAGCGCCAAACGCTTCAAGCCGGGTACATCGACAATCGAATCCGGTTCTTCGTTCTGCGTTCTCTCGAGAAAGTAAATGGCTTCCAGCGGAACGGGATTCCTTGCGAAGGAGCGGACCGGCTCAAAGCGGAAGTGATGTTTCCCCTGCAAGCTGAGCCCTGCCTGCTCCGCTTCAACGCCGAAGATCGCCTGGAGCGAAGCGGGCAAGAGCTTGACTCGCGGAAATGCCGGCAACACTACCCAGCCTCGATTCGTTTTCGTGATCACGCAGACATCGTCCGCCATCAATGAATATCCGCGATGGGCCAGCGCCGCCGCCAGGGTCGATTTGCCGGAACCGGAGTTGCCGGAGAAGATAACCGCCCCCTCGCCCAGTTGAAGACACGACCCATGCAGAGGAAAAACTCCGCGCTGGTGGCAGACCAGCCCCAGTCCGGTTCCAAACAGATAGTTGCGCAGTTCGATAGAATCGGGAGAGGTGAACGGGTCGATGACAATTTCACGGCCATCGCGCACGGAAAACGTGACGACATTGGGAATCTCAAGCCTGCACAGCCCGGTGTCGTCCACGGTAAGCCGCCGCGTTGATGCCACGATCTTCTGGAGCGGTGGAACCTCTCCCAGTCGAATGCGGATATCCACCGCCGCGCCGGGGTCTTCCCAAGGGAGCAATTCAGGCAGGCATATCTCCGACTGGACACGCCAACCGCAAAGAAAGGCATCGGATAGTATGGACATGCGGTCTGCCTTCCATGGGTCTGCGCCTGAACGGCGCAAGTCGCGAGGAGGAAGAATCCCCCGAGACTGAGGACAAAACGAAACGCTTTCATTGATTTGGCTCCTTGAGTATATATCTTTCATTCAAGCCGGTAAATAGCATTCCTTCGAGCCAGTGATCGTGTATATCAATAGCGCGAAAGGCTCTAGTTAAATTTACTGGAAGCGATTGCGGAGCTTGCCGGTATGGTTTTAGGTTACTTATACATGGGGTAATGGAACTAGAGACGCATATCAAGCGAAGGAAGGCCGCCGGAGCGGGACGAATTGCGCTGGCCTCGGCATTTTGCTACTATTGGTTTACGCATGGTTCGCGCCTCCCAACGCCGCTCTTGTTGTTGCCTGTCGATGATTTTCGACGGGTGTATGCTCTAGTCTCTGATTCCTCTCCAGCAATACATCAGAAGACGCACCCATCGCTGAAAAGCCGGTGTGCGGACCCGCAGCATTGGCCCTCAGCGATTCAACTACTGAAAGAGGTCATGCATGCCGGTCGCTGAATCCGTATCTCCCCCATCGACGCCAGCGAGCGCATTCGCTCCACAACGCCTCAGCCATCTGCGCCTGCTGGAGGCGGAGAGTATCCACATTCTGCGCGAAGTAGCCTCGGAATTTGAGCGGCCCGTCATGCTCTACTCGATCGGCAAGGATTCCTCCGTCATGTTGCGGCTGGCGCAGAAAGCCTTCTATCCCGCGCCGATTCCCTTTCCTCTGCTACACGTGGACACCGGCTTCAAATTCGCCGAGATGCTTACCTTTCGCGATGAGATGGCCCGCTTGGTGGGCGCGGAGCTGCTGGTCTGGCGTAATGAAGCTGCCATTGCCGCGGGTACGAATCCCATTGTGCTCGATACCAAGCGCTGCTGCGGGTTATTGAAGACGCAGGCGTTGCTCGATGCGCTGCGCCACTACAACTTTGATGCGGCCTTCGGCGGCGCGCGGCGCGATGAAGAGAAATCCCGCGCCAAGGAGCGTATCTACTCCTTCCGCGACAGCGCCGGACAATGGGATCCGAAGAACCAGCGTCCTGAGCTGTGGAATCTCTACAATGCGCGCATCCATCCCGGCGAAAGCATACGCGTTTTTCCACTCTCCAACTGGACGGAGATGGATGTCTGGCAATACATCCACGAAGAAAATATTCCTGTCGTCGATCTTTACTTTGCCAAAGAGCGGCCCATGTACGTGCGCCCAATGAGCACGGGTCAGGACGCGCTCCTCCCAGTCGAACAAGCCTTCGTGGCGAGGAAGGGTGAGCAACCCCAGATGATCAAGTCGCGCCTGCGCTCGCTGGGATGCAGTCCATGCACGGGCGCGATTCGCTCCGACGCTGACACCATCCCCGCCATTATCGCGGAGCTGCTCTCGTTTCGTTCGTCCGAGCGCGCCAATCGCGCGATCGACCACGACCAGGAAGGGTCCATGGAATTGAAGAAGCGGGAGGGATACTTCTAAATGGCGGCACTCTTGGCACCCTCCCTCTCGGTAGGCGAGTTTCTCGCCGAAGAGCGCGAAAAGGATTTGCTGCGCTTTTCGACTGCGGGCAGCGTGGACGACGGAAAGTCCACGCTCATCGGCCGCCTGCTCTACGATACGCAGTCGGTCTATGAAGATCAGGTGCGTTCGATTGAAGGCAAAGGAACCACCGCTCCCGGACAGATTGACTTTGCATTGCTCACCGACGGCCTGCGCGCCGAGCGCGAACAGGGCATCACCATCGATGTGGCCTATCGCTACTTCTCCACGCCGCGCCGCAAGTTCATCATTGCCGACACGCCGGGACACGAGCAGTACACGCGCAACATGGCCACCGGCGCGTCTACGGCCGATGCAGCGGTCGTGTTGATCGACGCCAGCAAAGGCGTACTGATTCAGTCCCGCCGTCACGCTTACATTGCATCGCTGCTGCGCGTACGCCACGTGATTGTTGCGGTCAACAAGATGGATCTGATCGGCTACGGCGAAGCAGTCTTCCGCGCCATCGAACTGGACTTCACTTCTGTCCTCAATCAGATTGCAGCCGATACGGGTACTCCGGTCGAAGTCCGCTTCGTTCCGGTCAGCGCGTTGGTCGGGGACAACATCGTACATCGTTCCAATGCAATGCGTTGGTACACAGGCCCATCGCTGCTGGCGCTGCTGGAGTCGTTGCCATCGGCGCTCGAAACGCGCACCGCCCCCTTTCGTTTTCCCGTGCAGCGGGTACTGCGCCCCGATCACACTTTTCGTGGATTCGCCGGTCAAGTTGCTTCAGGAACCGTTCGACCGGGCGACAAGATTACAGTGCTTCCCTCCGGCAGAAGCGCGGAGGTCGCGCGCATCGTCACTTTCGATGGCGACCTTGACGAAGCACTTGCGCCGCAATCGGTCACGCTGGTTCTGGATCGCGAACTCGACATCAGCCGCGGCGATCTGCTCGTCTCCTCGCGCGCGCAGGCAGTTGTCGCAAAGCGCATTCAGGCAGCGCTTGTCTGGATGGATTCGCGTCCGCTCCAGCGCAACCGCCGTTATCTACTCAAGCACACCAGCCAGACGGTGCCCGCATTTGTTTCCGCAATCAAGCATCGCACCAACATCGGCACGCTGGCTCACGAAGCCGCCGATATGCTGGAAATGAACGGCATCGGCGTCGTCAGCATCGATCTGCTGCGACCGATAGCTCTTGACCTCTACCGCGAAAATCGCTCGACCGGCGCATTCATTTTGATTGACGCCGAAACCAACAGCACCGTCGCTGCCGGAATGATCACCGCGGCTAAAGCGGTCGCGGCAGCGGGCGATCATTTTCATGCAGATGCCTGGGGTCCGGTAACAGCCGGCGAAAGAGAAGCGCGCTGGGGACATCGCGGCGCGATTCTCGAAGTGAGCGGTCCGGTTGAGTTGCTTGATTCCATCGAGCGTTCCCTATTTTCTGCCGGTGTAGTTTCCGTTCGTATCGAAGCCGATGATGAAACCTTTCTTCTTCATCCCGGCCTGCTGGAGATCGTTACTCGATCGCAACTTCAATCCGGCTTGCTTGCGCTGGTTGTGAAGGCGAACGAAGGCGGAGCGTTGCTCGCTCGCACAGAAGGACAGGAAATTACTCTCGACGCGAACGATCCAATTCGCGCGGTCTCTGCCGTTCATCAACTCCTGCACAGCGCGGGCATCTTCATCTCTTCAGAAAGGGCAGGCCTCTGATGAGCACAACGGAAATCCATGCGCAGGTGAAGACTAGACTGGACGATGTGCGCTCCGTGCTTGCGCGCGAAATCACCGGCAATCAGGATGTATGCCTGACATGCAGCTTTCAGGCTGAAGACGTATTGCTCGCCAAACTGGCTATCGATTTGGATGCGAAGATTCCCATTCTGTTTTTGGATACGGGCTACCACTTTGCCGAGACGTATGCCTATCGCGACCGCATTACAAGCGAGTGGCAATTGAATCTCATTAACCTTCTGCCGGCGCATACCGTAACCGATCAGGAGGCCGAGCACGGCCTGCTCTATCAATCCGCGCCGGATCAGTGTTGCAAGCTGCGCAAAGTTGAACCGCTCTTCAGGGCGGTCGCGGAATACCGCGTGTGGATCACGGGCTTGCGCAGGGAGCAGGCAAAGAGCCGGGCTGGACTTGATGAGTCGGCGCTCTTTACGCTTCCCGGCGGCAGTCAGGTGCTCAAGCTCGCGCCTCTGGCTGCGTGGACGACTCGCGATGTGTGGTATGCCTGCGAAGTTCTATCGATTCCGCTGCTGCCGCTCTATGAGCGCGGCTACTCGTCCATCGGCTGCGAACCTTGCACGACGCTTCCGCAGGATCCCAACGATCCGCGCTCCGGTCGTTGGGCTGGCCGCAAGGTTGAATGCGGCATTCATATCGAAGCCGCACCCGTGAAATAGGACGAGCAGGCAACTGCAAGGAGGCTGGATGCAATATATCATCGGATTTATCATCGCGATGTTTATCGCGCTCACCGGGGTTGGCGCGGGCACCATGACTGTGCCGGTTCTGGTATTGTTTCTCGGAGTTCCCGCGCCGGTTGCTGTCAGCATTGGCTTGATGTTCGCCACCGTGGTCAAATTGATTCTGGTGCCGGCGCAGATTGCCCGCCGCAACGTGGTCTGGCGGACGCTCGGATTCATGCTTCTGGGCGGCGCGCCCGGCGTCATCGTCGGGTCGCTGTTTCTGATACATCTGGTGAACGCCGGCTCGCAGAACCTGCTCAACTCGATTCTTGGATTGATTCTGGTGACTACGGCGGGTTGGCAGATCTTCTTTTCCTTCCGTCCCATGAGAAAGAATCCGCAGCCTCCGGATCGCTCTCCACTGCTGCCGTGGCTGATGCTCCCCGTCGGCGCCGAGGTGGGCTTCTCCTCGGCCGGCGCGGGCGCTCTCGGCTCGGCGGCATTGCTCAGCCTGACGCTTTTGACGCCCGCGCAGGTCGTCGGCACCGACATCGCCTTCGGCTTCGTCATCTCGATGATCGGCAGCGGCGCACATTGGTTCTCGCACGCCTCCAACCCGGAGTTGCTGATGCACCTGATTGTTGGCGGCGTCGCCGGCGCCATTGTTGGAACGCTGCTCAGCACCCGCGTCCCGCGCCGACAATTGCGTTTTGCCCTCTGGGTCTGGCTTCTGATCCTCGGGGGACAATTTCTCTTCAACAGCTATCATGTCTGGACCGCACCGCACAAGGAAACAGTCAGCGAATTCCAGCACGATTCATCGAAGCTGGAAAAATGGAGCTTCATTGACACCGTTTCCAAGAAAGTCTGACATCGAAGCGTCCCTGAATCGATTGAAACTGAAGGCAGGGCTAAGCTATAGAGCTCGACCCAGTAATGATGCCATGGTATTCGCGGCGAATGTAGACGAAACCGTAGCGGCCAAATCACCCTGGAGCAATTCAGAACCACTACTTTCAACAATATGGCCGCAATGCATTCAATCTAAAACAGTTATTTTCACACGATTTCAACAGATTTCAATAAGCGGCAAAAACTGGTTCGGGACCAGAGTCCCTACCACTTGCAGACCTCATAAAATCAATAACTTACGGTAATTCGCTTGTTGAAGGTTGTGGATTCTTGAGGAGATTGCAGCTACAGAGTCATCTACATTGCCCCAGTGACCGCCCTTGATTCTTGTTAATCAGCCGCTTATGGTCGAGGTAATCGAAGGGCCGACCCTCTGGGTTGATCAATGGAGTTGCGCCTTCCGTCGAGGCGCATGTGCGTTCATACGCAGTCTTCGCATCCGTCCAATTTCCTCTTGACGCTTCTATTTCTCCGCGCAGGAGATGGGCTCGGCATGGAATAGGAAAGGACATAGCTGTCATATCAATTAACGCCTGATCGTATTCGTCGAGTTCAAAATGAGCACGCGCACACAAGA
Organism: Acidobacteriaceae bacterium; assembly: GCA_003156235.1. GTDB lineage: Bacteria > Acidobacteriota > Terriglobia > Terriglobales > Acidobacteriaceae > Telmatobacter. Next base: position 19,804 of record PMGP01000449.1, read on the forward strand.
AGTGCGCATCGTTTGAAGATTGGCCGGCGGCCAAATTCTGAACCACCAGTTCACCAACGCGAGAGGCGAGGCGACACTCCCCGGTGTCGACGAACTGCTCGGCCATTGCGCAGAGAGCCGGGGCGTCTCGCTCTTCGGCGAGATCAACGATAGCCATGAGGGCGTGGTCATCCAAGATCGCCAAGTTAGCCAGAAGCTTCCACTCAAGCTCGCCTATAGTAAACGTAAAAATGCTGTAGTGTGAGAGTGCGGCAGAATGCCGCACTCTCACGGTTGAAAATGCGTTTAGAAGACAAACTTGCCAGCAAATTGGATTAGACGCGGATTGTTCATCTGGCCGGTAATCTCGCCCAAATGCGCAGCCCCGACGGTGTTGGCCGGAGGGTTGAACTGGACGCGGTTGAACACGTTGAAGATCTCAGTCCTGAATTCGAAGCCGATCTTGTTGCCAGGGCCGAAGTTGGTGTGCTTGAAGGCGGCAAAGTCCCAGTTGGCGATGCCGTCGGCCTTAAGAGTGGAGTCAACGCGCGACTCATTGCCGAAGGTGTACGCCGCCGGCGTGGTGAAGCAAGCCCCGTTGATCCAGCCTTGTCCGCCAAGCGTGAGGCCGTTCTTGACGCGAGCGCTGGCGCTGCCGCCGGTTGCCTTATTGCAGCCGGAGACGACGTTGGGACGCAGGCCAGGAGCGCCAAAGTAATTCGCGCCGCTAACGTTGGCCGAGCTGATGTTGACGGGAAAGCCGGTCTGCAATGTGGTGACGCCGTCAATTCCCCAGCCGCCCACCACCTTGTCAACCAAGGGAGAGGCGTCGTGGAGGAACTTCTTGTTCTTGCCCAACGGGAGGTCGAGGACATAGCTGACAATCAGGTGCTGCGGAACGTTCTGCGAGGAGATTGACTTCTCACCCCGGAGGTTGTTCGCGTCCTGAATGCCACCTTTGCCACCGGTCTCCAGCCAGGAGGTGATGGTGTCAGTGTTGCTGAGCAGCTTCGCCCAGGTATAGGCAGCCAACAGAGTACCGCCGCCGTTGAAGCGCTTCTGCAACGTTGCCTGAAGCGAGTTATAGGTGCTGGAGAAGACTCCCGCGCCGGCATATTGCAGGCCAGCGTACTGCGGGAAGGGACGCAGCAACTGTCCCACGTTGGTTGTGGCTGACGACAGCTGGCTGCCGGGTGCCGAGATGCTCTGGAATGGGTTAGCAACGGACTGGGCAATTGCCGCCGCAGACGCGAGACCGCCGCCGGCGGCGGCTTGCGTTGCCGCCTGGGCGAGGTAGCTGTCGGCCAACTGGCCAACTTCCAGGTTGTAGGCAGGCAGGTGCGTGCCCTTGTTGGCGGCAAAGGCTACGTCAGCAAACCATCCGCCCCAGAGCGTGCGCTGGATATCGAGGTTGTACTGCTGCATATAGCCGTAGTTGTACGCTGGATTCTCGAAGGTGGGGTTGGAAGTGCCCTCCTCATCAATGGAAACCTGCGGCAAGCCGGTGGGGCCATTGATGGATGCGCCGGGAGGCTGAACAAAATTGAGCCACGGCGTCTGCACGGTGTTGGTGGGAACCTGCGTGCTGCCATTGTTTCCGATGTAGTCGGTGGAGATGGCGTTAGCTTCGTCATTGAGGGGATTCGTGGCCCAGCTGGCGTCGAGCGGAATCCAGAACACTCCGTATCCGCCGCGCAGCACGGTCTTGGCATCGATGGAGTAGGCGAAACCGATACGGGGAGCCATACCGGCCCGGTTGGGATTCAAATTGTAGCGGCTGCTGTGTCCTGGAGTGTCTACCAGTCCAACCGCGCCGAGGGGGGCCGACGTAGGTCCTCCCGCCAGGCCCACCGCTGTCGCGGCAACCTGATCAACCGCGCTGGGATCGAAGTAGGATTGGCGGTTATGACGCTCGGTCCACGGACTCTGGTACTCATAACGCAGTCCCAGGTTCAGTGTCAGCTTGGAACTGGCATGGTAGGTGTCGTTGATAAAGAAGGAGCTCATCGTCTGTTTTCCCAGCACCAGGTTGGGAATCACAGCGGTGCCGAAGAAGTGGTTGCCGGTTTGCTGGCCCGCGCTGCCGCCCCATCCCAACAGGTAATCTGCCAGGCCAAACTGGGTTCCGTTACCAATCGGAGCGTTGCCGGATGCGGTGGGATTGGTGGTAGTGTTGTAGTCCTCGGTGAAGGATCCGCCGAAGCCGATGCAGCCGCTGACGATATTGCTCTGGGCGTAATCGTCCAGAGTGATTTCATACTGGATGCCTGTCTGGACGGTGTGACGCCCCCTGAACAGGGTGACCGAGGGCGCTATCCAGTATTGGGTATCGTGATCGACGATATAGCTCTGTCCCTGGGTGCTGGTCAGATCGTCGGACTCACCCTGGATGACCATCGTCGGCGGCGTTCTTTCCGAAGCGGACAACTGGGCGTTGAACGCTGCTGGCCAACCGATGGTGGAGAAATCAAATCCCGAGTTCTTGGGAGTGCGCAGGTAGTTGAAGCGGGAGGCCGAAATGTCCAAGTTGCCAATGACCGTTGGCGTGAAGATGTAGTTGTAGCCGAGGGCGAGTCCCTTGGAGGTCATGGTCTCGGTGCAGCGATCCAGACACATACCCTTGCCTTCCGGATCCTCGGGTTGATTCAGGTTGTTCCATTGGCTGAAGCGGCCAAACAAGTTCTGCTTTTCGTTGATCTTCTGATCTATGCGCACGAGGTTCTGGTTCTGATTGCCGCCCAGTGCGTAACTGCCCACGAAGTTGTTGACCTGGATGTTTTTGTTTGTCGCAGCGGGAAAGAGGATTGGCAACAGCTTCTGTGCCGTCAGATTGAGGCGGTTTGCCGGAATCGTGAGCCAGTTGCTGGTGCCGGCGAATTGAGAGGGATGGTAGCTGTTCACTTTGCAGCCGCCATTTCCCAGCCCGGATGAGCCGGTCATAACGTTGCCGCCGCAGGGGTCGACGATCGCCGGGATGCCCAGGGCGCCTGCAAGGTTTGTCAGGTCGACAGGACCTCCGCTGGCCACGGCAGATTGAATGGCGTCCGTTGGGACCGTATCCGTCCAAGGCGCCGAGGAGCGCAGCCGGAAGGCCTCTATGCTGTAAAAGAAGAATGTCCGGTCCTTCCAGATCCTGCCACCGACGTTGCCGCCATACTGATTCTGAATCCAAGGCGCTCTGGCGAGTTTGGGACTTGCGTTGTTGGAGAACCAGTCGTTGGCGTTGAGCACCTTGTTGCGGATGTACTCATAAGCCTCGCCGTGGAACCTGTTGGTGCCGCTCTTGGTGCTCAGGTTGAGTACGCCGCCGGCCACCTTGCCCCACTCCGGGCCGATGTTGTTGGTCTGAACCTTGAATTCCCCAATGGAGTCCTGCGTGGGAATCAAGATAGGCAGGTTGATGTATCCGATGTTGAGAGGCTGGCCATCCAGATATTCAGCGCTTTGATTGGCGAATGCGCCGCCGATCTGGAAGTTGCCCCAGGAGAATGGGTTCTGCCCGGTCGCCGTGGCGCCGGCCTGGCCCTGCATGACCACCGAAGGAGCGACTTCGACGAGCGAGAAGACGTTGCGGCCGTTGAGCGGAAGCTCATCGACGTTGCGCTGTTCCACCACCTGGCCCAGCGAGGAAGTCTCCGCCTGCAGCAGCGGGACATCGCCGGTAACCGTGATGGTTTCGTCCTTGCCGCCGACTGAAAGGGTAATGTCTACCCTGACTGTCTGCTGAACGAAGATGTCGATGTTTTCCCGGTTTACGCGCTTGAATCCCGGCTTTTCAATGGTAAGGCGATAGTTGCCGGGGATGAGGTTCACAAAGGAATACAGCCCGGTGTCGCCGGTGGGCTGCGTTTGGCTGACGGCTGTTCCGTTGTTGGTGAGTGTGACGATGGCGCCGACTTCCACCGCGCCGGTCGAGTCGACGACCGTGCCGGTGAGGGCGCCGTAGGTTGACTGTGCTCTCAGAGCAACAGTGCAAGACAAGAGGAGAATGATGCTCAACAGGCCGCGCAGGAACGCCCGGCCCAAGGTCGCACTTCTCGATTGTGACATAGTGCCTCCGTAATGTTCTTCTGTTGTGGAGCGCATACGAAGAGTACACACTCCACACAGAGGCTTACGGGGAAACCAGGGTATTTGTACCAGAATTTGGCGCGAATTGTGCGTTCATTTCCGGGATGCGGCCTGAAAGAGCGCGTATTCCCGCTTGGCGTCGGCGGTGCGGCCGGAAAGCGTATAGAGATGCATCAGCCGGTAGTGGACAAGCTTATCGGGGTTGGGCTCCCGCTCTGCCGCGACCAGTATACGGATGGCAGCATCCTGATGGCCCAATTTCTGATCTGCCTCGGCCAGGTTCAGGCTGGCCCACTGGGGCGGAAGTTCGCTGCGCATCCGGGGCTCAAGAAAATCTTTTACCGCGGAGTATTGCTCCATGTGCAGCATGCACCGGCTCAGATGCGCAGCCGCCCGCTCATCCGCCGGATAAACAGCGAGTTGTTGACGGAACGCTTCTGCAGCCGCTTCCCACTCCTCCCGCTTCTCGCGCAGTAATCCAAGGCTGTAGCGGAGATCGGAGAGGTCGGGATGCTCGCGCATAAGGCGCTCATATTCCGCCGCTGCCTCATCCGCGTGACCCTGGTCGGCCAGCATATCCGCTTGAAACTGTTCCAGGTATGGCGAAGCGGGGAAACGCTCCTGGCAGACCTCGATCTGGCGCATGCCCTCTTCGGTGCTCAAAATCGATAGCAGGTAAAGTAGGGCTATGTCCTGCGGATGCTGCCGCCAGCGCTCCACGGCATCGGACCAACTCAGATCCGGCTGAAAATATGGCGAGAGCCGCGCCGCTTCAGGGAATGCGCTGCGCGCTCCCTCCGACCCTGCGGTCGAGGCTTCCCTCAGCGCTTGAAGAAACGGTTCCGAGCCTTGCGCTTTGCTCAACTTGCCGGCAAAAAACTGTCCGCTGAGCATATAAGATTTGCCCAGCTGCATGAGGGCCAGATCCGCCGGGTAGTCTTTACTGTCCAGTAACGCCTGGTAGACAACCGCGGATTCAACCGGCTCGTCGATATCCAGAAAGCATGGAGCTACCGCCGAGAGCACGCGAAGATTCTTCCTTTCCTCGCGAAATATTTTGCCCAGCATGGGTCTGGCGCCATCCACGTCGCCCATGGCGCATTTTTCCTCGGCCAGCAGCGCATAAGTCTCCGGAACATACCCCTGCTTCAGCGCCAGTGAGTAATAGCGCATGGCGTCCGCCGCCCGCCCTTGCATTTGCAGGCTGAGCCCCAGGCCGGTCAGTACTCCGGCAGATGATGGAGCCTGCGCGAGTGCCTTGCGATAGAACTGTTCGGCGGCGGAGTATTGGTTGGCCTCCATGGCCTCACGTGCGGATTGAAGCGCGGATTGCTGTTGGGCCTGCGTCGGGTTTGCGCTCGACGCAATCAACACCAGCAGAAGCGCCGCCGGAAGTTGCTTGCGGAATAAGAATGACAGTTGCAAATAATTTTCGCGCATAACGGCCAGTCTCACCCCGGCTCTTCGGGCATGTCTGTAGAACCCGCGCATGGAATGTTTCCTTCAAAAAGGCGGGAGTGAAGAACCCTCCATAGCTTCCTCCGGGGGGCCTGTGTTGTCAAGCAGAACGAAGTGAACTGCGGCCTTCCGCTTCAAGACGCTCCACTCCCGGCGCGTATGATAATCTTCGTTTGATGAGTTTCGGTGCGGCGTTGAGCGGCATGGGTGAGACGAATGAAGCAGTCGCGGCGGGCATTTTTGTTGAGCACGTTGAATGCCGCCGCGGCCACGGCATTGGCGCAAGGCGTCGTCGCGCACAAAAACGCCGCTTTGCCGCGGGGCAAGAGATCCGGCTTGCCCTACAACGCCCATTTTGTCGAAGTGGCGCGAAAAGCTGGAATTGATCACCCGGTTCTCTACGGCTCCCAAAATCCCAAGAACTACATTCTCGAATCGATTGGCTGCGGATGCGCCTTTCTGGATTACGACAACGACGGCTGGGTCGATATTCTGGTGCTGGGCGGGAACAGGTTCGCAGACCCTGAACCTGGCGTCACCAACCGTCTTTACCATAACAATCGCGATGGCACGTTTCGCGACGTCACCATCGAAGCCGGACTTACCAAGACCGGCTGGGCCAGCGGCGTATGCGTCGGCGATTATAACAACGATGGTTTCGACGATATCTTCCTGACTTATTGGGGGCAAAACGTACTCTATCGCAACAACGGGAACGGAACTTTCACCGACGTAACGCGCGAGGCCGGATTGCTGGGTCCTGCGACTCGCTACGGGACCGGATGCGCGTTCCTGGATTACAACCGGGATGGACATCTCGACCTGTTTGTATCCAATTACGTGGGCTTCGACTATGGCACGACGCCACGTCCGGGAGAAAAATCTTACTGCTACTTTCTTAACCTGCCTGTCAATTGCGGACCTCGCGGCTTGCCTTTCGGCCAGCACAGCCTCTATCGCAATAACGGCAACGGAACATTCACCGACGTGAGTCAGGCGGCGGGAATCTCCAACGCGCGCAGCAACTACGGCCTCACCGTGGTGGCCGGCGATTTCGACGACGATGGATGGCCGGACATCTATGTGGCCTGCGACTCCAGCCCCAGCCTGCTGTTCATGAACAACCACGATGGCACATTCAGCGAGGAAGGCGGAGTGCGCGGCGTTGCATATAGCGAGGATGGCCAGGAGCAGGCAGGCATGGGATTAGCCGTCGCCGACTACGACGGCAGCGGCCATCTGGGTATTTTCAAGACAAACTTCGGAGGCGACCTTCCCGTGCTCTACCGGAATCTTGGCAAGGCGGTCTTCGAAGATGCCACGCGCGAAAGCGGCCTGGCGGTGGACAACCGTTTCGTCTGCTGGGGAACGGGCCTTGAGGACTTCGACAATGATGGATGGCCGGATATTCCCATCGCCACAGGCCATATTTATCCCGAACTCGAAAGCCGCTATCCCGATTCTCCTTACAAGAGTCCGCTCCTGCTTTATCGCAACCTGGGCCACGGCCATTTTGAGGAGTTATTTGATGAAGCCGGCACTGCCATTCTGGAGCCGCATTCCAGCAGAGGAATGGCCTTTGGGGATTTCGACAACGATGGCGACATCGATATACTCGTGGTGAATCTGGGCGAGCCGCCCTCGCTGTTCAGGAACGACGTCCCTGGAAAAAATCACTGGATCAAAATAAGGCTGGAGGGCACAGTCTCCAATCGCTCGGCAATTGGCGCGCGCATCGAAGTTCTAGCGGGGGGAGCCAAGCAGATGAAGGAGCTGCAAAGCCAGTCCAGTTTTCTCTCTTGCAATGATTTCCGGCTTCATTTCGGATTGAGCGGCGCGCTGTTGGCCGATGTCTCCGTTCGCTGGCCAAACGGCAAGCGTCAGTCCCTGACCGCGCTCAAGGCGGATCAGCTATACACCATCAGGGAAGGCGCGGGCATTGTTGCCAATCGCGGCTGGAAATGACCGCCGCTACGGATGATTCGCTTCTTTTCTCAGCAATGCGTAAAGAAGCGGCTTTCCGGTTGGCTTCCGGCTGCCGCCATGCGGCTCCACGGTCACAAAGACCGCATCGATCTCCGCCAACTGTTTCGGATCATCAGACCGCAGCACCCAGCGGCGATTTGATTCGCTATCCATGTACAGAATGCCAAGATTCATGGGATGGGATTGCCCGTTCGGCTGGAAATCTTTCTGCCCCCAAACCTGGAATACGCTGGCGTTTTTGACCCCCGGCTGGTGATCGAGGTCAAAGGCGTAAAACACCAGCGACTTGCTTTGCGTATAGAACACACGGCCGAAAGGCTTGCGGGCGTGGCTGTTGCTATCCACATCGAAGACGTCGGCAATATAGAGCTTTCGCGCACCCATCAGCTCGCGAATATCGCGGTCCGAGGTCAGGTATTGTGCATCGTCCTTGAGGCGCCGCTCCTGATCCTGATTAGTTGCGCGCAGTTCCGTCAGCTCCGATTCCAGCGAAGACGTACGCAGAGAATAGCTGTCATGATCTGCACGTAGGCTGGAGTAATCAGCCTGCATGGTTTGGTACGCGCTTTCGCTGTCCGAGAGCCGCTTGGCAAGCTGGTTGCGTTCCCCGGCTAGCTGTTGAAGATCCGCTTCCCGCTTGCCGTTTCCGCTTCCGAGTTCGTTCACCTTCTCATTCGCAACGATCAACGCTGCGCGAAGCTGCGCAATCTCCTGGCGCTCATTCGAGATTTGTTTATCGAGATCCGAAATCTGCTCAGTTTGCGCGGCTGGAAAATCCGCAGACTCCTGCCTTTCCGGAACGGGATTTTGCTCTCGCTGGACCAGATTCGCGGATTGCCTCGGCGACACGAGATTTTTCCGTTCTCCCATCTGATACGCGCTCAATGTCAACGCGATGATCGCGCATGCCGCCAGAGAGGCTATCGCCAGCCGTCCTCCCGTAATCGACGGCATTAAGCTCCAGCCACGGCGCATCCTGCTTGTCTTGAAGGACAAGACTTGTTGTGTTCGCTGGTTGCGAATCGCCGTGGAGATATCTGCCCACGCTTTGCGGTTATCCCATCTCTGGGCTTCTTCCGTCAACGCATAGGCTTCCGGCAAGAAGGCCACGCCCTCTTTGCCGATCGCGGAGTATTGATGGTAGATTTCCCGGCACGCGCCGCAAATCTTTAGATGCTGCTCCAGTTCCAATTTTTCCCCGGCGCTGAGCGAGTCGGCCTGTGCCAGAGCGCAGAGCATCGTGAATTTCTCGTGATCGACGGGCCCTTCAGTTCTTTTCATGTCGATGATTCCGTAGCCTTTCAACCACCGCGCTGTGGCGCAGCCGTTCGAGACCCCGATAAAAATGGTGACGTACATTCCCGAGGGGTTCATGAAGACGTTCACTGATTTCTCTCAGCTCCAGGTCTTCAAAATAGAACAATTTCAACGTTTCGCGCTGGCTCTCCGTCAATTCCTCGAATGCACATTGTAGGAGGTCGAAGTCAAGTTTCGCTCCAATCTCCCGTTCCACATCTGCCTTCCCCACCAGTGTACCGTCCAACCCGTCCGATTCAATATCCGTGCGGAGATAGAACCCCCTGCGCGAAAGGTGCATTTTCCTATCGCGCGCCCGGCTATAGGCAACCTGAACAATCCACACCTTCGCGCTGCCACGGGTCGGTTCGAAAGACAATGCCTTTCGATAGATATACATGAAACATTCCTGGACAATCTCCTCTGCCTCGCCGGCATCATGCAAGATGCGCAGCGCGATACTGTATACCAGCCTGGAGTGCCGGTTGAACAGTATATGCAAGGCATCCGAATCCTCGGCGCGCAACAGCGCCATGAGCTTTTCATCGCTCAGATCCGGTACCTCAACAGGCCGGGTAACTGTATCCAGAGAGTTTTGCAGTGTATCCTGCATTTTTTCAATTCTTCGCACCGGGAGATATTCCAGCATCCCCGACAGTGCGATTCCTCTCACCGTATCTACGTCAGTGGCCAAAGAGAAAAACCTCACGACAGCAAACTATACGCCAGCCAATAGAAGATAATCCAGGAAATAGTGGCCTCCGCCAGACCAAAAGATTGTTTATGTTCGGTGGTACAAATCTGCCGGCTGTGCCGTATGTATAATGGCTATTGCCAAATCGGTTGATTTCTTGTCTCCAGCACTTTGGCTCATTACGACTTAGAGCCGCTTGTAAGCCTTTCGGGGGAGTAGTGCAAAACGGCGCCTCAGAACGGACTGGAAGGGCAACGCGCAGAGAGCTTGCCGCACTCCTGCTCCTGATGCTTTCTCCATTGATGATGCGGGGGCAATCAACCACCGCCTCCCTCACAGGAAGAATCAGCGACTCGCACAGGGCGGTTATCAGCACAGCCACAGTGCAAGTGATTAACACCAGCACTGGGATTCATTATCATGGCCTCACCAATGAGGCAGGCATATACTACGTCTCCGATCTGCCTCCGGGCGGGTACCGCATCGAGGTTGAGAAACTTGGGTTCATCGCGGTCATCGAATCCGGGATCATCCTTCACGTGCAGGACGCTCTCGAAGTGAATTTTGAAATGGAGCTCGGCTCCGCGTCGGAAAGCGTGACGGTGGCAGGCAGCGCGCCGAGCCTTGATACGGAATCTTCAAGCCTGGGCACCGTGGTTGAAAGTCGCGAAGCCAACGAGCTGCCCCTCAACGGACGCAACGTCTTCAACCTCATCGCCCTCGCTCCTTCCGTCATTCCGCAAGGCAGCGCAACGGGAACGCCGGTGGGGGTAAACCCGTTTGGGTGGGGCAACTACCAGGTGAGCGGCGCTTTCGGCAATCAAAGCGTCGAGTATCTCGACGGGCAGCCTCTTAACATCACCTACATCAATCTGCCTATATTGATTCCCATCCAGGATTCGATTCAGGAGTTTAAAGTCCATACCGGCAACCTGCCCGCCGAGTGGGGCCGGTTCGCGGGCGGCGTTATCAACCTGAGCACCAAGGGCGGCACTCAGTCTTTGCGCGGCGAACTTTACGAGTACCTGCGCAATCGAGTCTTCAACGCCAACGACTTCTTCCTCAAGCAAGCGGGTAAACCGCGGCCGCCTTGGGTGCAGAATCAGTTTGGAGCCGAAGTGGGAGGCCCGCTGAATCTCCACCCCTGCTGCCAGGCGAATCGAACCTTTTGGTTCGCAAATTGGGAGGGATTCAGGCTGCGCACCGGCACTCCCTTCACCGCTACGGTTCCAACCGAAACGGAGCGCGGAGGGAATTTTGCGGCGCTTGGTATGGCAATCATGGACCCGTGCGCAGGCAGCGTGCTGAATGCCCAAGGCGCCTGTCCCGCGAGCACTTCCGCGCCGTCGGCATTTCAAACTAATCTCATACCGCCGAATCGCATCAACCCGACATCCAACGCGCTTCTTTATCTTTGGCCGCTTCCCAACGCGCAGGGGACGATCACGCGTTCTGGAACCCTCAATAACTTCAATACCGTCGCCAACACAGGTGGAAATCAAAATCAGGTGGTTGGTCGCATGGATCGGGATATCACCGGAAAGCAGAAGCTCTTTGCCCGGTTCAGCTACTGGAATGTGCTCGATTTGCCCATCGACCCGCTGCACAACGGACTGTGCGAGGATCGATGCCTGGAGAACTACGCAACCAAAGCTATGGCCGCGGGATACAACTACAGCATCAGTTCGATGACCATTTTCGACTTCAATGCCGGCATCAGCATTTTTTCCTATCTTCGATCTCCCACCAATGCAAACTTCGATCTGACTTCAATCGGATGGCCCGCCGCCTACAATGCGGCCATTCCCTCTATCATGCGCACGCCCCCGACGCCGTGCGTCGCTGGCTTCGCCGATAACATCATGTGCTCCCAGGGGCAGAGCTTTATCAAGGATCGCAATACTCAATACAATCTCTCTCCAAGCCTCACTATGGTGCGAGGCCGAAATCTATACCACATGGGCCTTCAACTGGAAACGAGCTACGATGACGCAGCGCAAACGAATATTGCCAGTGGGGCCTTCGACTTCTGCGGAGTTGGCGAACCTTGCTTTACCGGCGAGCCCATGGCCGATTTCTTATTGGGCTACGCTGACAATTTCAGCAATGTCAACAACCATTATTCCGCTCAGGTGGTCGTTCCCGCATTCACCGCTGGCAAGCAGGTATATCGCGCGCTTTACTTCAACGACACATGGCGCGTAACCAATGCGCTTTCCCTGAATCTGGGACTCCGCTATGAGCTTCAAGGGCCGTGGTCCGAACGCCATAACCGCCTCTCCTATTTCGACCCCGGCGCAATAAGCTACATCAATCAGTTTCTGCCGGCGGGATCTTCCCCTGTGATGGGAGACGCGTTTCTGGTTTCTTCAGGCCAGCGAAATAACATGCCCCTTGCCAAAGACAATATGTCGCCGCGCTTTGGCATTGCCTACAGCCTGTCTTCCACTACGGTAGTGCGCAGCGGATATGGAATTTTATGGATACCGGACTATATGTCGTACGCCTTGAATCCCAGTAACGATATGGTGAATGCGGCTAGTACGACTTACACGGGAACGGTGGATGGAATCCATCCCTATAACACCATTTCCCTTCCTTTTCCAAAGGGAATTTCCCCGCCGCCCGGTACTTCGCTCGGAACCGAGGGCACGCAACAGTTTCTTACCCAGGTGGTGCAATCGATCATCGAGGTTGACCGCGGCAACCACCCCCACGGATATATCCAGCAATGGAACCTAAGCATAGAGCAGCAATTGCCTGCGAAGTTCTCTTTTGTAGCAGCCTACGTAGGATCAAGGGGAACTCATCTGGCCCAATATTCACAGCAGATTAATCAGATTCCAGACAGCTTCTTCTCCGCGGCGGCGGCTCAGTTTACACAAGGGGGACGAGCTGCTGTCGCGCTGCTGAATCTAACGCCGAATCCATTCTTTGTGAACGGAACAGCGCTGGCCCTTACGGCTCCCACCACGACAGCAGGGCAGCTCCTCAGGCCTTTTCCCCAATACACCAGCGTGGAACTCGCGGGCCAGGGATCGTTTGACAGCATCTATCACTCATTCCAACTTACCGTGCAAAAGCGCTTTTCGGAGGGAGGCTCGCTTCTGGCAGCCTATACGAACTCGAAATTGATCAGCAATACGGATACCCTGACCGCCTGGCTTGAAAACGGCGTAGGACTGATACAGGATAACAACAACCTGCGGGGAGAGCGCTCGTTGTCCTCGCAAGATGTGCCCCAACGTTTGGTAGTCAGTTACGCAGTGGACCTTCCCTTCGGACAAGATAAGCATTTCCTGACCAATATTGGCCCCACTATGAATAAAATCATCGGAAACTGGGGCATTGATGGGGTAACTTCATTTCAACGCGGGTTCCCGTTAGTATTCAGCAGCGGCCAGGTAAATGACGTAACTCTGTTCGGAGCAGGCTCGCGTCCGAACCTGCTGCCCTCCTGCCGCAAGTCCTCCTCCGCCAGCGGGAACGATCGTATTCAGGGCTGGTTCAATGAGGCCTGTTTCGCCGCGCCGTCCGACTTTACCTTTGGGACGGAGCCACGAGTCGATCCGACCTTGCGCTCCGATGGCGTGGATAATTTTGATGTGGCCGCGTTCAAGAAAATCTTGTTTGGTATGCAAGAGCGCCGCGGCTTCGAATTCCGCGTGGAGGTTTTCAACTTATTCAACCACAAACAGTTTGCACCGCCTAACACAACATGCTGTACGAGTAATAACGGCGACTTTGGCGTGGTCACCAGCACAGACCCCGGGACCAATCCGCGACTTATACAGTTCGCCTCGAAATTGTTTTTCTAATAGCTGCGGGTATTTTGCTGAAGGACAACTGAAAACCACGCCTCACAAGATAAGCTTCGCGCGACACACACATCGAATCGCCGCTACCAGAAATAACTTGCCACCACCTGTGGGGGCCCTGCTTCGTTGTCCACAATGTTTGTATAGATCAGCAGTTCCATGTTCTTTGACTGCCAATCATGCGGCGCCTTCTTGGAAAACTCATCGAGATATTGAGGATTGGTGAGAAACTCGCCGGCTGCCTGCGTGCCATAGGGAAGCAACCCTGCGATGAAGATGATCGGCTGCCTGGTCTGCGGATCGAACGTTCTTGCCACCAGAGCGTAGTCTCCCGCCAGGTCAAGGCTGTCGAGACGCAGCGCTCCAATCTCCACTCCCGGCTTTTGCCGGTCCTCGATCCACCATATGTAGTTGTCGGGGTCCAACCCGAAATGGAAGCGCATGGGCTCCATCAGCCGCATGGTCCAATCGTTGTTGTAGGCCCCCAAAAGCACCGCTGGACCTTTCTGTAGATCCCCGAATGTGGTCGCCGCTTCTCCGCGTATGGAAAAGGCCTTTTTGTCCGCTCTCAGAATTCCTGCCACGTTGGCTAGCGTAATCGCATCCGTTAGCACGGCGATGGGAAACTTCTTCGGATAGTCGCTCTTGGGGTTCAGCGTCATCGGTGCGCTGAAAGGATTGCGCAATGCATTGGGATCCAATTGAACCCGCGTCGCCCGCATCTGTCCCATGCACAAGAGCACCGGATTGGGGGAATTGATCACCGGCCCCCAAAACAAATCGAAGGCATCTTGCGCTTTGGGTTGGGATTGCCGGAACCATGTCCATGAAAGGACGGAGACAACAGCCAAGGCGACCACTGCCGCTATCCACCAAATCGTTGGGTGCGTCCATCGCGCGTTTTCCGCGGCTTGTACCTGTGTGGCTGCCGCCAGCTCCGGCTCGGCTTTGTCAGGGTGCTTGGGCACGCCCTCCTCTTCCGTGTGCAAAGGCGCGTCGACCGTACGAAACACAGGCGCATAGGAGCCGGTCGGCAACTCAATGCGTATCCTGAACTGGTTGGCGGGATCGTAATAGTACTGGGCCAGCTTCTTGCGCAACTCGCCTGCCGCCATGCGCACCACTGGGTCGCTGTTGGTGTCGTATGCGGCGTCGCGCTCAAAGACCGCGATGCCGACGTTGCGTTCTTTGAGCGAATCGGCGTTGCCCCGCAACGATTCCTCCACCACATAGCGCAGAAGCGTTTGGCAACGATGGCTGGAGTGGAATCGCGTACTGGCGAGCAGCCGGTGCAATTCCTCGCGTATGGCTTCCTTTTCGTAGTCGGTCAACCGCATTGCGGAGCTACGGTGATGATCCGTAAGAACGGGTTCTTCGGTCGTTAATGCCAAGTCCGCAGACCTTCTATTAGTCATCGATACTCCCCGCGTGGGGATCACGCATTTCGGACGTAGTATACGTCCGGCTTCTGACCTCCGTCAACGACGTATTCTACCTGGAATGGGAATTGCCGTGCATGCTTTATTATCAATCAGTTAAGTTATCTTCTCGCGCTCAGAAAAGGTTCAGATACGACCGAAACAACCAGAATCTACCTTGCGCGCGCGTCTGCTGATCCAGCAGTATTGCGTTCGTCAGACAAAGCCCTCCGATTCCAGTTCCGAACGGAATCGCAGCTCGACTGGCAGAAATGAGGTTTGAGGCCAGATGAAAATCCGCAAAGGTGTATGTACCCTGGCAAGGGTACACATTCTTATTCTTTTCCTTCTATTCGCCGCCGTCGGCACAATCACCGCACAGCAAACCACGGGCGACATCCTCGGCACGGTTACAGACAAGTCCGGCGCCGTTGTATCGGAAGCGTCCATCACGGTGGAGAATGTAGCTACCCATGAGTCCCGCACGGCCGTAACCTCGGCCAGTGGAGACTTCGTCGTCAATCTTCTGATCCCTGGAAACTACAAGGTTTCCGCCACCGCCGCGGGCTTTCAGAAGTTCGTGGTTTCTTCGGTGGTGTTGTCGGCCGGTGATCGCATTCGCGTGAACCCGCAAATGGCCGTAGGCAATGCCAGTGAAACGATCACCGTCGAGTCGGTGGCGTCGGTGCTCAAGACCGACAGTTCCGTGATCTCAACCACCATCACCCCCCAGCAGACCCAGGATCTGCCTTTGAACGGGCGCAACTTCGTTCAGCTAGCCCAATTGTCTGCCGGCGCCAACGAGGGACCTCAAAGCGCTCTTACCAACGGCTCCGAGCTCGACGACCGCCGGCAGTCCGCATCGATCTCAATCAACGGCCAGTCCGACGTGCTGAACAACCAGATGATGGATGGCGCCGACAACAACGAGCGCCTGATCGGCACCACGGCGGTCCGCCCATCGGTCGAAGCCATCTCTGAAATGAGCGTGCAGTCCAATACCTACACGGCCGAGGTGGGGCGCACCGGCGGCGGCATCATCAATGTCATCACCAAATCCGGCACCAATCAGTTCCACGGCAGTTTGTTTGAGTTCTTCCGCAACGACATATTCAACGCCAGTCCGTTCAACTTCGGCGCCAACCTGCCCAAACCGGAAGACCGCTGGAATCAGTACGGGGCCAGCCTGGGCGGTCCTATCGTCAAAAACAAGACATTCTTTTTCGGCAATTACGAGAGCTATCGTTACATCCAAGGCACTGCGCCCGGCGTATACGCAGTGCCCACGGCGTGCGAAGAGGGAAAGACTACTGCATGTCCGACTCCGGGCAACTTCACCGACATCGGCGGCCCCAACCTCACCCTTACTCCGTCAGCGATCGATCCCGTCGGAGCCGACTACTTCAAGATGTATCCGGCGCCCAACTTAGGCGCCAACGAGTTCGTCGGCGGCTACAAGAACGTCCAGAACAGCACGGATTATGACGCGCGCGTCGACCACGCGTTTAACCCCAACAATCTGATGTACGCCCGCTTCGCGTACAACAACGTCTACACCGACTCACCCGGTCCTTTCCCCAAGGTCACCGTGGCTGGCATCTCGCTGGATCCAAATTTCATCGGCTATGCGTTGGGCAATGCCACCGATCTGGACTACAACGGCCTGGTGAACTACATCCACACCTTCAACAGCAATCTTCTGTTAGAGCTCAAGGCGTCCTACACCCGCTCCAACAATCAGAGCTATCCCGACACCGATGGGCTAAATCCTAATTCTGCTTTCGGCCAGCCCAATGTGAACACGCCGATCAGCATGTCCACCGGCCTGGCGCCGGTCGTTGTGGCCACCGGCGCGAATCTGGGGCAGGTACTCTTCCAGCCGCTCAAGGATCAGGACAATACCTTCCAGTACCTTGGCGCCCTCACTTATACCCGTGGAAAGCACAATATCAAGGTGGGCGGCACCGTTATCCGCCGCCAGCTTACATCCTTCCAGAGCAGCTATCCGGAAGGACTTTGGGTCTTTATGGACTATTCGGACCTGATGCAAGGGCAGTATATGACCAATAGTGGGAGATCCCTGCAAATGGCGCCCCCGCATCTGCGCGTGTGGGAGCCGGGATTCTACGTGCAGGATGACTGGCACGTTGCCCACAATCTTACGCTGAACCTGGGCCTGCGCTACGACCTATACACGCCCTACACGGAGACCCAGGATCGCATTTCCACCTGGGATCCCGTTACCGCAACTCTGTTGATCGCCGGGCAGAACGGAGTGTCGAACACGGCCGGCATCAAGACCGACTATCATGGGTTTGCGCCCCGCATCGGCTTTGCCTACACCGCCGCTCCCGGCTTTGTCATTCGCGGCGGCTTCGGCATCGGCTACTTCCCGATGAATACCACCTCGAACGCAAATATGAAGGATCCGCCCTTTGCGGACACACTCTCATCGTGCGGGTACGGCGGAACCTATCCCTGGGATGCACCAGCTTGCGGCGCCGGTTACACGACCTTTGCCGACGGCTTTCCGGCCATAGGCGTCCTACCACCCAACACGCCCGTCAGTACCATCCTCTCCGCCCCCGGCTCCTCCATTCCCGATGCCGTATCTCCCACCTTCCGCACCAGCTACATAGAGCAATTCAACCTTACGTTGCAGAAGGACTGGAGCGGCAACGTGCTTACCGCCAGCTACGTCGGCCTGCTTGGCCGTCAGCTCGTGGAGTTGCTGCCCGATTTGAATGCTCCGCCGCCGAACACTGCCGCCAATCCCAACACGCTGCGTCCTTACTACAGCAAATACCCGAACCTGGGCACGATCGGCTTTATGCAGAGTGGCGGCATATCCAACTACAACTCATTGCAAACCTCCTTCGAGCGGCGCCTCAAGAATGGCCTCTCCTTCAATGTCAACTACACCTGGTCGCACGAACTGGATGACTCGACCGGCCTCAGCGAAGAGAATACGGGGACTACCGGCGGCTACGGCACGGTTCCCAGCCAGATTCGGAAGCTCGACTACGGCAACAGCCCGCTCGATGTCCACCACCGCATCGCCGGCACGGCCAACTACGAGTTGCCTTTCGGCAAGTCGGCCAATGGCGCCCGCGGAATCGTGGAAAAGGGCTGGCATTTGAACGTCATCGATGTCTGGTCCACCGGAGCGGCTTTCACGGTTGTCAACGACAACGATATCAGCGGAACGTATCCCGGAGGGAGCAACATGGATCGGCCCAACCAGGTTGGTTCATGGAAACTATCCGACCCGGGCATCGGCCCCAGCAAAGAATGGTTTAACACCGCCGCATTCCAAGCGCAGACGGCCGGTACGCTGGGCAACGAGCGGCGCGAGCAGCTCTTCGGGCCCCATTTCCGCCATTTGGACCTTTCGGCGTTCAAGGTCTTTCAGATCAATGAGCGCATGAATGTCGAGTTCCGCGCCGAGTCGTACAACTTGACCAATACCGCCAACTTCGCGTTGCCAAACAACTCCCTTGGCGGCTCATTCTTCGGGAGCGTCACAGGAATGACGTACCCCTACATACCTCGCGAGTTTCAGTTTGCGCTCAAGCTGAAGTTCTAGGCCGCGCTTCACTCCGGATCTTGTCGATCCGCACAATAGACTGTGTCCGGCAACTCTCATCTGAAAGTTGCCGGACATAGTAAACGATGAAGAAGACCTACGCGCATTGCCGGCTGTACATAACAAAGCGCGCCTCATAACAAACACACAACAACCACGCAGCCGCAAGACAAAGCCGTTGCTGCGTTCAGATTATCTTTGCCAACAGGAGATTGCATGCGTTCCCTTTTTGTGAGACTCTGCGCAGTATTTGGATTGGCGCTCTGCGCGCCCTTCGGAGCCAGAACGCTTGCGGCGCAGGATGTACTGTCCGTCGCCTCGGGCAAGTTGCAGGGCGTATCGAACGACGGAGTAACGGCCTTCAAAGGCATTCCGTATGCGGCGCCTCCCGTGGGCGATCTTCGCTGGCGTCCGCCGCAGCCTCCGGCCGATTGGACCGGGATTCGCTCAGCGTCTCAGTATGGGCACGACTGCATGCAGTTGCCGTTTCCCAGCGATGCGGCCCCTCTTGGTACTGAACCAGACGAGGATTGCCTGGTGCTCAACGTGTGGGCGCCGGCCAACCGTTCCGGTCATGCGCTGCCGGTAATGATCTGGATTCATGGAGGCGGGTTTGTCAACGGCGGCAGTTCTCCTGCCGTCTACGATGGTTCGCAATTTGCGCGCGGCAGAGTGGTCTTTGTCAGCTTCAACTACCGGCTCGGACGCTTCGGTTTCTTCGCCCATCCCGCTCTCACGCGCGAGAGTCCAAACGGACTGCTGGGCAACTACGGCTACTTGGATCAGATCGCGGCGCTGCAATGGGTGCAGGAGAACATTGCCGCATTTGGCGGCGATGCTCACAACGTGACTTTGTTCGGCGAGTCGGCGGGCGGCATGTCGGTCCACGCGCTCATAAATTCGCCGCTGGCGCGCGATCTCTTTCAAAAGGCCATCATCGAGTCTGGAGGCGGACGCAAAGGCCTGGGCGGACGCCTGCATGAAGCTGCGAACGGCAAACCCTCCGCCGAGGATTGCGGACTCGTATTCGCCCGGTCGAAAGGAATTTCCGGCGTGGATGCAGCCGCGCTGGAAAAGCTGCGCGCGCTTTCTGCTGAAACCATCGTGGACGGCTTGAATATGGCCAGCATGATGTCGCCCACTTATTCCGGTCCCATGATCGACGGCAAGATTGTTGTTGAAGATCCGCAGGAGTCCTATCTGGCAGGCACACAGCCGCGCATTCCGGTAATGGTTGGCGCCAACGATATGGATATAGGCTTTCCCTGGGGAAAGACCTTTGATGAACTGTTCGCGCCCTTCGGCAAGGATGCCGCTGCGGCGCGTAAAGCATACCAGCCGGACAGCACTGAAAATTTTATGACCGTCGCCGCTCGTGTGTCGGCGGACCGCATGATGATCGAGCCGGCGCGCTTCGTGGCGGAGTCTCTGAGCCGCACCGGCCAACCCGCATGGGAGTATCGCTTCTCCTATGTGGCCGAATCCATGCGCAAGACGTGGAGCGGCGCGCCCCATGCCTCGGAGATACCGTTTGTTTTCGATACGGTTCGCGCACGCTACGGTTCCGCTCTCACGCCGGCGGATGAGAAGATGGCCCAGACCGCCAACTCCTTCTGGATTCAATTTGCCAAGACAGGCAATCCGAATCGCCTGGGACTTCCGAAATGGCCGAAGTACTCTTCGCGGCGCGATGAACTGATGAATTTCACCGACGATGGCCCCGCCGCTCAAGCCGATCCTTGGAAGGAGCGCCTCGACCTGACTCAAAGGACTCAGAACACGCAATAGTCATTGCCGTCCTGTACCTCGCCAAAGTGTGCCATGAACGGCGCGGAAAAAGTTTGTAGAAATGATCGAATGAAAGCAGTTGTGGCTCGCCAAAATTTCATCGGGACGTAAAAATATGTCAGACACGCGCACGTGACCGTCATTTCGGTATTTTGGCGAGGGACAACTCTTTGATGGATGAGAATCCTCCACAAGGTCCTACTTGAACGCCCAGCGGAAGCCTAATCCGCCATGGGCGCTCGATCCGATTCTTTGCGGGGCTATTACGCTGTTGATAAACAGATCCAGCGTGAGGCGGCACTTCAGACGGATGCCCATGCATGCGAGCCCTTTGCAGGGAAACGCATGCATGGGATTGGTCAGGGCAGTACTTCTAGTTGATGGTCAGAGTGAAAGTGGTTGTGGGCGACGGGGTGACCGAGGGGCTTCCGGATCCGGTTACCGTGAATGTATAACTTCCGGCGGTGGTTTCCGGTTTGCTTTTACCGCCGCAAGCGCTCAGGCCTCCGAGCACCACCATCAGCGCCAGAACGCCAAACATCGACAACCATCTGCGCCGCCGAGCGGGAATTCCGAGGAAGACGAGGAACGCCAGAACCGAGCCACCGCCTGCCCATGCACGGCCGAAGCCGTTGGCATCGGGCCGCGCCATTGCACTGCTGGAGCCGGATGTGGTGACCGTGACGGTCGCCGTGCCGCTCGTAGTACTTCCCCCCAGCGTGATCGTTGAGCTGCCAGCCGAGCAGCTTGGCAAGTTGGTGGCGCCGGTCGGCGACGAGGTCAGCGCACAAGCCAGCGTGACTGTCCCCGTATAGCCTGTCGTCGTGTTTACCGTCACTGTTGAAGTTGCACTGGCGCCGGGGGCAACAGCTGCGGGTGTCGATGCCGCCAGCGAAAACGCGGACGCTGTCACCGTCGGCGAGGTCGATCCCGAGGTTGTGCCTGTTTTCGCAGCGTAATTGGCATCGCCGCTGTAGCTGGCGGTGAGCGTATCGGTTCCGGCGCTGAGGCTATTGGCCGGGACGAGGAAGGTGTATGCTCCGCCAACGAGTGTTTGAGCCGTTGATGTGTATCCGCCGCCGGAGAGAGTGACTGTTCCCGTCGGAGTAACTCCAGCGCCAGTCACAGTAACCGGAACGCTGAGCGTGGAACCCGAGTCCAGAGTGGTTGCCGCAGGAGTCACCGTCACGGTTGAAGCCAGCGGCGTTGCAGACACCGTCACCGGGGCCGTTCCCGTTGCTCCTCCCGTGGCTGGGGCGTAGTTGGCGTCGCCGCTATAGCTTGCGGTAAGGATATCGTTTCCTGCGTTCAGGTTGTTAGCCGGAATGACGATGGTGGCGATGCCGCCGGAAAGCGCCGTTGCCGTCGAGGTGTATCCGCCGCCGGAAAGCGTTATTGTTCCGGATGGTGTGGCTCCGCTGCCGGTTACAGTTACTTTCACGCTCAGGCTGGATGTTGCGACCGAAATGGATGCCGCTGGAGTTACAGTGATGGATGGAATCAGCGGGGTGGTCACTGTTTCCGGCGCCGATCCCATGGCGGGGCCGAAGTTTGCATCGCCGCTATAGCTGACGGTGAGAGTGTCGCTGCCTGCACTCAGTCTGTTAGCCGGAATCACGATGGTGGAGATGCCGCCGCTGAGCGTGGCCGCAGAAGAGGTATAGCCGCCGCCGGAGAGAATTACTGTTCCAGATGGCGTTGCGCCGGAGCCGGATACTGTAACTTTCACGCTCAAGCTCGCTGCCAGACTGGTGGTTCCCGTGGCCGGAGCCACATTGACGGATGCGGTTAGCCCGGTTACCGTCAGCGATGCGGTGCCATTGCCCGCGGGGTAAGTGCTGTCGCCGCTGTAGACGGCGGTCAGGCTGTGGGTGTTGGGCGTGAGTGTCGAGGTGGTGTAGGTCGCGATCCCGGAGGCATTGAGCGTAGCGGTCGTCAACGTCGTTCCGCCGTCCTGAAACTCGATGGTGCCGGTGGGAACGGAGGCGTAGGTTGCGGTGGGGGTGACAGTGGCCGTCAGCGTTGTCGACTGGCCGGCAGAGGCGGGCGATGGGGAAGCCGCGAGAGCTACTGTTGCTGTGCCGGTGGCGGAGATTTTAGCGACAAAGCCGGTGGTGCTGAACTCGGCGCAGCCGGAAGACTGCATATGATTGGTCTGCTGGAAGGAGCCGGGGGTAACGATGGTTCCAGCGCAATTGTCGTCGAACGCAACATACATATTGCCAGCGGCATCAACCGCAAGGCCGGCAGGCGTCATGTTGTCGCTGAGGCCTGTGCCAAACTCCGTGGAAAAGAGCAGCTTGGAGCCTGTGGGGTCAAGTTCAGAGACAAAGACTGGTGCGCCGTTGTAAGGCTCCATATTGCCTACCCACGGAAAGTTGCCTGCGTTAGCCTTGCCAGTGACGTAAACATTGCCATTGCCATCCAGTTGGATGGGACCAACCGCGCTTACCCCGTCTAGATTGCCGGTGGCGTTGCCGAGGTAGGTTGCCCATTCGATGGCAGTGCCGGTGGGATTGAGTTTGGCAACAAAGGCAGCGCTGCTTGCGGAACTGAGTTTCGCGGAAGTTTGATACGCGCCCGTGGTTACCGGAAAATCGGTGGAATCGGTAAGACCGGAGACATACGCATAGCCATCCGCGTCGGTGGTGATGTTTGAGACCATATCGCTTCCGCCTGCGATTTTTCCGCCGAGATAGGTGGAATAGGCCAGTGACGCGCCGCCGTTTGAGGTGACCGGATTGAATTTGGCGACAAAGCCGCGTTGCACATAGAGTGCGAGCGCCAAAGGATTATTAGGATCGGCCGGTCCGGTAGAGGGTTGAATTACACCAGTGGTTGTGGGCAGAGACGTCGAGGAGGTTTCGCCCACAATATAGAAGTTCCCGCTAATATCCACCGCAACCCCGTTCACGCCAGAAAGCAGGTTGTAACAATCGAGAGTCCTACCAATGCCGGTAGTGCTGCTCCATTGGCAACCCGGATTCTGAGGAATGAAGAGGCTTGAATAGAGCAGACTGGAACCAGTGGGATCGAAGACCGATATAAATCCCTGAAAGTTAGTGGTGCCAACCCTGGCATCTTGCCCGGAGACCACTGCGCCGCTGGTGGTGGGGAAACAGGTGTAAGAGATGATCGTAGAGGGACTCGTATTGGTATTCAAACCGCAGCCAACATAGCTAGTCGTGCCGCCGATGTAGGCTTGCCCTGCGCTATCGATGGCAATGGCGACCGCATTCGATGTTCCATCGCCATCAAGAAAGGTGGAGTAAACCAGTCCGCTCCCGGCGGCATTCAGTTTGGTTACAAAGGCGCTGCCGTTGCCGTAACCTGGCGCCCCGCAGGTGCTTCGCTCCGTATACACATGGGTATATCCAGTCCATTGATCGTTGATGCCAGGCGCGCAGACAGTCTGGTACGCGCCGGATGTAATGGGAAAATCGGAAGAATGGGATTGCCCGACGACAAAAGCCTCGCCGTTGGAGTCAACGGCAATGGCCTCGCCGTAGTCATAATTCGAGCCGCCAAGGTAGGTGGAATAGACAAGGGAACTGCCATCCGGACTAAACTTGGTGATAACCGCCGATGGAGCACCGCTAGCGTTACTTGCTTTTGCAGGTGCGTTCAGATACGGGCTTTGTACCGGAAAGTCGGCAGAGTACGAGACGCCCACGACATACGCGCTGCCCTGACTATCGTAGGCAATTCCTTGATCGACATTGCCGGTGCCATTTAATCCTTCGATCCCAATGCTCTGGGCGCCACCGAGGTAATCATTCGTACTGCCGCCCAAATAAGTGGCATAGGTCAGCACCGGATCGATGATAAGCGTCTTGGCATGATCGTAGCTGCCCAGTTTGAAGCCGATGCGGCTGCCGGCCACTGTGAACACACCTTCGACCGCAACTTTCTTGTCGCCGTCCATCTGATAGAGCACCGGCTTTTTGAATCCGGCCGGGCCGTTGGCCGCGCTCAGAACCAGATTGCCGTCGGCATCGATGGTGGGCTTGGCGCCGTCGATCTGCCAGCCGATGCGGCTGGCATCCGCGCCTGCGGCGACCACAAAGTCATACTCCAATTGCCGCTGATTGCCGTAGAAGACCAGGTCCACGCCGGGATAGACCTGCGCGAAGTTGACCTTGCCGAAGGTCTGAATGCCGGTATGCCATTTCTTCGGATCGTTGCCGATCAGGTAGCTGACCGTGCCGGATTGCGGATCAAGTCCCGTAACGGCGGCACTGGCATTGGCGCCCAGCAGCTTCATGCGCAGCGTGTCAGCCATGGCGACGCCGGGATGGCTACCCGGCGTCTGGGATGGGGAAGCCACCCGTTGCCGCTCCAGGTTGAGAACGACTTCATCCTGGGTGAGAAAGAGCGAGTAGCCGGAGCCACGCGAAAGGAACTGCACGCTCGGATCGGTCTGGCCCCGGTTCGGCTCAAAGCTGAGCGGAATCTTGCCGTAGTTGGCGGCCACGTGCTTGCCGGCCGGAGCGGCGTTGGAAGCGGCATTGGCCGTGACGCCGTAGGTGAACAGCAGGCCCGCTAGCACAAGCCCGGTCAAACGCCCGCACCATGATAGGGATGACATCAACGGATTCAGGAAGGTCTTGAAAGATGTATGTAGGTGATTGAAGACGGACTTGATCATTTTCTCTCCTCTGCACTTGCCTCTTACCCAGATGGCGGGAAGCGGGTGGCGCGTGAATGCGCACTTTTCTTCAGAAAACCTGACAATGACCAAAGCTGGCAGTCATTTACAAGCTGCGTAACTACTTGCTGGGAATAGGCTTTACAAACAGTTGCTATAATGGGGGCACATTCTTCCAGTGACAAGTGCCGCTTCATGCCCGATAGGGCCAGTTCATGCCATCACAGGAAATTCGAAGCCAATTTATGCAAACGCCTGCCAGAAACCCGGAAAACACTGTTGGCCTTGGGCAGCGCCTGGACTGTTGGAAGGAGATTGCCAGTTATCTGGGCAAGGGGGAACGGACCGTCAAGCGATGGGAGACGAATCGGGGCCTGCCCATCCACAGAGTGCCCGGCGGGGGCCGAGCCTCCGTCTACGCTCACGCGGCGGAACTGGATGAATGGCTGGTCTCGGCCAGGGCGCTGGAAATTGAAATCGGTGAAAAGGAAGGCGTGGCGGAGGAAACCGAAGCGGAAGCCGCCCTGACCGACGAGGCTCAGCCCGCGGCACCGGCAGGGACCTCTGCGCATAAAGCGCCGGGCAGATTCCGGCGCATTCCCGTCTCCCTGCTTCTGGCGGCGCTGCTGGCTATTTCGGGAGCGTTGCTCCTCTTCGTCCTGCGCGGTGGCGGCCGCATCTTCCTTTTCCGCGATTCGATGCCGGCTCGAGCGCCGATCTCCGAGTCGGAAAGACAACTTGCCCACCAGCTTTATCTGCAAGGCCGGTTCGAGTGGAACAAGCGCACTCCCGAGAGCCTGAACCGTGCACTGGACGATTTTACCCAGGCGCTGGTCCATGATCCGGAGGACGCCCAGACCTATGTGGGGCTTGCCGACACTTACAATCTGTTGTGCGAATACACGCTGATGCAGCCGGACGAGGCATATAGCCGCGCGCTTGCGGCGTCGCGCAAGGCTGTGGAGTTGGACGGCTCCCTTGCCGAGGCGCACCGCTCGCTGGGCTTTGCCGAGGTTTGGGGCGAGTGGAATTTCAAGGACGGCGTCAGAGAGTTCCGCCGCGCCATTGAACTCAATCCCACTGACCCGCTTACGCACCTCTGGCTGGCTAACGCTTTGTGGAGAGAAGGCAGGTTCCAGCAGGCGTTCTCCGAGATCAATCGCGCGCAGGAACTGGACCCCACCTCTCCCTCGATCCTGGCGGACAAAGGCTGCATGCTCTCCTATATGGGAAAGACAAGAAAAGAGGGAATCGATCTGCTCAAACAGGTCGAGCGCACTTACCCGGAGTCAATTTCCCCGCATCGCTATCTCGCCAACATCTACATGAACCTGAAGGATTATCCGGGGTTTCTCGCGGAGAGTGCAAAGATGGCGCTGATGACCGGCGATCCAGTTCGGAAAGCCATCACCGCCTCCGCGCAGGAAGGTTTTTTGAGAGACGGAGAGCGCGGTCTTTTGCAGGGGCTGTATACGGCCCAAAAGAAATACCACAAAGAAGGAAAATTTTCTGGATTTTGGCTTGCCAGGACATGCGTCCTGATCGGAAGAAGGCAGGAAGCCATGCAGTTGCTTGGCGAGGATTACCAGCGGCACGAACCGGATTTTGTTTATTTACTCGGCGATTCGGACCTGGCTCCTCTCAAGGACGAGCCCGAGGTGCGCAAGATGATGAGTAGTATCCAGGTTTCCGCTCCCGAAGACGCTGACGGCGCGGAGGCAGTCGCCCGGAAGTAGAGGCTGCGGAAGGAAGATTTCAAATCGGCATAAGGAAAATTCGCCTCTTTTCCCCAAACACACTACCGAACATGTGGGTCTGCGCCGGTGGAGGTTGCGAGGATTTTGCGTCCAGCGCGTTCAAAAACAATTTAAGGTCTGGGTTGCAAGAGTGGGCGTATACTACTGAATAACCAGTCATTATAGGCTTGGCGAGAATGTCGGCAGGACCAGGGAAATATGGTTTCCGCAAGCGGTTTTCTTCTACCATGAACGGTTGTCGTCTTCGTTGTTGATTTTTGGAGGCAGATGTCCGCAATATTTGGACACAGCTCGCTGGAGGGATGAGTGACCAAAGTCGCCTCTGAGTCAGACCATGCGGAAATCAGCACAGCAGAACGCTGGGAATTGATCGAGCGCATTTGGAACAGCAACGAGTTCAAGCGTGCGCGCCGGCTCCAGGAGTTGCTGCAGTACGTCGGCACACAGACAGTCAAGTTAGGGGTCACCACCATCCGCGAACAGGAGATCGGCGCGGCTGTGTTCGGACGGTCCGACAACTACGACACCAGCCTCGACAATATCGTCCGAGTGAATATGACCGAATTGCGTAAGCGTCTCGGACGCTATTTCGAAGATGAGGGATCGAGCGAGACGCTCCTGGTTGAAATTCCTCGCGGAGCCTATATTCCCGTCTTCTTCCGCCGGCCGGTCCACGGCGAGCATGAGACGCCAGGCAGCCTCAGTCCTCTCGAAGCCGACGAGAGCCTCCCTCCCGTCATCGACAGCCTCGAACCGGAGGAGTCCACAACGAGTTCGACAAGCGTGGGCATAGGGAGCCTGGCTTATCTGCGCAGCCATTTAATTGTCTTCGTATGTGCGGTCCTGCTCTGTTGCGGCATCGTTTTTCTGCTTTGGCAGAATGCGGTCCTTCGGTCGCAGTTGAACCCCTGGCGGGCGGACCCTGTGCGTAAGGCATTCTGGTCTGAATTCTTCGGTTCCGGCGAAGAAGTGGATATCGTCACTGCGGATACTTCCCTGGCGCTCGTTGAAGACATTCTCAAACAGCCCGTGTCGCTGGACGACTATCTGGATTACAAGTACAAGAATCGCGTCGATCTTCCCGATGTGACGCCGGAGATGCGGAATACGATTAATATAATCCTGGGCCGGAACCTGGGGAGCGTGGGGGACTACCAGGTGGCCGAACGAGTGATGTCGTTGGGCGCGCACTCGCCGAACCTCAAGCTGGCCTCTGCCCGCGCCTACACCCCCGAGAGCATCAAGACGAACAACGTCATCCTGATCGGAGGCCCGCAGTCCAATCCATGGGTAGAACTATATAAGGATCGGATGGATTTTTACGTGGAATACGACGCGGTCCAGCACCGTACATACATCGTCAATCGCGCGCCGTCATCGGGGGAACAGTCAGTTTACGAACTCTTTGCTGAGCCTGACCGGGGCTACAGCTTGGTTGCCTTCGTGCCGAATTTTAGCGGTCATCACTATGCCTTGATCATTGCGGGAACCGACTCGCAGGCTACGCTTGCGGCGGGGGAGTGGGTTACCTCCAGCGAAGGTCTTGCCACGATTCGCCAGAAGGCGCCGAATGGGAGCTTTCCTCTCTTCGAGGTTCTGCTTTCCAGTTCAAAACTGGCGGGAACGCCGTTGCGGGCCGAGGTAAAGGCTTTTCGCATCCATCAGCGTTAGTGAGGTTCTCCTATTCACCTGTCCGTACCCGCACCTTACTGCGGTAACTTCGTTCAGCCGTTCTTCTAACTTAATCTTTAACGCTCTTCTAACAGTGAGAAGTGTGCGTGAAGAAGACGAATCTCACTTGCGCGGTCATGCCCCTGCAAACACAATGACGTATCATGTCTCGATTTGTGCTGCCGGCCGTCCTGCTGCTGCTCGCGCCTGGGATTTGTTCCCCAGCGGTAGCGCAGACCGCCAATTCATCGCTCTCCGACGAAGTCAACGTAATGGTTGGCACCGACGCGGGCGGGCAGACTTTTCCGGCAACCGGGGTTCCGTTTGCCATGACCCAATGGACGCCGCAGACCCGCGCTGGCGAAGACAAATGCGTTGCGCCCTATTATGCGTCCGACACCCGTATTCAAGGCTTTCGCGGCAGCCACTATCTCAGCGGCTCATGCGCGCAGGACTACGGCAGCTTCACCCTCATGCCGTTAGTCAGCGCGGCCAAGCTGGGTGCGGCCGAGCAGTCCTCCTCTTTTTCACGAGCCACTGAACATGCCTTCCCCTACCTCTATTCGGTCGACCTTACCGACAGCGGAATTCACGCCGAGATAACCGGCTCGCAACGCTCCGGGATGATGCGCTTCCGCTTTGCAGCGGGGCAGAAAACCGGCTGGCTGTCGGTGGAAAACAACTTGCGGCTGGGCCGTGGCACGGTTCGCATCGATCCGGTGCGGCAGGAGATCACGGGAGCGAACCCGGTTTATCGAATCTACGCCGGCGACGGTCAACCGGCGGGATTTTCCGGCTATGTAGTCATTCAGTTCGACCATCCGTTCAAAGCGGGAGGAACCTGG
Organism: Acidobacteriaceae bacterium; assembly: GCA_003156235.1. Taxonomy (GTDB): domain Bacteria; phylum Acidobacteriota; class Terriglobia; order Terriglobales; family Acidobacteriaceae; genus Telmatobacter. The sequence continues at coordinate 48,819 of PMGP01000449.1, forward strand.
GCCGGTTCGGTTCGCCATGAAGGTGCGCTCGAGCGGAGTTCGACCGCCGCCAGACCGGGAGCGTTTGTTTCCTTCGATCTGCCCGCCGACGAGACCGTCATGGCGCGCATCGGGACCTCGTTCACCAGCATCGAGGAGGCGCGCCGCAATCTCTCCGCGGAGATGCCGGACTGGGACTTCGACGCCGCGGTGGCGCGCGCGCGCGATGCCTGGAACGCCGCTCTGAGCGTGATCCAGGTGGCGGGCAACTCTCCCGACCGGCGCATCTTCTACACCGCTCTCTACCACTCCATGCTTCTGCCCCGCATCTTCAGCGACCGCATCGGAACCTATCCGCGCTTTGGCGGCGGCGGGGCGATTGAAACGGCGAAGGGCTTCACATATTACTGCGACTATTCGGTCTGGGACACCTTTCGCGCGGTCCATCCGCTGCTGACGATTCTCGATCCGGACCGCGAACGGGAGATGGTCGAGTCGCTCATCGCCAAGGGAGAGCAGGGAGGCTTTCTGCCCATCTTCCCGGCGTGGAACAGTTACACGGCGGAGATGGTGGGCGATCATGCCGGCGCCATTATTACCGACGCCTATGTGAAAGGAATTCGTGGTTTCGATGCGGAGGCGGCCTACCGGCTGATGCGCAAGAACGCCATGGAGCATCCGGCGACTGAGACGGACTATCGCAATGGCCAAGGCCGGCGCGCGTTAGACTCCTACCTCAAGTACGGCTACATTCCCCTCGAGGACCATGTGCCCTTTGCCTTCCACGGGAACGAACAGGTCTCCCGTACCCTCGAATATGCCTATGACGACTACGTCCTGAGCGAGCTGGCTCGCGCCTTGGGCCACACCGCGGATGCCGAGATATTTGCCAAGCGCGCTCAGAACTATCGGAATGTAATCGATCCGGAGACCGGATTCGCGCGCGGCCGCCATGCCGACGGCGCTTGGGATTCGCCCTTCGATCCGGCCGCCAAGTACACCTATATCACTGAGTCGACCCCGTATGTGTACACCTTTTTTGTTCTTCAGGACATTCCGGGGCTGATTGAGGCGGTTCATGGCCGCCAGGCCTTTGAAGACAAGCTGGACGCGCTCTTCGCCGGCGGTTACTACGATCACGGCAACGAGCCGAGCCACCACATCGCGTATCTTTACGACGATGCCGGCGTTCCGGCAAAGACCCAGTGGCATGTCCACGAGGTGATGTCCAAGCTCTATCGAGACAGCAACGACGGCCTTGCGGGCAACGACGATGCCGGGCAGATGTCGGCCTGGTACGTGATGTCCGCGATGGGCTTTTATGCGGTCACGCCCGGCACTCCGCGCTACTCCATCGGAACTCCTCGCTTCGACGACCTGACCGTGAAGGTTGGCCAGAATCGGTGGCTCCATATCCGGGCCGAGGGCGCGGAGGCCGGCAAGTTTTATGTGCGGTCGGTACGTTTGAATGGCGTTCTTCTGCAACGCACCTACCTGCTTCACTCTGAGATCGTGGGAGGAGGGGAGCTGGTCTTCGAGATGAGCGACCATCCCGCATGATGGCCGATTCGCTCTTAACGTGTCTTTCTCATAGCGTTCTCACAATATTCTTACAGTGAATTCACTTGCCAGCAATGCTCGGTAACGTCAGTATGGTTACGCTCAGAAAAGCACTGAGTTACCGGCATGACATTTCTCAACAGGTGTGGATAAACAGACTGACTGTGCCGTGACCGGTATGAGTGAACTCGTGTTGCCCCGGCATTGCCCCGGACATTCGGGATCAGGAAAAAATGAAGCAGCAAGGAATGCTGTTATTCATGCAAAACAATCAATCAGCGCCCTCCGCCGGAGGGCGTGGAAATGGAATCGACATGCGTACATTCGCTGATGCAAGCAAGAAATTGGTACTCGCAACCGTTTTTGCAGCCGTGACAACTTTCTCGGCATCTTCCGGGAACTGCCAAACTGGCGGTTCGTTCTCCGTTCTTTCCTACAACGTAGATGGTCTTCCGCAGATTCTGCAGGATGGCCGTTTTCCCGGCGGCAATCCGCCACTCTACACGCCGTATATCGGCGCCAAAGTCATTCCCTACGACATCGTCAACGTGCAGGAAGACTTCAATTCTCACGCCGCCCTCTACGCCGCTGACACGCATCCCTATCGCACCGCGACCAGCGGCGGCGCCGGCGTCGGATCGGGCCTGAACACCATGTCCAACTTTCCCTTTTCCGACGACATCGATCGGGTGACTTGGACCAATCTCAGCCTCGAAGAAGCCAACAGCCTGACCCCCAAGGGATTTACCTGGCTTCGGCTGCGCATTGCCGAAGGTGTCTATATCGACTACTACAACCTCCATGCCAATTCCGGAACCGATTATGCAGATGAAGAGACGGACCGCGCGGATAACATCAACCAGATCGTTGCTTACATCAACGCCAATTCTGTTGGCAATGCAGTGATCGTGACCGGCGATACCAACGCCCGCTATACCCGCGTGGAAGACAATATCCGCAATCTGCTCGACATTATGACGGGCGATCCTTGGGTCAACCTGGAGCAGGGCGGTGTGCCGCCCGCTGCTGGTTCGGCAACAATAGGCTGGGATCCGGCGGTCAATTACCCTACTCCGCTGACTCCGGCGCAGTATGTCTACGAAGTCGTGGACAAGATGTTCTACCGCAGCAACAACTACATCACCTTCACGCCGTACAACTACAACATGCCCGACGCCACCTTCCGCGATCCCTCGGGGAACATGCTCTCGGACCACTATCCGATCTCGGTGAACTTTAACTACACCCTCAACCCCCACTTCAAGTTCAGCGACCAGTTCGGCGGACCGCACGGCACCAGCTACAATGACGTGAATTCTCTACCCACAGCCCCCGTCGTGCAATCCATCGGAATGCGCAGCGGAAGCCGTGTCGATCAGGTCAATCTCACCCTCTCCAACGGAACCGAGTTTGTTCACGGTGGAACCGGCGGATCTCCTCAATCCCTGCTCCTGGGCACAAGCGAGTATGTAACCAGCGTGACCATGAATTCCGGGTCGTACAATGGTAATACACGCGTCTTTTACGCCAAGTTCACCACTAACCTCGGCCGGACCCTCTCCGGCGGCGCCACCACTGGTTCCACGGTTACCTACACCGCTCCCGCGGGTTGGCAGATCGTTGGTTTCCATGGCCGCTGCGGAGACGAATTGGACAAGGCGGGCGTCATCTATGCACGTGTTAACTGAGCAGTATCCGGCAACCTGTGTATGAGGGTACGCCACTGCTTGCGCCCATCATCGACGATGTAAAGAATTGGTTTGGCGCGTAGGCGGTGGCGTACTGCTGGATTCGCTTCGCTCCGGGATTGTTTATAGCCGGATAAAGGGGATTTGCACAAGACGATGGTCCAAAGCCATGACCGATTTGCTCTTGCTTCGCTTTTTAACGTGTATTTCTTACAGAGTTCTAACAATGTTCTTACAGTGAATTCACTTGCCCATCGTGGAGTAGTAAGGGCAGTATCCATGATGAAAGCTAATCACATGGAGTTGCGGGTGGTAGTTCCGGTCTGCAAAACCGGACTCTGCCATAGCCTTGCAATCAATGCGATGGACCAGTTTTACCGCTTTTCACAAAAAACGAAGGATTTGGAGGCAGTAATGAAAACGGATATGCACACGTGTTCAATAAGGTTGAGCACACTTCAAACGAGAGCCTGGAGGGTGTTCACCCTCTTTGCCAGCCTGTTGCTCACCCTTGCCTTGGCGCCTGGCGCCATGGCGCAAACCATTACCGGAACCATCACCGGTACGGTAACCGACGCCACCGGAGCGATTGTCTCCGGAGCGGTCGTCACCATTCGCAATGTGGACACCAACGCCACACGCACCATCAAGTCATCCGATTTCGGCACATACACGGTCACACAGTTGCCGCCCGGATACTATAGCGTGAAGATCGACAAGGCCGGCTTCAAGCTCTTTGAGCAGAGCAACATCAACCTGCAGATCGACCAGGTACAGCTCATCAATGCAAAGCTCGAGGTTGGCTCGATGGGTGAGACCATCACTGTCACCAGCGCGCCTCCGGTGATTCAGAGCGAGCAGTCGTCCGTTGGTATGGTACTCGACAGCAACGACATTCAGAGTGCCCCGCTGAATGGCCGCCTGAGCTTGTATGGCATGTTCCAAATGGTTCCGGGCGTGCAAAACGTGCCTGTTGCACAGGACGGCTTTCCGGCCAAAGGCGTTACCATGTCGGTCGGTTCGACGCGCCGCAACTCCTACGGCTCCATGGTACAAACGCTCGATGGCGCAGTCAACTTAGAGGTATATCTGCAGCGTGTTCTTGCCGAAGTGCCTTCGCTGGATGCGTTGAGCGAGTTCAAGACGATCACCACCGGCGCTCCGGCGGAGTCTCAGCCGCAAGCGCAGGTCAACGTCGTCACCAAGAGCGGAACCAATAAATTTCACGGCGAGCTGTTGTGGTTCAACCGTTCCAAGGGCCTGAACGCCAAGAACGACAACATCACCTACACGCACCTGCAGGCCGAGACGGGTGATGTGCGCGCACCTTATGAGCGCAATGAGTTTGGCGGCAACTTCGCCGGACCCATTGTTGTGCCCCACTTCTACAACGGTCACGACAGGTCGTTCTTCTTTGCGGCCTTCGAGGGATTCGACTTCACCAACTCATCGTTGACCGGCAGCAATCAGCCGACCGACAAGATGCGCGCCGGTGATTTCTCGGACTACGCGCCGGGCGGAGCCTGCTACAACGGCACCACCCTTTCCCTGACCAATCCGTTAACGGGAGCCAGTCTGGGAACCCAGGTTACAAGCATCAACACGGTATCCGCCAAGCTGCTCACCATGCTCTATCCGCACGCTACAAACCAGAGCATGTGTCCGCTGTCGGGCAACACGAACACATGGGAGAACATCAGTTACACGCAGTCGGCTCGCCGCTTCTCGCTGCGTCTCGATCATAAGCTCACCGATAAGGATCAGCTTCGCGGCACCTTCCTGCATGCCTTCTATGGCCCTTATCCCGCCAGCTTTAATGATAGCCTTCAAGGCGGCAACAGTGGCATCGGCGATCACAATGTCGATGGAATCTTCGGCTGGACGCATATGTTCTCGTCCTCGCTTCTGCTCGATGTTCCGGTTTCTTACAAGCATTTGGACATCTACCGCCTGCCGCACAGGCTGGAAAGCTTTGGAGCTGTCGTTCCCGGCCTGGGTACGATAGCCGGCGACGGCGCTCCAGCTATCAACATCTCCAATCCCAGCACCTCGTCCTACAAGACCTCAATTACCGGCGTGAGCGACAGCACGGGCGGCTACCCAGGTCTCGAGCAGGACGGTAATCTTAATCCGACGCTGACTTGGGTCCGTCCTCGCCACACCATCAAGGTGGGCGGCACGTTCCTGCTGCATGATTGGTATACTTCCAGCGCGGTCACCAACGGCGGCTTCACCTTTGCCGGCGGCATAACTCCGTACTCGGGCGATGCCTTTGCGGACTTCTTGATGGGCGTTCCCTACTCAGCGTCGAACGGCCAGCCTTCCGGCCGCATTCCGCAGCGCTTCTTCACCTTCGAGTATGGCTTATTTGCTCAGGATGACTGGAAGGTGAATAACAAGCTGACCGTCAATATCGGCGCCCGTGTCGACAAGCAGTGGTTCAGCGATGACCGCTTTGGCCGCAACTCGCTGTGGATTCCCGAACAGCAAAAGCTGGTCATGTTCACCGACTCCGCTACTTTGCCCACCAACGTGGTCAGCGCCTATATGTCAACGCTTCAGAGCGCCAACGCTGTCGAAACCTCGAAGACTGCCGGCATGAGCAGCAAGGCATGGGACTATCTGAACGAGCCCAAGCCTACTTTTGCCCCGCGTCTGGGATTTGCTTATCAGGTAATCCCGAAGACCGTGATTCGCGGATCCTATGGCCTGTTCTACAACCTGCTGGCTGAGGATTACACCACGGCCTATATGCAGGGTCAGGTTCCGTACTCCGGCTCGGCTTCCTACACCAACGGCAACACGGCCTCCAGCAGCAGCTTCACCATGAGCAACCCGTTTGCGACCGCGGGCAGCTTTTCGGCGACGAGCTTCGGCATCAACGCGGAACACAAGATCGTTACTCCTTACAGCACTGCCTATAACTTGCAGGTGGAGCGCGAACTTCCGTACAGCATCGCTCTACGCGTGGGATATGTCGGCATGCACAACATGAAGCAGAATGACAACGGCAGCACGAACTCCATTAGCCTCAATGTGCCGGCGGGCAATCTACCGCGCATTTACGCTCATTCCGACGGTCATGGCGGCGCCAATATTGGCGTGGCGAACTCGGATTACAACTACCCGGTCTTCGCCAATGGCCTTTCAGGCTACAACTACCCCTACTACCACACCGTTTTGAACTCGTTGCAGGCGGGCCTTCGCAAGCAGTACAGCGGCGGTTCCTCAGTCAACGTGGAGTTCCAGTGGACGCGCATTCTGGGCGTGGAACAGTTCTTGAACCCAACCGGCGTAACACCGCACGACTCCTATGGGCCTGTCGGCGGCATCACCCCGCTGGTGCTGGCTTTGAACTACACCTACGCGCTGCCCTTTGGCCACGATCGCATGTTCCTGTCAAGCTCCAGTAACCTGGTCGACAAGATTCTTGGCGGCTGGAACTTCTCTGGCGTGGGCACCTTCCAGACGGGCCAGCCCTTTAACGTTACCTCTGGCCAGAGCGGCACGATGTGGAATGTCGGCGCCGCCCTCCGCCCGAACCGCGTCGCCGGACAGTCGCTGTATCCGAGCCACAAGTCGAAGACACAGTGGTTTAATCCCGCGGCTTTTTCCGCCCCACCCTGCTACAACACGATCGAGACCAGTTCACCTACCGGATATACATGCAAGCAGGTTGCAACAGCGGGATTCTTGGCAGGTGTTCCCACTTATGTAGGTATCGGCAACGCAGGCTATGACATGCTGCGTGGACCGGGATGGTGGAACATGGATATGAATCTGGCGAAAACCATCAAGTGGAGCGATCACTACAACGTCCAGTTACGCGCCGACACATTCAATACCTTCAACCACCCGAACCTCGGGACTCCTGACTCCAAGTTGACAGATGGTGCGGTGGGCACGATCACGAGCACCTCGAGCGCTCCGCCCTACGAATCGCGCTCGGTTGAGTTTGGCATGAAGTTCAACTTCTAACACTTCATCGTCAAGTTGAAGTCCAAACGTTTGCAGAGTCCGCCCGCTTGCGCAGTTTCAATGCGCCGGCGGGCGGACTCCGCTTACCTAAAGAATCAAACAGAAAACTCGAGCGTATCCACTCTGCGCTCTCCTTCGTACGCGGGTACACTCCAACTGTGTCCATTCGCAAGGCAAACATAACGGAAATTATTCATAAAGAACATAATTGAGAAGACGATATTTAATGTCTCTCGTGTTAGTGTTCGTGGCGTGTGCGGCGAACAATGAGACCAAAATTACTCCGCGACCCACAAGTCCGGCCTCAATGAACAAGAACACGCGCGAGCTGTTTCAGGAATCGATGTATTGGCACGCGCATTTCGCCGGTTGCGCTTGCCAGGATGAAGAAGTTTGATGGAGAGCGTCTGCTGCGCAAGCAGATAACCGATCAGCGCGTCGCCATGGCATGGATTGGACGGGATGTGGTCTATGGCGGCGAAGCGTAAGCGTCCGAAGTTCCCCT
>PMGP01000178.1 GCA_003156235.1 Acidobacteriaceae bacterium
GGCAAAGCCAAGGTCGGCATCATGCCGGGGCGGATTCACAAGGAAGGCTCGGTGGGCATTGTCTCGCGCTCCGGGACGCTGACCTATGAAGCGGTGTATCAGTTGACGCAGAGGGGCATTGGGCAATCTACGGCGATTGGCATCGGCGGCGATCCGATCATCGGCACCACGCACATCGATGCGCTGCGCCTGTTCAACAATGACCCGGAGACTGAAGCAATCATTCTGATAGGCGAGATCGGCGGAACAGCGGAAGAGGCTGCCGCCACGTTCGTCAGAAAGCACGTGAAGAAGCCGGTGGTGGGCTTTATCGCCGGGCAAACCGCGCCTCCGGGGCGCCGCATGGGCCACGCGGGCGCCATCATCAGCGGCGGACAGGGCACGGCTGCCGAGAAGATGAAGGCCATGACCGCAGCGGGAATTCATGTGGTGGTTTCGCCCGCGGAGATTGGGGCGACGCTGGCGAGGGTGATAGGGAAAGGCTGATGCAGCTTCTAGCTGCTAGCTTCTAGCTCCTAGCTTTTCACACAAAGGCCCACCATGATCGTGGGCCTTTGTGTTGTAATGCATTTCAGATTCATTTCTATGCAAGAACTTTGGATTGGTGTCGTTGAGGTACTTACCGAACCCTCCCTCGGAGACGGTAACACACGTGCATTCACGAATGTGATTACCTGGGCAACAAGTGCTTCCGACTATAACAATGCAGTTACCACTGTCTTCGCCGAATACGGATGGACAGTGTTGGGCATCGAAAACGAGCGGCCTATCGCGGGCGAGACCGGTTTCGACGAAGAAATCACTGAGATTATCGAACGCGCGAGACAGAATCCGAAAGCCTGCATATTCGCGACATTCCATTACTATCCATCCAAGCCTGCTTGACCTACGACGAACAAGCTAAAAGCTAGAAGCTAATAGCTAGAAGCTGTTTCTCACCACACTCGGCACGGCTTGGGGTTCACCATCGCTGCTGTCTTTTTGCAACTGAAGCTATTGGCGAACTCCGGCAAATCCTGGAGCACGGTGTTGGTGCGGTACTCATCGGGCGCGTGGGGATTGCTCTGCGCCTGGGTGCGCAGTTGCTCGGGGCGCGTCTGCGTGCACCACTGCTGCGCATAGGCGATCCAGAAGCGCTGGTCGGGCGTGTAGCCGTCGGTTGTGGCGCTCATGTCCACGTGCTCAATCTGCGCCTTGTCCAGCCATGCAATCCAGGCCAGCCACAGCCCGCCCAGGTCGGCGAGGTTCTCGCCCAGCGTGAGCTTGCCGTTGAGGTGAACGCCGGGAACCGCCTCGATGGCATCGTATTGCTTGACCATGCAATCGGCTCGCTCGGTAAACTTCTGCTCGTCTTCCTTGGTCCACCAGTCGCTCAGGTTGCCTTCCTTGTCGAACTGGCGGCCCTCATCGTCGAAGCCATGCGTCAACTCGTGGCCAATGGTCGAGCCCATGTCGCCGTAGTTGACCGCGTCGTCCTCCTTGCCGCTGAAGAAGGGCGGTTGCAGGTAGCCGGCGGGAAAATTCACGTTGTTCATCTGCGGGTCGTAGTAGGCGTTTACTGTGGGCGGTGTCATCATCCATTCGCCCTTGTCCACCGGCTTGCCGATCTTGGCCAGATCGCGCGCAAATTCAAACTCATGCGCACGCATCTGGTTGCCCAGCGCGTCGCCGCGCACGATGGCGAGCGTGGAGTAGTCGCGCCACTTATCGGGGTAGCCGATCTTGTTCATCACACCGTGTAATTTTTCCTTGGCGCGGATTTTAGTGACGGCGCTCATCCAATCCAGCCCGTCGATGTCCTTGTCCATGGCCTTCTCGATGGCCAGCGTCATGTCGAGCGTGCGCTGCTTTTCAGCGGGAGGAAAGTAGCGCGCCACGTAGACCTGGCCCAGCGCCTCGCCCATCTCATGGTCCACGCGGGTGGTGCAACGCTTCCATCGCTCCTGCTGCTTTTCCGCGCCGTTGAGCGTGTGTGAATAGAAGTTCCAGTTCTCCTGGTCAAAGCTTTCCGGCAAGCTGGTTCCCGCGTAGGCGTGGAGCAGGTGCCAGCGCAGGTAGGTGCGAATTTGGCTGATGGGCGTATCGGCTACCAACTCGTTGAACTCGGCAAAGTACTTGGGCTCCATGTCATTGACCTTGCCAACGGATGGAGCGTGCGCCGCGGAAACGTAATCGGCCAGCGAAAAGTGCGTCAGCTCCTTTTGGAAGCTGAGCACGTCGGTGGGATGATTGAGGTTTTGCGGGTCGCGCTGCTCGGTCATGGTGAGCGAGGCCTTGGCCAGGCGCGTCTCGATGGCCAGTACGGTTTCAGCGTCTTTGGCAGCCTGCGCCTCCGGCTCGCCGGCCAGCACGAAAATCTTCTTCACGTGGGCCGCGTACTGCTGGCGTTGCTCGACGGATTTGGCGTCGGTGCGGGTGTAGTAGTCGCGCTCCGGCAGGCCGAGACCGCCCGCGCCATAAAAGCTGATGACCGCGGTGGAATCGCCGTAATCCTGATTCGATTCCATGTCGAAGAAGGCAAGCACGCCGATGGAATGAAGGTGCGCCAGGAGAGCGGGCAGGTCGGCGGATGTTTTTAGTGCGGCGATGCGGTCCAGCTCCGGCTGAAGAGGCGCGAGGCCCAGCTTGTTGACCGTGGCCGTGTCCATGCAACTCGAGTACTCGTCGCCGATTTTCTGCTCGTTAGCCGAACGAGTGGTTGCGGGCACGGAGGTCTCTTCCAGGATTTGCTTCAGGCGGAGGCGGTTCAGTTCGGCCAACTCGGTAAAGCGGCCATAGGAGGTTTGGTCGGCGGGCAGCGGATTGCGCTGGAACCAGCCGTTGCAACTGAAGCGGTAAAAGTTCTCGCAGGGGTCGATGGTTTTGTCGATCAAGGAGGAATCGAAGACGCGCAACTCGGGTGTGGCTGCGGGGGCGGCGGCGCCTGCCGGCGCACTTTGGCAAAAGGCAGGTGCTGCCATCAACCCGGCGGCGATCACAACGGCCGGCACGACCAGAAAGCGACAGGGTGAAACGGAGAAGCGGAACATGCAGAGACTTTAGCAGATTCGCCTTGCGGGCCGCAGCCCTCCGTATTCGGATTTTGTTCTCCCTCCGAGCCTGTGATTTTATGAAGACGGGATGGTAGGTTCGTTGAGATTTCCTCAGCGGTTGCCGATCTACGGGACAGCTCAACTCGCGCTGGCCTAAGGGACGCACGGCCTTACCGCCGAAACGTGAACTAATCCTCTCGCCTCTGAATGAAACATACAAGGGACGGCTGGAAATCTACCGATTTAGAAGCACGAAAAGCCGGAATCAAAGAAATCAATCTTCGCTATATCTTCGCCAAACCGCCTACCACCCGAACGGCCTCCGAATCGCCTGCAAAATAGCGCAAACAACGACGACGTCAGCAACGTCTCAACGATCTCCACAACCAGCCCACGGGAGGAATTGGAAGTTTCACAGACTGAAAAAATACAATGTTTTGAAAGGGCACGACTGGTAGGTCAGGGTTCTAACCCTGACTGCCGTAAATGGCTCATAAAAAAGCATGGGTTTAGCCCCTGAGGGAGGTGTTGTTAAGGAGGGAGCAGGGGGCTTCAGCCCCCTGAAAAAGAGAGAAAATTATGGGCCTTTAGGCACGGGCCTTGACCCTAAATCATTCCCCCGGCTGCAAAGGCAGGGTCAGATTCTCCGCCGCCGCCGGCCTGCTGCGCGGAGCCTTCTTAAACGTCGCATCACGCCGGTGCAGTGGATACTCCGGCTGCTTGCCGTCCAGAATTTGCTGGATGGTGAGGATTTGCAGCTTCGGATAAGTTGTCCCGTCGGTTGATTTGTACAGCCCAGCCTCTGCAGCCTCGCGGAGCATGGGTTTCGTAGGCTCCTCGAAGCAGAGGAAGACGCCAATCTCGGCTTTTTCACGCGTGAGCACACCGACGAGATCGCGGACTTGGGGAACGGTGACGCCGCCCGCCTTGACGGAGAAGATGATCTGTTTCGATTGGCCGGAGTCGTCGTCATGGAAGTAAAGCCGTCCATCGATGCCGCGGTCCGCGCCTTTTTTCTGCTCGGCGGGGCGCGCGCCCACCTGGCCCAGCGCCCACCACTGGAACTGGTACTTGTTCTCGGCGGCGAGTTGGCCTGCACCGGCTAGGTCTGTCGGTTCACCGATTACGTCATAGGTGGATTTGATTTCCGGGCCGAAGGCGTCGGAGAGGCGCTTCTTGATGAGGCCGATAGCCAGATGGGTAATGTCGATGCCGATCCAGCGGCGGTTGAGGCGCTGGGCTACCTGGACGGTGGTGCCGCAGCCGCAGAAGGGATCGAGGACGAGGTCGCCTTCATTGGAGCTGGCTTTGATGATGCGTTCGAGGAGAGCTTCGGGTTTTTGGGTGGGGTAGCCGAGGCGTTCTTTGGCGTGCGGCGAGAGCGGATCAATATCCGTAATCACATCCTGCACAACAACACCACGATCGACGTCGTGGTACCGCTTGAATCGTGGAATTCCCCCTTTGGAAGGCCAGACAATCAATCCTGCAAGATCAAGCTGGTCGAGCCTTTGCTGGACACTGAGTTCATCCCAACTGAGGCCGGCCTGACGGGGTCTTGGAACAGCCCAATGCCTTCCTGCTTTCGTTGGATCAACACCTCTCCAGGGTAATCCCGATTCTCCTTGCCGCTTGCCAGCTCCAGTCAAGTCGCCGAGCGTATATCGCCCGCCCTCATCTTCATGCCGGTAGAATCTCTCGAGGTATTCCGCGGTATATCCCTGATATACGCGATTCCATGTCGAGCTCTCGCTCTTGGAGTAGAAGAGGATCAGGTCGTGAACCGGCCCCCATCGTTTCGCGCTATTGTGCGCACTGGTTCGCTTCCAGATAACCTCGTTTTTGAAGAACTGCGGTCCGAAAACCGCGTCCATCAGTATCTTCAGATAGTGACCCGCTGCTGGATCGCAGTGCAGATAGATGGAGCCGGTTTCTTTGAGTACGCGGCGCAGCTCGACGAGGCGCGGGGCCATCATGGCGAGATAGGCCATCATGTCGGAGCCATGGAGGAAAGTGTAGAAGGCGCGGAGAGCGTCAGCAACGTCTCCGCCCTGCTCGATAACCTCCTGCAAGGCACGCTGGGATTCGATGTTCCACTCCCAGGTGTCCTCGAAGGCGTGAATCTGGGAACTGGATTGGGAGCCATCCTTCTCGGCGAAGAGGACGTTGTAGTCCTGTCGTGAGTTGAAGGGCGGGTCGAGATAGACGAGGTCCACCGACTCGTCCTTGACGTAGCGCTGGAGGACATCGAGATTGTCGCCGTAGTAGAGCTTGTTTTTTTCGGCAGTCACGGGAATGGGATGAGATTAACACATTGCGATAGCGGGAGGCGGGAGTTTCAACGCCCGCATGAACCAACAGAATCATCCCAGGCTTCACAAGCTGCGGAATAACTCATTGTTTTGAAAGGGCGCGACTGGTAGGTCATGGCTTTAACCATGACTGCCGTAAACGCTGCAAAATCAAGGCGGCCTTTCGCCCCTGAGGGATGTTTTTGCCGATTTCGCCCGAAACTCCGACTTTTTCCGCAGCCTCATTAGCCCATGAAAGACCGATTCCGGAGGGAGCAGGAGCCTTCAGGCTCCTGAATGTCGCCTCGCAAGAACGGTGGCTTTAGCCGCGGGCTCTTAGCCGATCCTTCTCCCGTAGTGAGAAAGGTTAGCTTTCCTTCGCAATCCCCACCGTCCTATAGGGCCGGCGTGAAGTCTACCAATTTCCGGACGCGACAAGCGGGGGCAGAAGAATATCAACCTACGGCACTCAGCCGAAAAAGAGGCGAAGACAGGAATGAAATGATCTGCAGCGCTAATTGTTCCACGTGGAACATTTTGGGAACCCAGCCCAAAGCGGGAAACGTTCCACATGGAACATTCCTAGCCTTGGCCCAAAACGGGAGGGGTGTCAGATTGGGTACTCCCTATATAGGACCGATTTTCTACTCGCAATTTCGACCAAAATCACAAAAGTTTTCCACCGAATAACGATTTTCCGCGCTCCCGCAAGCCGCCGTGCGCCTCGTATTGAAACCCTTCCCTAGCAGGTGTTTGTCGGATATTCGCCTCATCTTGTATGGGCAGCTTTCCACAGATATGCTGGGTTCTCCACAGCGCAAGCGGCTACCCTCGAACGGCCCCGCGCTTTACTCTGGATTGCCATGGGTAAGATTCTCGGTCTCGTCAACCAAAAGGGCGGAGTTGGCAAGACCACCACCGCCATCAACCTGGCCGCCTGCCTCGCTCTCGAGGGCCTCAAGGTTCTCCTGGTGGACTGCGACCCTCAGGCAAACTGCTCCTCAGGGCTGGGATTCCAGCGCGACGACAACCGCCGTTCCATCTACGACGTGCTGATGGGCGACGCCCCGGCGGAGCAGGTCATTCTGCCCACAGAGATCGATCTGCTCTCCCTGCTGCCCGGCTCCAAGAACCTGACCGGCGCCAATGTCGAGCTGGCCACGGCCGACGATCGTGCGCTTCGTTTGCGCCGTGCGCTGGTGCCGATTCAGGCGGAGTACGACCTGGTAATTCTGGACTGTCCGCCGGCGCTTGACCTGCTCACCGTCAACGTGCTGGCTGCGGCCGACACGCTTATCGTGCCCATGCAGGCCGAGTACTTTGCGCTGGAAGGAATCTCCGAGTTGATCTCCACGCTCGAACGGGTGCGCGCCGCGTACAATCCCACGCTGACCATCGAAGGCGTTTTATTGACCATGTACGATGACCGCACCAACCTGGCGCAGCAGGTTACGGACACGCTGCGCGAATACTTCAAGGATCGCCTCTACCACACCGTGATTCCACGCAACGTAAGGCTGGCCGAGGCGCCCAGCCACGGCAAGCCGGTGGCGCTTTACGATCCCCGTTCCCGCGGCACCGAGGCCTACTTCGAGATGGCCGGAGAATTCATGGCGCGCAACGGCATCGTGACTCCGTCGAGGAAGGAACGCGCCGTCGCCGAGCCCGTGGCCAAGGTGAGCGTTTTACCCACCTCCGGATAACCGCGTAATTTCCCTCCCTGGCCGCAAGAACAAGGACGCGCCAAGGCAGGGCAACCGGCTTTGCAAACTTCCCCAGTCCAAACCAGATTCAACCCCAGGCCACTCTTCCGGAAAGAGGATTTTGAACCATGACCGCTATCGACCTGAAACGCCGCGCCCTGGGCAAGGGCCTGGACTCCCTACTGCCGCGTGTTCCCGCCGCCTCCGTACCCGCCGCCACCGAGACTGAAGGGGGCAAGCCGCTGGAGATCCCCATCGAGCAGATTGATCGCAATCCATTCCAGACGCGCTCGCACATGAACGACGAGCAGTTGGCCGAGCTGGCCGCGTCGATCACCGCCAACGGCGTGGTGCAGCCGGTGCTAGTGCGTCCGCTGGCCAACGGACGCTTCCAATTGATCGCGGGAGAGCGGCGCTGGAGGGCCTCGGAGCTGGCCGGCAAAAAGACTGTTCCGGCGATTCTTCGGCGGGTCTCCGACGAGCAGGCGATGGAGATCACCATCGTCGAAAACCTGCAACGGACGGACCTGAATCCGATGGAGCAGGCGCGGGCTTTTGAGCGGCTTTCGCGCGAGTTTCACATGACCCAGGAGCAGATGGCGGTGCGCACCGGCAAGGACCGGGCAACAGTAGCTAACTTCCTTCGTTTGTTGAGGTTACCTTCGTCCGTGCAGGCGCGGGTGGAGTCCGGCGAGCTGAGCTTTGGTCATGCGCGGGCGCTGCTGGCTTTTGAGCACACCGAGGAGATGGAAAAGGCTGCGCAGCGGGTGGTGACACATTCGCTTTCTGTTCGCCAGACAGAGGCCTACGTTCAAGGGCTGATCCATCCCGATCGCGCGGACAAAAAAGATGCAAAAGAAGAGACTCCCATCGATCCCAATGTGCGCGCGGTGCAGGAGCGGTTGCAGAGCGCCCTGGGGTTGAAGGTTCATATCGAAGACCACGACGGCCACGGCAAAGTCATCATCGAGTACGCACGGCTGGAAGATTTTGATGGGCTGCTGGAGCAACTAGCGGGAGAATAAATACAGGGAACAGGGGCGCTTTCAAGCTCGGTGCATTCGAGGAAGAACAGAAAGGCCTGGGGATGAAGCCCTTTGAGCAGAACCGTATTTTCGAATGCCTGAAGACCCAGCTCCCTCCGTTGATGCGTTGTATGCAGAAAGTTGAATCAGCAAGCTGGAGGAGTCATTCCGATTCAGTGTTCCGCGGGACGAGGGTTTGCGGAGTCGAATTTGGCTACGTGGATTTTGCGAACCAGGCCGATTTTGGAGAGCAGCCAGATACCCCAGTAGTTGGGATCGATCTCGTACCAGGCCATGCCGTGTCGCGCCGAGATGGGGTGGGCGTGGTGGTTGTTGTGCCAGCCTTCGCCGCCGGTGAGCAGCGCAACCCACCAGTTGTTGCGCGAGTCGTCGCGAGTATCAAAGCGGCGGGAGCCCCAAAGATGGGTGGCGGAGTTGACCAGCCAGGTAGAGTGCAGGCCGAGCGTGACGCGCAGAAAGCCTCCCCAAAGCAACATTCCTACAGCGCTTTTCCATCCGCCGGCGAGCCAGCCGAGGCCGAAGAGGAGTACGCCGCTGACGGTGAGCGGAATCCAGTGGTATTTGCTGAGCCAGACGTAAAAACGGTTGCGCTCGAGGTCGGGGACATAGCGGGCGAGGAGCTGGGTCTGCGCGTGCAGCGCATTGCCCCAGACGATCCATCCGACGTGAGCCCACCAGCCGCCCTCGCGGGGAGTGTGCGGGTCGCCCTCGCGGTCGCTGTGCTGATGATGGACGCGATGGGTGGCCACCCAGAAGATGGGGCCGCCTTCGAGCGAGAGCGTGGCGCAGACGGCCATCAGGTATTCCAGCCACTTGGGCGCCTGATAACCGCGATGGGTCAGCAGGCGGTGGTAGCACATGCCGATGCCGACATTGATGGCCAGAACAGAGAGCACCAGCATCACCGTGAGCCGTTGCCAGGTGAAGAAGAAGAGCGCGGCCACGGCGCCGACGTGAAAGAGGATGATGACGCTGAGCGTGAGCCAGTTGATGCCCGCGGCAACGCTGGCGACGCGGCCCATACGGACCTGAGCGCGCGCGAGCGTGGCTGCGGGAATCTGCGCGGTTTGGCTGGGGGCTGAAACTTCGGGAGTCGATACGCGAGAGGGTGCTGTTGCGACGGATGCCATAGGGGGGAAGTCCCTGGAGAGTGGCGACGCGCCCACCTATCCACACTCATTGTATCCGGGGCAATTCTAGATGTATATCGAGCGCTGATTTGACCGGAATAATTTTTTGGACTTCGCTTATGGATGAGCAATTTTGCTCACTATCGAGACTTGGGATACCCAGCTTCATCGACAAGATACCTTTGCGCGATGACATTTGCCGCTTGCCTCGGAAATAATCGAATCGGATGGCCGCTTTGGGCTCTCTATACACCATACGAGGTGCTTCCCTATGGAACTCAACGAGAAAGTTGCCAACTTTACGCTGCAAACGGACGAGGAGAAAACCGTGAGCCTGGCCGATTATGCCGGCAAGCCGGTCATCCTCTTCTTTTATCCCAAGGCGGACACTCCCGGCTGCACCATCGAGGCTTGCGGATTCCGCGATACGTTCAAGAAGCTGCAGGCGGCGGGGGCGGTGGTGCTGGGCATCAGCCGCGATACGCCCAAGGAGCAGGCAAAATTTCGTGCCAAGTACGAGCTGCCTTACACGCTGCTGGCCGATGTGGACGAAAAGGTGTGCAAACAGTTTGGCGTGCTGAAGGAAAAGAACATGTACGGCAAGAAGGTTTGGGGGATTGAGCGGACGACGTTCGTGATTGGCCCGGACCAGAGTTTGCTGCATGTCTTTCCCATGGTTACGCCCGCGGGGCACGCGGAAGAGGTGCTGGCGCTGCTGAACGAATGGAAAAAAGCGCACGAATAACGTGAATCCCGGATCGCAAAACCGATGGAGAGCAGCGTGAATCCCAGATCCGAAAATCTGGACCTCCACCCCTCGGACGAAGACCTGTCCCTTCACCCCAGCGAGCAGAGATCGCTCGCCGGGGACCCCGAGTCCTGGGGCACCCAAAAGTTCTCAGAAAAACCGAGGGCGCCCTTGGCGATCAAGCAGGAACGCCTACTTCTTGGGGGCCTTGAAGCTAGTGTCGACTTTCTGCCCGGCCTGGGCCAGAATACCCTTGACGTCACTGGCAAACTGGCCTGTTGGGGCCAACTGCAGGTACATCTGGTATGCCTGAATGCAATCGGCAGGCAGAAGGATCATGTGCGTTTTGGGATCGGTGGTGGCGTTCTGTACGAGTCCCTGTCCCTTGAGGTAATAGGCGAGCGCCAAGGCCGGATCAACCTTGATGGCCTCATCGGCAGCAGCCACCTCGGCATTCGCATTGCCCGTCTGGTAGTAGATCACAGCCTCGTTCTTGAAGTAGATGCTAGCCTGTGATGGATTGACCTTGGCGGCAGCCTCATAGGCCGCGGTGGCCTCGGGAATCTTGCCGCTGCGGGCATAGATCTCGCCCAGGCCGGCATTGGCAGCGCCCTGAGCTTGAGTATTCGGCTTTTTCGACGCGGCTTCCACTTCAAGCACCTTCTTGTAGGTGGCTTCAGCCGTGGCATATTTTGCCGTGCGGTCATCGACCGGAGCAAGCTGAGCGAGGCCGAGTTGCGCCTGGCCCAACTGCGCCCAGAGAACGGAAGCGTCGGGCTTGGCCGCAGTGTCACGAAGCATGAGAGATTCGGCATCGCTGTACTTCGCGGTTTTGATCTCTAGTACCTTGGCATCGATATCAGGCCTGGAGGCAGCGGCGCCGAGGGCCTGCTTTGCCGTATCGAGCGCACTGTCGGCGTCTTTGAAGTCCTGGCTGGCGGCCTTCAGGTCGGCGTTGAGGTTCTTGATGACCTCGTTGGCCTTCATGGCTTCGGCGTTGTGCTGCTTGAGCTCCAGCAACTGCTTTTGCTGATCGGCGGGCAGCTTGTCGACGAATGCCTTGCGGGACATATCGAAGTCCTGAAGCACATCCGTACCGACGACGATCTTGACGTTATCGAAGGAGTCGACGAACTTGTCTGGCGGCGTATCGGCCGCGCGGTAGACTGCCGTGTATGTTCCGGGCAACGCCTGGCCTGTATAGTCGGCGGTGGCGGAGACCGGGAAAGTGAACTTATTGGTTTTGCCGCCGTCGAACGAGAGGCTAACCGATCCCGAGGTTCTAGGTGCTCCTTCGGGCCCAGTGATGTGGCCGTGGATGCTGCCCATGGGCTTTGCGGGCGCGGCGGGGTTTTCGGGAGCTTGCGCCAGCACGGGCAAAAGGGCGAATGCCATCAGGCCCAGCCAAAGCGAAATTGTGCGTTTCATGTTGTTCTCCTTGGGAGCGTCGCGAGCCAGAGAGTCCGCGCGCTCAAAAAAGTCAAATTTTACCGGCCTATGTCCGCATGAACCTTGAGCCCGGCCGCGGGCTTTTTGTGTGCCGTGAAAAATTTTACACTGACTTACGCCATTTTGCTCAACTGTTTATGGTAGACCTTCCGGCAAAGCTCTGAGTGTGGTCTGTATCACACTCTAGAATAAAACTATGGCAACCACAATTCGCCCCGCAACCCGCGGGGACATTCCGCAAATACTGAGATTCATTCGCGCATTGGCGGCATACGAGCGCGCGCCTGATGCCGTGACAGCGACCGAAGCAGGGCTGGAGCGGGACGGGTTTGGCCCTAATCCCTTTTATTTCTGTTTGATGGCCGAATATGACGGCAGGGCGGCGGGGTTTGCGCTGTATTTTTTCAACTATTCGACCTGGCTGGGGCGACCCGGGATCTACCTGGAGGATTTGTTCGTTGAGCCGGAGTTGCGCGGGCTGGGGATCGGCAAGGCGCTGCTGGAGCGAGTGGCGGCCATCGCCGTGGAAAAGGGTTGTCAGAGATTTGAGTGGGCGGTTCTGGACTGGAACACGCCGGCCATTGAATTTTACCGGGCAAGGGGAGCGGAGTTTATGGATGAGTGGCGGATCGTGCGAGTGACGGGGGAAGCGCTGAAGCGGGTCGGGGGGACGACCGGAAAAGCAGGTCCTTCGACTGCGCAGGTCGCAAAAAGCGCGCCCTGCTCCGCTCAGGATGACAAGGAATGAAGAAGATTCGTGTGATTGGCGGCGGACTGGCGGGACCAGAAGCAGCGTTGACGGCTGCGCGGTTGGGCTGCGAGGTGGAACTCTACGAGATGCGGGCGGTGGTGGACGGAGAGCAACGGCTGACGCCGGCTCACCAGACGACGGAATTTGGCGAGTTGGTCTGCTCCAACTCGCTGAAGAGCGAATCGCCCAACACTGCGCCTTGGCTGCTGAAACAGGAGATGCGGCGAGCGGGTTCCGCGCTGATGCGCATGGCTGATGCAACGGCTGTGCCAGCAGGGCACGCGCTGGCCGTTGATCGCGTGGAGTTTTCGCGGCGGATTGGCGAGGCGATTGCCGCCGAGCCGCGGATTCGTGTGATTCACGAGGAGGTGACGCGGCTGGATTTTGGCGAAGACACGCTCGCGATTTTGGCGACGGGGCCACTGACTTCCGACGCACTGAGCGCGGAGATCGAGCGCATTACCGGAAAAGGTCATCTGGCCTTCTACGACTCGATTTCGCCGATTGTGGAGACTGATTCCATCGACATGGAGCGGGTTTACATGGCCGCGCGATGGGAGAAGGGGACGGCCGATTACATCAACTGCCCGATGGATCGCGCGGAGTTCGACCGCTTTCTGGATGCGCTGCTCGCCGCCGAGCCTGCGGAGACCAAGGAGTGGGAAAAGGCCGACTACTTCGAGGGTTGCCTGCCGATCGAAGTGTTGGCGCGGCGGGGGCGCGACACGTTGCGATTTGGGCCGATGAAGCCGGTGGGATTGCGCGACCCGCGTACCGGCAAAACACCCTGGGCGGTGGTGCAGTTGCGCAAGGAAAACCTGCGCGCCGACAGCTATAACCTGGTGGGCTTCCAGAACCATCTGAAATTTGGCGAACAGGCGCGCGTACTGCGACTGATTCCGGGGCTGGAGAATGCGCGCTTCCTGCGCTATGGACAGATTCATCGCAATACGTACATCTGCGCGCCGCTGTTGCTGGATGAGACTCTGCGACTGAAATGCGCGCCATGGATTCTTGTTGCGGGGCAGTTATCGGGCGTGGAGGGCTACACAGAGTCGATTGCCAGCGGGATGCTGGCAGGGATTTATGCGGCTGCATTAGCGCGCGGAGAAGAACCCAAGCCCGCGCCGCGCGCAAGCGCTCTTGGGTCGCTGGTGCATTACATTACTCACGCTGACGCCAAGAACTTTCAGCCGGCGAATATGACCTTCGACCTGCTGGAGCCGCTGGAAGAAGAGCTGCGCAAGAAGGTGCGGGACAAGAAGGAGCGGCACCGGTTGCAGTGCGAGCGGGCGCTGGCGGCATTTGATGGGTGGCGGGCGGGAGCCGGGCCGGAAGGCGACTGAATATATTGCTGGACACGCTGGGTTGAACCCGTGTTACACTGGCCGCGCCCGGAGGGCTCATCATGACAGCTTATACTGCCGCGCAAGCGATTTCTCCCGCCGTTGAGCGGACCAAGAACTACCTATTTCGTCCCTTCAAATGGAGCACGTACCTGAAACTGGCAACGGTTGCCTGCCTCACCGAGGGGGGCTCTTCCGGCTTCAACTTCAACTTTCCGTCGGGCTCTCACACTTCATCCGGCGCCGGCAACTTGATTCCACCCGCTTTTTCTTTGTCCAGCGGAACAATCGCGTTGATTGTGATTGGCGTCCTGGCTTGCATCGCGCTTTGCATCTATCTTTCCTACCTCATCTGCCGTCTGCGCTTCGCGTTCTTTCATTGCCTGGCCCACCAGACCAAGGAGATTCGGCCGGGCTGGCGACTTTATCGCACCCAGGGAATGCGCTACTTTATTGCGAGCCTGATTATTGGGTTGATCTTTCTCTTCGTTCTGGTTTTGGCGGCGCTGCCGTTTATCTTTGGTTTTGTCAGGCTTTATCAGTCGTCCCAATCCGGCGGATCATTCAATATCGGCGGCTTTTTCCTCCTGCTTTTGCCGCTCTTTGGAATTATTTTCTGCCTGTGCCTCGTGGCTTATGTGGTGAATGCGGTTCTGCATGACTTTATCCTGCCGCATATGGCGCTCGAGAATCTTACAGTCCTCCAATCCTGGGCGGTGGTCAAGACCCGCATCGGGGCGGAAAAGGGATCGTTTGCCTTGTACTTGCTCCTGCGTGCTGTTCTCCCGATAGCTGCCTATATCGCCCTGTTTATCATCACGATCATCCCAATTCTGATTGCGGCGGGCATAGTAGTTCTGCTGATCATCGGCTTTCATGCCTTGCTGGCGAACGCGAGCGGGGCGATGGCGTTTATCGGGTTATCGATCGAAATTTTGTTTGGGATCGGCGGCATCGTACTGGGCGTTATCGTTGCATTTTGCCTGGGCGGGCCGATGGCGACGTGGATACGGAACTACGCGCTGCTGTTTTATGGAGGGCGCTATCCGGCACTGGGCGAGATCCTGTCTGGGCCAGCGAGCGCCGCGCCGGCTACGCCGGAAGTCATGTAAGCATGGCCTCAATGCACCGGCAACGTGTACCCTTGAGGATGGGAGCGTGTTTGGATGCGCTGGATTTTCACGGCGGTTTGTTCGGCGGCGATGATTGGCGGAGCGGCTGCGGGTCAGGTGCAAGCTGCGCCGGCGAAAGTCCCTGCGCAGAAGAGCGTGGCGCATGGGTCGCTGCCGCCGGCTCCCAAGGCGCTTCTGCCGGAGTCGTTTGCCGGATGGGTGGAGTCCGGCGCGGCGAAGAAGATCACCGACGCGGCGCAGGCGGACGCGACAAACGCGGCGGTTCTCAAGGAGTATGAGTTTACGGATGCCACGCTGGCCAAGTACAAGCGGAGCGGCGAGACGCTGAGCCTGCTTGCGCTGAGCTTTCACGACGCCAGCGGCGCTTACGGCATGTACTCGTTTTACCGGCAGAATGGATGGCCTAAAGAGCAGATCGGTGCAGGCGCTACATCGAACAACAATCGAGTGCTGTTCTGGGTGGGGAACATTGTTGTCGATGCGAATTTTTCGCAGATCGGGCCGATGAGCGGCTCGGAGTTGCGCGAGCTTGCGGGGCAATTGCCGCAGCCGGAGGGCGGCAAAGCTCTGGCGCCTCCTATTATGGCCAGCCTGCCGAAGGCGCAACTGGACGCGCAGACGACGCACTATGCCGTGGGGCCTGCGGGCTATGCCGGTGCTGGAGGCGTGCTGCCGCCGGAGCAGGTGGGCTTTGATCGCGGCGCGGAGGCTGTGACGGCCAGCTACACTCTGAGCACGGGGCCGGCCACGCTGACCATCATCGACTATCCCACGCCGCAGATGGCGGCGGCGCAAGAGAAGACGATTCGCGAGTTCATCAATGCGTGCAAGCGAGCGGACAAGCAGGCGCAATTGGCCTGGCCCAAGCCGCTGCAAGACTCCGGCCTGACAGCGCTGGAGGTGCGGCGCAGCGGGCCGCTGGTGGCGCTGGTGAGCGGGAACGCCTTTACCGACGATAGCCACAAACTGCTGGGCACGGTGCACTACGAGTCGGAGCTGACGTCGCTCCAGCAGCCGACTGAGTCCGAGATACTGAAGACCGGAAAGCTGCTGTGGGGGATTACCATCCTGGTTCTCATCGGCTGCGGCGTGTCGCTTTTGCTGGCTTTTTTCGTGGGAGGCTTCCGGATACTCTACCGCCTGGCGCGCGGCAAACCGGTTTCCTCGGTCTACGATATCGAGTTCATCAGCCTGAATCTTCGGGACTGACAAGAGGGCGTGGACGGGGGAGAAGATCCGGCAAAGAACGCGAGGGCGCATCTGAAGGGTAAACACTGGGGAAAATCGGGAAGAAACAGGGGACAAACCCGAGGAAATACCCTGAAAATACAGAATATTACGGAATTAAAAGGCGAAGACACGCCGAAGACAGCCCCTGTGCATTTCCGAATAAACTATTTATCAAGTTATTGATATATAAACACTTATTTCTCTTGCGAATTCTCCTTGACACTCCCATCCCCCGCACCTAGTATGCAGCCAGAAAGTTCTGATGGTTTTGCCTCCGTTGGAACTATTCTCCCTGAGGAGAGAGCTGCCCTGTTGCCGGGCGGCTCTTTCCGTTTTTACCGCCTGCGCCACCTGCGGTGGGGCCAGCCGCTCGCTATTCGCTCGCACGGACATCCTTGCTGAAGTAACTGGCCATCTGTCGTGGGGCAGAAGGCGCTTGCGCGACCCAAGTTTCGTGGATTTCGTCCCTTTATTGATCCGGCCCTCAAATAGTGTTATTGCCCTCCCACCCATTTCGCGATAAAGCCTGCGAAATGGATGGGGCACGGTGCTTGTATTGATGGGCCGGATCAATAGCACAGAACAGGGCGCCCGTTGTTTCGGTTCACACCGACGCTACTCTGTCTTCAATGCGGCGGGGCTGCCAGACTGCGGCGGCTTGTACGAAGGCGGCGAAGAGGCCGCGAGAGAAGGCGCTTTGAGTGTAGGTCCGCTCGGGATGCCACTGCACTCCGAGAACATAGTGCTCGTGGGAGTCCAGCTCGACGGCCTCGATGACGCCATCAGCCGGAGAGACGGCGCTGACCAGCAGGCCGTCGCCGGGAATTTTGATTGCCTGGTGGTGCGAGGAGTTGACCTGAGGCTCGGCGACACGACTCAGGCCGGCCAACTGCGTGTCGGGCGCAATGCGAATCGGGTGAGCCTCTAACACGCCGTCTCCCGGACTGTGATTGACGGAGGTTTTCAAATCCTGCACCAGTGAGCCGTTGAGCCAGACATTCAGGGTTTGAATGCCATAGCAGATGGCGAGGATGGGCTTGTGGAGGTTGAAGGCGTCCTGGAGGAGCAACTCGTCGACGGCTGCGCGAGCGGGGTCGGGCGCGGCGCACTCGGGGAGAGCGGCCTCGCCGTATCGTTGCGGGTCAACATCCGATTCGCTGCCGGGCAGAAGGACTCCCTGCACGCCGGCAAGCAGACGCGCTACGCGGTCCTGATGCTCATGGAGCGGAACGATGATGGGCATGGCCCCGGCGGAACGCAGGGCGGCAAGATAGGCCGGCAAGGAGCGCTGGTTGAAGGCAGAATCGGAGCCGGTGGGCTCGGGAATGGCGATGTGGACGCACATGGCAGCAACCAGTGTAATCACAGAAGCGGCATTGGCGATAGGGGAAGCTGAATGACGGAGTCAAACTTATGTACCCAGAGCGGCAACCCCGGCGGAGAACTACGCGATTGGCGGCTTGCGCAGGGCGTCGATGGCGGCGCGGAGGCGCGCGGTCAACTCATCGACCTGGCGCATGGTCATCCCCGCAGTATCGATTGGCTGGCCGATGCTCACCGTCAACTCGCCGGGATAAAAGTGATGAGTGTGAATGGGCATCAGGTCGTAGACTCCGCTGAGCGCCATGGGGACCAGCGGAACCTGGGCGCGAATGGCCAGGTAGGCGGCGCCGGGAAGAAATGGCCGCAGCGCGCCGTCTGAAGTCCGGCCGCCTTCGGGAAAGAGGAAGAGCGGCATGCCGGCGCGCAGCACTTTGGCCGCCGCCGCCATGCTGGAGATGGAAGCGCGCGGGTTGCGGGTATCGATGGGCAACTGCCCAGAGCGATTCAAGTACCAGCCGATAAACGGAATGCGCCACAAAGCCTTCCACGCCATAATGCGAAATTGGAAGGGCAGCGCGGCGAAGATCGCCGGCACGTCCATGTAGGAAGTGTGGTTGCAGGCATAGACAGCCGCGGTGCGCCCGAGCAGATTCTCCGCGCCAACGACTTTCAGCTTTGAGCCGGAGTTCCAAACGCCTGCTCGTGCCCAGAAGCGCGCGATGCGGTGCTGCGCGTTGCCCTTCTTGTCGACGAATGAAACGAGAAATGAAATGCTGCCGCAGAGTGCGGTGAGCAACACGAAGAGCGGCGCTTGGATGAGGTTGGTGCGCCAGCGGTCGATCCAGGGCAACGGATTGGGACGCTGTTGGGGACGCTTGTTGGGGCGTCTTTTGAAGCGCTGTCGCAGTTTTTTGAAGCGCGGCTTCATGATGTGCGCCCTCCTGATTCGGCCCCTTCGGCCAACAGCAGGGAACGCGCCTCGCCCACCAGGTAAACCGAGCCGGTAACGATGATTGGGCCTCCTCTGGAATGCTTGCTCGCCAACTGTAGCGCTTCGGAGACCGATTCCGCAACGAGGAACGGCGTCTGAGTAAGTTGCGCGGCGGCCACCAGATCTTCCATCGCCGCAGCGCGGGCGGAGTGGATGGGCGCGAGGACGACCTGCTCAAAGTACGGAAATAGGATTTGCGCCATCTCGGCGACGGGCTTGTCGCGCAGGCAACTGAAGACCAGGAGCCGTGGGCTCTTTTCACTCAACAAGCTGGTTAGTTCAGAGCGAACCGCCCAGGCGCCTGCCGGGTTGTGGGCCACGTCGAGTATCCAAACGTTACCGCCGCTCTCGATGCGCTCCAGCCGGCCAGGCCACTGGGTGTTGCGAATGCCTTCGGCAATCTGATGCGGCGTGATGTGAAAGCCAGAATCGTGGACAAGTTCGACGGCGGCGGTAATGGCCAGCGCGATGTTGCGCCTCTGGTGAGCGCCCGCGAGCGGAGAAGCGACTTCGATGGAGGAGTCGAGGACGTTGATGGGGTACGGAGCGGCTGTGCTATCTAGCTGACTATCAATTGGTGTTATGCATTCCCAGGTGCCCAAATGCGAGGGATCTCCACCCCACAGACGAAGACCCGTCTGTGGGGACCCCGGACCTGGGGCACCCTGTTCGTTATTCAGGTGAGTCAGATCGATTTGTGGCGGCATGTAGGATGACGCGTTGATCGTGCGCACACCCTGCTCTTTCGCGATCTCGCTGAGCACATCGTCGGCCTCGGTGAATTGCGGGAGCCGAATCATCCTCCCACCTGGCCGCAGGATGCCGGCTTTCTCGCGGGCGATGGCGGCGATGGTGGGGCCGAGCCACTCGGTGTGGTCGAGCGAAATGTCGGTGATGATGGAGAGGAGCGGATCTACGACGTTGGTTGCGTCGAGGCGGCCGCCCATACCAACCTCGAGCACCGCGAGTTCAACCTTTGCCTCGGCAAAATAGATGAAGGCCAGCGCGGTGAGGATTTCAAAGAAGCTGGGGTGTTGCGGGAGGCTGCCCTGCTGCATGAGTTGCTGCGCCGCTTGGTGAACGCGGAAGTAGAAGCGGGCGAAGTCATCGTCGGAAATCTGGGAGTGATTGATGCGGATGCGCTCGTTGACGCGCTCCAGATGCGGCGAGGTGTAGAGGCCGATGTGCGCGCCGGAGGCGGTGAGGATGGAGGCCAGTGTGGCTGCCGTGGAGCCTTTGCCGTTGGTTCCGGCGATGAGCACGGAGCGAAAATGTTGATGAGGGTTGCCGAGGGCGGCAAGCAGGGTGCGGAACTCGTCGAGAGAGAATTTTCGCCGCGGCTGGCCAGGGCGCGCGTACAGCTCCGGCGCCATGGCGTTGAGTTGATCGATGGCGGCGGAGTAGGACATGAAAGATAAGTATAAGAGCCACGTCCATAGCTTGGTCGAAAAGACATCAACTGCGCAGCAGCAGTTGCAGGGCCTGACGGGCATTTTGCAGGCAGCCGCGCGCTTCATCTTCGGAGAGCAGGCCCTGGTGCACGGCTTTGCGGCCGATATCGTTGACCAAGTTTGCCACGCGGGGAAAGTCAGGGTCAAAGCCTGTCATCTGTAGATTGTTGTTGACCTCGTGCAACAGATTACCGAGCGTGGCTGTGTTGCGGTAGCGAGTGCGAATCTGTCTTGTGAGGCTGGCGGGGAGCTTTTGCTTGATGGCCTCCTCTAGAACCGAGCGGCACATGACGGCGCAGGCGGTAAACATGCCGAAGAAATAGCAGCGGGTGGCTTCGTCAAGATAGCGGTCGGCCTCCTCTGAAGTTGGCTCCGCCACCACGCACTCGCGCAGATGCGTGGCGCGCTGCACTGCCGGCTCGACGAGCTCCAGCAACTCCAGTGCAAAGGCGGTGCGCAACAGATCGTTCTGCTGGCCGTCGAGAGCACGCTGAATCTCCTGCCATGCGGGAGCTGGACTATCGAAACCGGCATATTGCAGTTTGGTGAGCGAGGTGAGCCGCTGGCGGGCGTGCTGGATAAATCCCTGGCGCATCTCCTGTGCCAGGAGCTTCCAGCCTGTGACAAAAGCCGCAGGGTCCTGCTGGTAGCGCGCCCACAATTCGTCGTAGACAATGCCGGGCAGCACCTCGCGCAACTGCGAAAAACGCCCTGTCCGCGCCAGCTCGGAGATGGCCTCGCAAAACTCACGGCCTGGCGTCCCTTCTGCCGACATCTGCAGCAGTTGGTCCTCCAGACGGCCTATGTCGATGCCCATCCCCAGCGCCCTCACCTGCTGAGTTTAATGCCCTCTATGGTCAACGCCAGCGTTAAACTGATGCTTCTTGCGGGTAAGGTGCTGGAATGGGAAGCTTCTTCCGCTGCTCCCATGAGCGGAAGCCGCGTGACGCCGACCCGACGGGAGGAATGAACAACAGGCAACCTCTCTGTGCATCGCTGGTCTCCCGCAAGCCCTTGCGCCACGCGGCTCCAGACGCGATCTTCACACAATCCACCCCCTTTACACAGGCCTTTTTCCGTTTCCTGTGGGAGTCGTGGGAAACAGAGGCCGCTAATCCGGGCCACGTACCGGTTTTCCAAATCCCCTCAATTGCACCGCCGGGTTTTAGAAAACTTACATTATGCCAACCTTCTCTGCATCAAGCATTTCAGCCTGCTTTCCACTTTTCCGCACTGAACTACGGGTACTACTATCTTTTTTCTTTATCTTTACTACCTTTATCCACCCGTCCGTCGCTTGACGCGCTCCCCGTGCCGTGCGATTCCTCCGGGGCTAAAGCCCAGATTGATTCTGGTGGCATGTGCGGGAGTTGAAACCCCCGCCTCCCTCCGTCACAATTCCGATTCCCTCAGATCGCATATAGCCAGGGAATCCAGAGAAGCAGACTAGTTTTCCACGCGCAAAGCAACGCAAAGGTGCATACAATCAAGAAGAAGAAAAGAAAGCAGTTTCCGGCAGGCGGCAAGTTGTTGTACAGTGTGGCCAGCGCGGATTCTGCTTCGATGGGTTTTTTCGCTAGTGGTACAGCGAGGGTGGGATCATGGCGAAAGTGGAAACAGAAGTCGAAAAGCCGACCGCGTCGGGGGCAACGATGGAAATTACCGTAAGCCGTCAGGACCTGGTCAAGGAGCTCACGGCAACGCAAAGCGTTGTGGAGCGCAAGACCACCATTCCGATTTTGTCCAACTTTCTAATCGAGGCCGAGGGCGACCGGCTGAACATCACGGCCACCGATCTCGACCAGGCGATCCGCACCAGCATGGCGGCCAAGGTGAAGAAGGCCGGAGCCTGCACGATTCCAGCGCGTAAGCTCTACGACTACGTCAAACTCCTGCCCGACGGCGACATCTCCATCAAGCTGCTGGAAAACCACTGGGTGCAGATCAAGCTGGGGCGCTCGAACACCAAGATGGTGGGAATGGCGCGCGCCAACTTTCCGCAGGTACCGGAGTTTCCCGCAGTCACGGCGACCAGCATCTCCGCCGTGGCGCTGAAGACGCTGATCAATCGCACCATCTTTGCTATCTCGAACGAAGAGTCGCGCTATACGCTGAACGGCGCGCTGCTGGTCATCAAGGCCGAGTCTCTGGCCATGGTTGCCACCGACGGACACCGCTTGTCTTACGTGGAGAAGCCGAACGAGACGCTGGAAGGCATCAGCGGCGAGAAGCGTGTACTGATTCCGCGCAAGGCGCTGCACGAGTTGGAGCAGCTGCTTTCCGCCACCGACGCCGCGAAGGTGGAGTTCGCCGACGACGAGCACACGCTCTACTTCCGCGTGGGGCATCGCACACTGAGCACGCGCAAGCTGACTGGCCAGTTCCCCAACTTCGAGGCGGTGATGCCGCGGGACAACACCAAGTTTGCCGTGGTGCGGTCCAGTGAGCTGGCCGCGGCCATCGAGCGCGTGGCGCAGTTCGCCGACGAGCGCTCCGNNGCGAAGACACCATCGACACGCCATATACCAGCGACCCCATCGCCGTGGGCTTTAACTCGGGCTACATTCTCGACTTCCTGAAGGCGCTGGGGAATGAAGGCGAGGTGCGGCTGGAGTTCAAAGACTCGCAATCGGCGGGGCAGATGCGGCCGGAGGATCCGGATGCGGAGTATAAGTACCGGTATGTGCTGATGCCGATGCGGATCTGAAAAGCAGGGAATAGGGACCAGGGAATAGGGAATAGAAAACGGCCCGGCAGTGATGCCGGGCCGTGGTGTTTTGAGGGGGGGAGGTAGAAATACTATTCTCTACCACGCAGGATTGCGGCAATCACGCGCGGGTTTCTACGACCGTCAACGACAGCTACAATCCATACAGGTATTTGGTCGGGCGCATAGGCAATCAGATAATTTCGAACTACCTTGAAGCGGAGCGGGCGAGACGTGAGGTTAGGGAGACGGTGGCCATGATACGGAAAGATAACGAGCGAATCGAAGGCGGATATGATCTCGTTCAGCACATCGTTGGCAGCACGAAAATTGAAGCGGTTAATATAATCGTGGATTTCGTCCAGGTCTTCGATGGTTTTCCGGATGAAGAGCAAATCCCATCAGGCAATCGACCTTTGCCGTGCAGCTGCGCGTTCTTTAAGCAGGCGACAGGCCTCAGCCCCATCGACGAGTTGAACCTTGCCACTGGCAATGTCGTCGTAGCGGCTATCGAGCATATTCCGCAAGCCTTCAATCTCATTGAAGTAGCCGGCGATTGCGTCTTCGACCAATTCGCCGACGGGACGACCGGTATCGGTAGACCATTGTTCCACTTTTGCCGCCAGCACTGGTTCAAGAGTCAGTTCCATATATCAAGCGTAGGCAGGAACAAGGCATGTGTCAATTCGCGAGCCGAGAAAAGCAAATCAAGACTCACGCGGCGGCGGGGGCGTGGAGAAAATCGAGAGCGCGGATGAGGTAGGACTTGAGCAGACGGCGATGGACGACAGCGTCGANNCCATGGGCTTCAACTCCGGCTATATTCTTGACTTCCTCAAAGCGCTCGGCAACGAGGGCGAGGTGCGGTTGGAGTTCAAGGACTCACAGTCCGCAGGCCAGATGCGGCCCGAAGATCCGGATGCGGAGTATAAGTACCGGTATGTGCTGATGCCGATGCGGATATGAAGAAGCAGCGGAGTTAGATGCGCTTCGAGCGAGTTAGGAAGACAGCGACGGCCCGGCATAACTGCCGGGCCGTTGAGTTTATAAGTCATGATAACTAATGGCAGGTTTTCACGCTACAGCGGGTGCCTGCAAAAACTGCAGTGCGCGAATGAGGTAGCCCTTCAATTCTCGGCGATGGACGACAGCGTCGAGGAAGCCTTTTTCCAATAGGAACTCGGAGCGCTGAAAACCCTCTGGGAGTTTTTGACGGATGGTTTGCTCGATGACGCGCGGGCCAGCGAAACCGATCAGAGCGCCGGGCTCGGCTATGTTGAGGTCGCCGAGCATGGCGAAGCTGGCGGTGANNGTGACGCCGCCGGTGGTGGGGTCGGTGAGGACGCAGATGTAGGGGACGCGGGCCGAGTCCAACTGCGCCAGGGCGGAGGAGATCTTGGCCATCTGCATGAGGCTGACTACGCCCTCCATCATGCGCGCTCCGCCGGACGCGGCGACGATGATGAGCGGCTTGCGGTCGAGGCGGGCGCGATCTACGGCGCGAGTAATGGTTTCACCGACTACCGCGCCCATGGAGCCGCCGATGAAAGCGTATTCCATAGCGCTGACGACAACCTCGTGCGGGCCGAGGCGGCCGGTGGCGTTGAGGATGGCGTCGTCGAGGCCGGTTTGCGATTGAGCTTGCTTGAGCCGCTGCTTGTAAGGCTTGATGTCGGTGAAGTTGAGTGGGTCAGTGGAGCGCAGGCCGCCGTCGACCATCTCATAGCCCGGCTCGAGCAGCATGTCGATTCGCTGACGGGCGCCGACACGGAAATGGTATTGGCATTTGGGGCAAACGTTGAGGTTGGCCAGCAGATCGGCCTTCCAGATAACCGCGCGGCAGGCAGCACACTTGATCCACAAACCCTCGGTGCGCACCCGCGACTCTGCCGCCGCCGCCGCGCCACGGAGACCGGGACCGTATTCTCCACCATCACGCTTGAACCAGGACATACAGAACCTCATTGTAAATGGCAACGGCCTTCAGGTGTTTTCCCACTTGCCCGCCGCGCAATAACCACGGCGAATTCAGCTTCTGCCGCGACGAAATAATCCTTGACAAGGGCAAATCGGCGCGCGAAGATCGTGCCATATCTCTCCTTCTAGACTCGGGCGAATTCAACCGGGGCCTCTTCTCTACGGACAGCAATTCGCTCGGCCTGAGAGCAAATGCACGTGGAGGTTTCATATGACACTCCGGTCCGACTTCACGATAAGCACAACAGTACCCGAGCCGCCGGAAGCAGAAGCGGATTTTACCGGCGCGACGCAACACAGCGCCCAAAAGCGAGGCGTCTATTCGCTGATGGGCGAACTGCCGGCGCTCAATAGCAGCTTGGGAGAATTGGGCGTGGAAGGCGAAGCGCCGCGGCGTGAATCACTCTCTCGCCGGGTAGCAATGCTGGTGACGCACGGGATGGGACAGCAGGTTCCTTACGAGACCCTGAGCGCCATTGCGCAGGCGCTGATCACGCAATACACGAACAAAACCGATGGAGAGGCAAATGGCCGGAAGCCCGGAGATGACAAGACCGGCACGAAAGCAAAGGACCCGAAGGTCAATGTCAGCCGGGTCAAACTCACAGCCGAGGAGGGCGCACCGGAACTGTCGCGGGTTGAGGTGCACCTGAAGGACGTATCAGACAAGCCCGTGGATGTGCACATCTATGAAAGCTACTGGGCGCCGCTGACAGAAGGCCAGATTTCGTTTCTGCAGACAGTGGGATTCCTTCTCTCTGCGGGGTGGAATGGAATCTGGACCTGCTTCATTTCTCCTCGATACTCCAACAATGCGAAACAGATAAAGAAGGGGCATTTCTTTGATCGTTGGATGTTCGGCGACTTCCATCCCATGCGCATCAAGCGAAGAACACTGCT
Source organism: Acidobacteriaceae bacterium (assembly GCA_003156235.1). Taxonomy (GTDB): domain Bacteria; phylum Acidobacteriota; class Terriglobia; order Terriglobales; family Acidobacteriaceae; genus Telmatobacter. Next base: position 25,209 of record PMGP01000178.1, read on the forward strand.
GTTGCTCTTCGCAATCATGGTCTTCGTATTGCTGTGTTTGTTGCCGGCACTCGCGGTCTATACGCCCACGGGCCTGTCCGCCTTGAAGGAGCTTGCCACACCCTATCGAGAGCATTTTCTCGGCTGGCAGTTGCTGACCCGCGTATTTGCTCTGTTCGGAGCGGCTGTTTTCGTAGCGTTGGCATATATAATCCACTATTTCGTGGTCGAGTATGTGGGAGACGTGGCAATTTATGTGTCCTCCTACAAAGTGAGCCGCTTCGACGCGATCCGCAACAGCATATTGAACGCGGCGTACACAGTGAGCCGCCAGATCTACTCAGCCGGAGTTGCGGACGATCACGAGCTTCCTTATGACAGGGTGGTCATCGTAGGGCATTCGCTGGGCTCGGTGATCAGTTACGATCTGCTGAATGCGGCCATCAACTGGGACCAGGTGGAGTGCGGATTCAAGCACAAAGTCGTGGAGCGCACAACACGGTTGATCACTTTCGGCTCGCCGCTGGACAAGACAGCGTTCTTATTCCGTTGCCAGGTGAAGTCCGGCCGCAATCTGCGCGAAGCGCTGGCGGCGCGTCAACAGCCGCTGATCTTTGACTATGCGAAGTTCCGGCCCGAGAGTTTCAAATGGGTCAACATCTACTCGCCAAGGGACATTATCAGTGGCCATCTTGATTACTACGACATACCGGACGCTCCGAACCGTAATCCGGTGGAGAACCGAGTCGACGAGCAGGCCAGAACGCTGTTCCTGGCGCACACCCAGTATTGGGAGAACGAGGAACTTCACAGGGCGCTGTATGAAGCGGTGATATGATGCCGCCCTCAACCTCCGGCGTATGTCTAATGCCCTAACAATCTTGGGTATCGTCGGCTGCACAGTTGGTTGGGCTTTCGATTCACTAATACTCAATTCCCTTTTGCGCCAGAATGCCTTTCTGGTAGGCATGCTTTACCTCGCGCATTTCGGTCACCGTGTCGGCCATATCGACCAGCAGGGGATGGGCGTTGCGGCCGGTCAGAATCACGTGCACCATTTCGGGGCGGGCGCGAAGGGCCTCGGCGACTTCGGCAGGGTCGAGCATTCCGTAGCTGATGGCGTAGTTGATCTCGTCGAGGATGACCATATCCCACTGGCCGGAATTGATGGCCGCTTGCGCCTCGGCCCAGGCGGCCTGGACCAGGCGAATGTCCTCCGGATCAGTCTGTGCGCCGCCAACCTTCACAAAGCCGCGGCCCATCTGCTTGATCACAAAGTTCTCGCCGAAGGATTGAACGGCGTCCAGTTCGCCGTAGTGCCAGGAGCCTTTGAGGAACTNNGGCCGTGCCCATGGCAGCGGTGGTCTTGCCCTTGCCGGGGCCGGTGTTGATCAGGATCAGTCCTTGACGGGAATCGGTCATAAAGCAGGGAACAGGGAACAGGGAATAGGGAACAGAAATCAGAGATCAGCCAAGATGAAGTTACAAACCAAAGACACAGAAACCAGCCGATCAGCAACCTCTGATCCTCAATGTCAATTGTAACCGAGGGAGAAAAACTGTTCCCTGTTCCCTGTTCCCTGTACTTCAGTGACCGGCGTGGTAGGGGTGTCCGGTGAGAATGGTGAAGGCGCGGTAGAGCTGCTCGGCCATGACGAGGCGCGCCAGGGCGTGGGCCATGGTCATTGGCCCGAGCGAGAGCAGCAGTTGCGCCCGCTTGCGCGCCGCATCGGACCATCCGCTGGCCGGCCCGACGGCAAAGACAATGTGCTGCGTTCCATCGTCGCGCCGCGTGCCGAGCCACGCGGCAAAGATTTCTGAACTCATCGGCCGGCCGTGGCTATCCAGCAGCACAGCCACAACGGGCGTTCTTCCCTGCTGCTTGTCCAGCCAATCCAATAACGCCTTTTCGGTGCGAAAGGATTCCGTCTTGCAGTGCGCAAAGGTGGAGCAGCGCCCGAGATAAAGCGCGGTGAGGGGCTCGAATTCATCCTTCGAAGCAGGGCGCGCGGCGATATGCGCCAGAGTAAGGTTCATGGGGAGCAGAATACTCTACCGCGAGCGATGTTGCATGTAATACGCGGAGAATGTATAAATGCCCCATAAAAAGTGCAACGCGCAAGTTGAATAGAAGATAGGGGTTTGGGGCCAAGGGGAGAACGATGTAGCTGGCCAGCGATCTCGGGAAACAGGTCAATATAGGACAACGTGTCCATTTTTGGGATTTTTCGATCCAACTATCCATTTTTTCATATATGACCCTTTAGGGGTGGGTATAATACACTCTTAACTCTTTTATTTTCAACGATAACAAATTATCGAGCAGTCGGGTTAGAATGGCACTCAACCTGCTACATTGATTCCACGAGTCGTGCCTCGCTCTATATGGGTTCCAGTTTATGTGCGCCCAGCCGAGACGCAAAAGCATAAAAAGCGGGATGAGAAGCTGCCAGGACGGGCTTCCGGCCCCCACAGAATTTTCTGGAGGAAGTCAATGAGATTTATCCGGTTGCAAAGTGCGGTATTAGCGCTCGGCTTTCTGATGATGGCCGGCGTTATTGCGAACTTCTCAGCGCCCGTGGCCCA
>PMGP01000082.1 GCA_003156235.1 Acidobacteriaceae bacterium
TTGCCTGAACTACGGCGACAACTCAATCTCCTCAGCGCAAGCCCGCGCTCTCAGCGATACGGAGTCGGCGCGCGCCCAGCAGGCCATCGGGCAGGCTCGGATGCTGGTGAACTCGACGGCTGGAATTTTGGGTGTGGCCACCGGCAAGAGCATCGACCACCCCGGCGAGGCCGCGGTCATCCTCTACACCGACGAGAGCAGGACGGTGAACGTGCCTTCCACGGTGGACGGCGTGCGCACCATCGCGATTCCCACCACGGCCCGCGCAGTGGCTTACGGCTCGGCGCCACAAATTCCGTTTGAGTCCGGCGCCGTCAACCTGCCTTCCTCGGCACTGGCTCAGGCTGTGGCCGTCAAGAATCAAGTGGCCGCCAGCCTGATGCGGCAGAACCCGGCGTTTTTCGGCGTGGGCGTCGGCCAGAGCCTGGACAACCCGCGCGAGGCGGCGCTGGTCGTTTATGTGGATCGCAATCGTCTTCCTGCCCAACTGCCCGCAACCGTGGATGGCCTGCGCGTTCGTTACATCGTCATGGAGCGGCTGCACGTCACCCGGTCCTATGCGGCTCCCGCACCATCGAAGCCGCATTGCATAGCCCACACGCCAGCAAGCGAGCCGGCGCACTATGATCTGCTCGATTTGTCCAGGCCGCGGAGCTTGAAGCTGAACTGAACCAGCAGCCAGCCTTCACTTAGCCACGAGCGCGGCGGCAATCTGGTGGCCGTGGAAGCGGCCGTTCTCGATAAATATTTCGTTGGTGCGGGAGCCGGCTACGATGACGCCGGCGAGATAGATGCCGGGGACGTTGCTTTCCAGCGTCTCGGGGTTGAAGACAGGCAGGCGATCATCTCCTTGAAAATGAATGCCCATGGACTCCAGAAACTGGAAGTCCGGATGGTAGCCGGTCATGGCGAAAACGAAGTCGTTTTTGAGGGTTTTGCGGCCCTCGGGCGTCTCGATGACGACGGTGTCTGGCGTGATTTCGACCAGTTCGGAATTGAAGAAGGCAGCTATTTCCGCATCCGCGATGCGTTTTTCGATGTCCGGCTTGATCCAGTACTTCACGTGCGGCTGAATCTCCGACCCGCGATGGACCAGGGTGGCTCGCGCGCCGCCGCGCCACAGCTCCAGCGCGGCGATGGCGGCCGAATTTTTGCCGCCAACGACCACCACATCCATCCCGAAGTATGGGTGAGGATCGAAGTAGTAGTGATGGACCTTGCTCAGGCTCTCGCCGGGAATGTGGAGGTAGTTGGGCAGGTCGTAGTAGCCGATGGCAATGACCAGCTTACGAGCGTGAATCGCGCCGGAACGGCCGAAGCGGTCTACTGTATGCACCGTGAAAGCGCCGTCACTGCCCCCAACCCGCTCCACACGATGGTACTGGCGAATGTCCAATTGATAAAGCTCCGCCACGCGCCGGTAATACTGGAGCGCCTCGTTGCGGGTGGGCTTGGTGTGAGGGCTGGGAAAGGGAATGCCGCCGATCTCCAGCAATTCGGGGGTGGTGAAGAAGGTCATGTGCGTGGGGTAGTGGAAGAGCGAGTTGCAAACGCAGCCCTTGTCCACCATCACGGCGCGCAGGCCGGCCTTCTGCGCCTCAATGGCGCAGGACAGGCCAGCAGGTCCGGCGCCTACCACCAATAGATCAAAGACTTCGTCCTGCGTTGCCTGCGTAGCCAGTGGCGTTTCCAAATTGGAGTCGTTCATGGCTCTAGATTAGGGCATCGGGGCGCGGATTTGGACGGGTCCATCAGCATTTCCGGTTCAGTCGGACTTTATGGTAGAATGGTGGAATAATATGGTGGAAAGGTGGAATGCGATGGCTTTGAACATCAAAAACGAAGAAACCAACCGGATGGTCCGGGAACTGGCCGCACTCAAGGGGATCAGTTTGGTTGTTGCAGTGACCCAAGCAGTTCAGGAGAAGCTGGAAAGGGAAAAAGCAACCAAGAGCGAGAGTCGTCTGGAGTGGCTCGAACGAATCACAGCTATCACCGCGCCACTAATGAATGACGGACGGACTTCCAAAGAGCTGATGGACGAGCTTTATGACGACGAAACGGGGCTGCCTAAATGATCGTCGACTCGTCAGCTCTCATTGCAATTCTCAAGCGGGAGCAGGGGTGGCCTACCTTCTCGAAGGCGCTGGACTCCGCGGAATCTTTACGCATCACGGCTGCAAACTATCTGGAAACCTCCATCGTGGTGGACGGGTGGAGAGACCCGATTTTGAGCATCGAGTTCGATGAATTGATCGAGAGATTCAAGATCGTCATCGAGCCGGTGACGGCGGCGCAGGCGAAGATAGCGCGGCAGGCCTATCGCGACTTCGGCCGGGGCAGCGGCCACCGGGCCAACCTGAACTTCGGCGACTGCTTCACTTACGCGCTGGCGCGTGAGAAGCGGGAGCCAGTGCTATGGAAGGGCGATGATTTCGGAAATACGGGCTTGCATCCGGCGGCTCAGCAACCATAACATCCCCACCAGAATCTGCCTCGGCGATAGAGCCTCACAGTTACACAGGAAATAGGAGGGGTGGGGGGAGGTGGTACGGACCGGTCACATCCCTGACATATTGAACCGGAGCCATAGCTTTCCCGTTCCCTCTCGACCTCATCCGGCGCTCGACCACAGTTTGACCTCTTTCCCTCTCGGACCGCTGATTCAGATTGTGCGCCATGGGAAGGTAATTCTCTGCAAGGACGGGCCCCTTCGACTTCGCTCCCAGTGACGAAAGGCAGACGCAGGTCCTTCGACTCCCCACCCCATCGCACAAAGATCATGCGCCGGGGCCCCCGGTTTCGCTCAGGAGGCTGTCCAGGTGGTTACCTGGGGTGGAGCAGACGGCGCTTGCGCGCGATGGGGTTCGTGGTACCCCACCCAAGCCGCAAAGTTACAAGAAGCAGGTCCTTCGACTTCGCTGCGCTCCGCTCAGGACGACAGCGGCGAGGGTGGGGCACCCATAACATTTCAATATCGGTGAAAATGCATTAAGTCACGGTCACCGTGAAGGTGGTTGTGGCTGCTGGGTTGACTGTGGGGTTTCCGGTTCCCGTCACGGTGAAGGTGTAGGCGCCGGCCGTTGTTCCCGTAGTGCCGGTTGTACCGCCGCTGGGGGTGCTGCCACCGCAAGCGGCCAGGCTGCCCAACGCCGTCATTACGATCAGAATGCCCAGCATTGAGCGCCAACTGCGCCGCCGCGCCGGAATTCCAAGGAAGACGAGGAAGGCCAGCACCGCGCCACCGCCCGCTCCAGCCCAGCCGCTACCGGGCAGCTTGGGATAGAGCAACTCGCTGGTAGCCGGCGTCGTGTATACCGTAATGGTTGCAGATGCTGTTCCGGTTACCACACCGGAACTGAGCGTGAGCGTATTGCTGCCGTTCGAGCAACTGGGCAGATACGTAGCTCCGGAGGGAGGGTTAGTCAGCGCGCAGGTGAGCGTAACGGTTCCCGAATAAAATGTGGACGAACTCACGGTAATGGTCGAAGTGGTGGACGCACCGGGCGCGATGGATGACGGCGGTGTCGCTGACAGGTTGAAGGTTGCAGAAGAAGAACTCCCGGTTACCGTCACCGATGTTGAGCTGTTCGTCGTCGCGGCATAGACCGAGTCGCCGCTATAGCTCGCCGTCAGAGTGTCCGTGCCGATCGCCAGGCTGCCAGCGGGAATGGAGAAGGTGTAGCTGCCGCTCGACAGCGACTCCGACGACGAGGAATAACCGCCGCCCGCCAGCGTCACCGTCCCGGTCGGATACGTTTCCGAGCTGCTTGAGCCGGAGACCGCAACGGTCACCGAAACAGCTTCACCGGTTGTCACCGGCTGCGTGGTGTTCACGGTTACCCTCACGGTCGGCGTAGCCGTTCCGGTGGACCCGCTCCAGTAGTTCACCAGTTGCGTGGCATTCACGCTGCCCAGCCCGCTCGCCATATCGTAGCCTGAGCTCGCGTTGTAGCCGGTCAGGAAGTAATGGGAAAGCGAGTTCAAGGAGCATTTCGATGAACCGCTGGTGCAGGGCACGGAGTTATTGCCCACTGTTACATCGTGAAAGATCGCGCTGCCATGTGTGCCGTTGTAAAGCGAGTACAAGGTCTGGGCTGCCTGTCCCAGACGGCTGCCGGTCTTCTGCTGGACCAGCGCCAGAATGCCCGCGAAGGCCGGCGCGGCGGTGGATGTGCCGCCAAAGCCGTCAAAATAGCCTCCCGAAATACTCGAGCAGTTCAGTACTCCTGTAGAACTTGAAAAAGCGAGAGTTCTTGTATCGCCGTCGCAGACCAGCCAGGTCGCGGAGTCGTAACCGTTGCCGGACATCAGCGAGACATCCGGAATGTCGCGCTTGGAGTTTGAGTCGAAGGTTCCAGTGCTGGCGGTCTGCCATGAGGGCCTGCTGTATTCAATGCTGGCTCCGCCGCTGCCAGCTACGATGCTGGCATATTTACCCGTCTCAGGCACATTCGCGGTGATCTGGGTGGTGTCATCCGCAATCGAGTCATTCCAGATGGTCTCCGGAATGTAGCTCGAAACCGTCCGGTAATAGGTTGAGGAACTGCCAATCGAAGATGTGCTCACGTACGATGTGAATCCACTCTCCAGCCCATAGAAATCCGTTCCGCCCACCGCGATGTTATAGATCGTGGAGGCATAGCCGCTGACCGACAATCCTAACTTGGCTACTGTACTCACCTTGGCGGTATCGCCGTCGCAACTGGCCGAGCCGCTGTCGCCGCTGGAAACCGTGACCGCAATCCCTTCTCCCGCGGCCTGTTCCCAGTAGCCGTTGATCAGCGACAGAGAGCCGTCGCTGACCATGTCCGACTCGCACTCGCCGAAACTCAGGCTGAAGATGTCCGGCGTAACGCCGTTGATGTTTCCTTCAATTGCAGCTTCAATGCCGGCGGTGAGATCGGTCGAGGCATAGTAGTAAATCGTTGCTCCCGGAGCCATAGCACCGGAAAGTTCGGTATCGAGATAGGCTTCGTCGGCGTCATCCGTATTGTCGTAACATCCGGAAGTTTGCTTACCGGTGCAGACAGGGGAATCCGGTGTGGAGGAGCAGGAGGTGGAGCTAGTGCAATAGTAGAGGGTGGGAGCGGTTGCATAGGCGCTGCCGAGAAATGTGCTGCGATAGGTTCCCACAATGCTGGCACTGATCGTCGCAGCGCCGCCGATGCCAATCTTCACGCCGGAGCCGGTATAGCTTGTTGAGGAAGTGTTGTTCAGATTGAAGGCGTTGGGCGTGTTATAAATTGTTGCCGCATCGGCGGGCGTAATGTATAAAAAGTCGCCGTTGTATGTACTCGTAAGGTTGGGCCTTGGCCCGTTCCCCGCTGCCATCCGGCTGGTTTCGGCATTACCCACGCTGGTACGCACGGAATGCGGCCTGGGCCGGATGGTGTTCAGGTGCGCGACGCCCTTGACCACAGCGACGAGAGCCGAGGGAATCTGCGGGTCGGTGGTGTTGGATGTGAACTGATCTTCGCCGGCCTGGAAGGAGTGGATGGAGGTGTGAAAAGCCTCCTCCGCCTGGCTTACCGTCCCGTTGAAGGCGATATTCGTGCGCCCCTTGGAGACCGTTTCGACCTGGAGCCCGTGTGACTGGAGCCAAGCGACCAGGGCGGCAATGTCCGAATCCGCCGGGCCGTAAAGCTGGCCGAACTGCTCCGGGGTGAGCCACTTGTGGTAGTTGGGCGAGGAGTTGTCCTGCAATTGGGCCAGATAGGAATCCAGCGCCGCCTGCTGATCGGCGGAGCGGGAGAGGACCAGGCGCATGCTGGTCAGTTGCGTTGCGGGCGAGGCCTCGCCCTGGTCAAACTCCGCTTGCGCCATGCGCGACACGTTGCCTTTCAGCGTAGCCAGCGACAGCTCATTTACATCTGTCGTAATCCGCTGGGCGACAGAGGAATTCTGGGCTGACAAAAATGGACCGCAAAGCAGGGCCGCCGCGCAGAGCAAAGCGCCGGCCAATACACTGAAGACACTGAGGGGGAACGCCTTCATCAAGCGCATAGTGGTTTTTCCTGGACCCTTCCTTCGGAGGAAACCCCCGACCAGACAATAAGTTGCGGCAACCATCAAATCATAACGTTAAAAACGCGCTTGCCGCATCCCATTTATGATTTAGACGCGCGAACCGCGATAATTGATTGTGTAACTTTGCGAGGGGGCCAGGTGCTCCTTTTCGCTCACAATCCGCAGGAGTCATTTTCAAATGGGGAAAGTTCCGGACATGGTTCCTGTCTTCGCAGGCCGTCCGGGCAACGGGGATTGCCCCGGCCTAGTCATTAAGGAACCTCTGATTAAAACAAAATCCAAGCCGGACATTCCTTCAAGGGCTAAAGCCATCGCTGATTTTGCTGCTCTTGCGGCACGACTAAAGTCGTGCCCTGATACTTCTTGCAACACCGATTGAATTATTCCGCAAGCTGTACAGTCGTGCCCTGATACTTCTTGCAACACCGAATGAATTTATTCGCAAGCTGTGAAGTCGTGCCCTGACACTTCTTGCTACTCCGTTTGCATTTTTCCGCATACTGCGAAGTCGTGCCCTGACATAAAGCTGGTTTTTGAAACACGCTGTGGGAACGCGCCCGCAAACGCTTGCTTTGATACACTTCAAGGCCAGAGGCGGTAAATCTTGACTCTCACAGCACATTCTTTCGCACTGACACAGCTTTCCGAAGAAGAGAACCTCTTTTACACGACCGTCCGGCAGTTTGCGGAGGAAAAGATTGCGCCGCTTGTGCGCTCCATGGACGACGAACAGCAGTTGGCTCCGGGGCTGGTGGAACAGCTTTTTGAGCTGGGACTGATGGGGATCGAGATTCCCGAAGAGCTGGGCGGGGCGGGCGGCAGCTTTTTCGATTCGGTGCTGGCCATTGAGGCGCTCTCGACAGTAGACCCCGGCGTGGCCGTTCTGGTGGACGTGCACAACACGCTGGTGGTGAATGCGCTGCTGTGCTGGGGCACGGAGGAGCAGCGCCGCAAATGGCTGCCGCGGCTGGCGGCCGATACGGCGGGTGCTTATGCGCTCAGCGAGGCCGGTTCTGGCTCGGATGCCTTTGCGCTACAAACTCGCGCCGAGGCGGTTGCCGGCGGCTATCGGCTGGACGGGCGCAAGCTGTGGATCAGCGGCGCGCGCGAGGCGGGACTGTTCATCGTCTTCGCCACGCTCGATCCGGCGGCGGGCTACAAGGGCATCACCGCCTTTCTGGTGGAAAAAGGCGCGCCGGGATTCACCGTGGGGCGCAAGGAAGACAAGCTGGGGATTCGCGCCAGCAGCACCTGCGAGCTGATTCTGGATGGTTGCCAAGTGCCGGAAGCCAACCTGCTGGGCAAGCCGGGCAAGGGCTACAAGATCGCCATGGAGACGCTGAACGAGGGGCGCATCGGGATTGGCGCGCAGATGCTGGGGCTGGCTGAGGGCGCGTGGGGTCATGCGGTTCGCTACGCCAAGGAACGGCGTCAGTTCGGCAAGCCAATTGCGGAGTTTCAGGCGGTGCAGTTTGCACTGGCCGAGATGGCTACCGAGATTGAGGCGGCCAAGCTGATGGTCTACAACGCGGCGCGGCTCAAGGACGCCGGCCAGCCGTTTGTGCGTGAGGCCGCCATGACCAAATATTTTGTTCCCGGCGTGGCCGAACGGGTAGCCAGCCAGTGCGTGGAAGTCTTCGGCGGCAACGGATTTGTGCGCGATTCTCCGGCTGAGAAGTACTACCGCGACGCCAAGGTGGGCGCCATCTACGAGGGCACGTCGAATATGCAACTGGCCACCATCGCCAAGCAAGTGCTGGGGCGATAAAGCGGCTTAGTTGGCGGAGTCTCTCTGGCGCGTGGCCTTTACGCCCGACAGAATTCCTACGCCAATCAGTATCACCGCGCCCACAACAATCCAATGTGTTGGCATATGCACAAGGTGCGCGGCGTAAGCCAGTCCGGCAATCATGATTGCGTATCCGGCGGCATAAATTCCAAAGGACATTTGATCTCCTTACCTAGTTAATGACGCGAATGGACATCCGGCTCTACGAACGAGAAGAATGAATTATCAGCTCATACCAACTGCGCTCGTCTGGCGGTTCGCGCGGGATAGGGCGGAGAATCGAGCAGCTTGGGCCGGGATGTGTTCTCCTCCGGCAAATCGTCGTGTAGAACCATGTTGAGCAACGACGTGTGAACCCGAATGCGGCCGTTGTATTCGATGTAGCCGAGCTTTCTAAAGCGATTCATGAAGAAGCTGACGCGGGAGCGGGTGGTGCCGATCATGGCGGCAAGAGTCTCCTGGGTTACCGGTGGAAGCAGGGTCTCCGGCTCGCCCGCTCCGCCAAATTCCGCCATCAACAAGAGTGTTCGCGCCAGACGCCGTTCGCTGGAGTTGAAGAGCTGATCGACAAGGTCAGCCTGGGTTCGGATGCCTCGTGTCAGGATAAACTGCATGAAATAATCGGAGAACGCGTGTTCCTCATGCAGGACGCGGAGCATCTGGTCTCTCCCGATCTTGAGCGCGACACATGCGGATACGGCCATGGCCGAGGCCGCGCGCAGTGCTCCCGCGACCGCCATCGACTCCTCGCCATAGAAATCCCCGGGCGCAAGCATGGTTACCGTGGCCTCTTTGCCTCTCTTGGAGACGACGGTGAGCTTTGCCCTGCCACTCTGGAGATAAAACACAGAATCTGCCGGGTCTCCCTGGGAAAAGAAAGTCTGCCTAGCCGTGTTGTGGAGGATGCTTCGTCCGGATCCTTCAGTCGCCAAAAAAACCGCGGTATCAAAGGGTATCTTCTTTAGTGCTACCATCGAAGCGGCCTCCTTCCTCATGCGTCCTGCTTCAGAAATGCCTCATCATGGCCGCGAACAGCGGAGAGGAGCGGTCTATCGCCGCAAAACGCGTCATGACTCATACACATTAGAATTCCACCGCAACCGGCAATAGTCTGATCAATTCAGGCCTATGCGAACATTGGACAGGAAAGACGGTTATCCGGGCGGAATCAAGGCGCGCTACTACTTCACAAGGCGACCGGTGAATTCTAGATTCCAGCAGTGGCATCAAGTGCCCTACCTGAGATATACTCATGACAGCGATGGCCCGACCCGCGCACGCTCGCAAGGTTGTGGACGAAACAGCTGAGGTTCGCTGTGTCCAGGGTTTGCGTGAGGAGAAACGATGAAGATAACGGTTCGTTCGGACGGATTCGAGGGTTACAAGAAACGCGCTCTTACGCGAGCCGCAAAGCTGGCTCGCCGCGAGCCGATTCGTCCCGAGATGACTATTACGTTCGACAATCCTCTGACCATGCTGGAAGTGCTGACAGCGGAGCGAATCCGCCTGTGCGAAACGGCGCGCCGCAAGGCACTTTCCATCTCCGCGCTGGCAACGGAGCTGAATCGCGATCCTAAAAGTGTGCGCCGCGACGTGCTCAAGCTGGAGTCTGCGGGAGTGGTTCGCCTCCATGAGCAGATCAATCCCGGTCATGGCCGCGTACGGATCGTGGAACCAACGGCGAAACGGTTTGAACTGATTGCCAGCTTCTGATTCTCCTCTTACCGCCGCGGCTTACAGCTTTTGTGTTCTCTGCACGGCGCGGACGCCGGGGACGCGGCGCAGGCCGAGGACCATGCGGTTGAGGTGGCCCACGTCTTCGGCTTCGGCAATCAGCTCGACGACGGCTTCGCCATTCTCGTCCTTGCGGATATCGACGCCGCTGATGTTGGAGTTGTCGTCGGAGAGGACGGCGATCAACTCCTTCAACATGCCGGGGCGGTCGTCGCAGGAGACGGTAATTTTGACCGGGTAGCGCTGCGGCTTGCCGGCCGGGCTGACTGTGCGCGACCATTCGACATTGATGCGGCGGTCGCTCTCGTAAAGCAGGTTCTGCACGTTGGGACAACCGCGCGCATGGACGGCCACGCCTTTGCCGCGGGTGACGTAGCCTACAATCTCTTCGCCGCGAATGGGGTTGCAACATCGGGCGCGATAGACCAGCATGTCGTTCTGGCCCTCGACCTGGAGCGAATCCGAGCCGGTCAGGTGCAGCTTGCGCACCGCGTCGGACATGGCCGCCGCAGTGCCGGGCTTGATCTCCGGCGCAACTTCAGGCTCTGGCAAATTGGTAGAGCCGGGAGCCAGCTTATTGAGCAGATGGCGGGCGGAGTGCTTGCCCAGGCCCAGGGCGGCCAGCAGATCAGCGGCGGTGGCTACGCCATATTCGTTGGCGAGGCGGCCCAGGTCCTGGTCGCTGATCTGGCTTTGCGGCACCTTGAATTTGCGCGCCTCGCGCTCCAGCAGCTTGCGTCCGATCTCGACTGCCCGCCGCCGATGATCTTCGTTGAGCCAGTGCTTGA
>PMGP01000427.1 GCA_003156235.1 Acidobacteriaceae bacterium
ACCGGCGGCAGGTGGTGCGCTCGCTCAAGGACCAGATTCGCCAGGGCTTCAACGTCTCGGTGGCGGAGCTGGACGAGGCGGTGACCTGGCAGTCGGCGACCATTGGCATTGTGGCCATCTCCCGCTCCCGCGATTACCTGCACGGGCTCATCGAAGAGGTGGAGCGCGCCGCCCGCCGCATTCTCAACGAACACGGCGCGGAGCTGGCCGACGCCTTCTGGGATTACATCGAGAGTTGAGCGTGTCAGCGCGGGAGGGTCGCGTACTTGCCCGACTTGACCCACAGAAAGTCGCCGCCAGCGGAAGGGTTGTCGGCATCCTTGACCACGAAGAGAAGAACGGTTGTGGGCGCAAAGCATTGGCGATAGATGAGTGCCTCGCTTGCGCCGGTGCCGGGCTTCATCAGATTCACATCCAGGTTGAAGTAGGCAGGCGGGTTGTCGATGCGCACCATGCCGTTGTGAATCTGATTGGTGATCTCGTGAATGCCGCCGCCGGAAAATGTTTGTGAACCGTCGACGCCCATGCCAGAGACGTAGTGAGGCGGATTGTCGACGTTGTACGTGGTGTCGATGGCGACCTGGAGCCGGTTGATGATGGGAGTCATGCTTCCGGCGCGGACGACGCGCAAGACTACGGAACAGGAGTTCTTCGAGCCGGGTCCGTAGATGGCATTGACATAGTTGTCAGCGCTGTCGCCAGTCTCGGCGGCAATGCGTTCCGCTTCAGTGGGGACGCGCGGGGCGGCAGCGGCGGCGGCGCAGCTAGTCGGACTCGCGAAGATCGAAGCCGGCGGCGGGGCAAAACTCACCTCCGTAACTTCAATTATGGTTCGCGGCGCGCCGTTGGGCGGGATCGACAGAGCCTTGAGCAGCAGGCCGTATTTGTTATCCACCCAAACCCTGGTCTTGCCGGCAGGGCCGTCGGCTTCCAGAATCCTGGCTGCAAGCCCGTGCACGGTCTCTGTTCCCACCTGCTTGGGGTTTTGCTTGTTCAGGTCGGCGAGCAGACTGGCGGAGTCCGCGAATGGATCTCCCCAGCTGCCGGAGAAATTTCCGTTGCCGCAGGGAATCGAGCTGTCGACCAAATCCCAGCTCAGGTTTTGATGCGTGTTCAGATCGTAGAGTCCACGGGTGTGCATCGGCTTGGGCCCCGGCCAGTCCGGCCCGCTGCGCGAATCCACCAGCCCCTTCGACCCGCTCCGATAGATCTTTACGATTAACGGAGACCCAAACATCGCATTGGTTTCCGTAACGGTGTACGCGGTGGGCGCCGGGGCGGTCTGCGCTCGTAGTACGGGCGCGCAAGCCGTCAGCAATACAGCACTGGCGGCGAAGAATCCAAAGATGCGCAAAAACATACGGATGGCCTCCATCTCCGGCAAATGCCTCCGCTTCCCGGACGCGAATTGCCAGACCGTCCATCATCATAGCAGCAGGTGGATCGCGCCGCTCGCCGCATGACCAACGAACTGGGCGCGGAGCTGGCCGACGCCTTCTGGGACTACATCGAGAGGTGAAAGTGCAGGGAACAGGGAACAGTGGTCAGTGGTCAGTGGTCAGTGGTCAGCCACCCCACCGAGCAACAATCGCTCGCTGGGGACCCCGGCCTTGACACGCGACCGACTCAAATTAATCCGGAGATTGGCATCGTTGACCGTTGGTCTTGATATACCGGCAAAGCTGGAACATCGGGTACCCCCACCCCTANNNNTTTCGGCCTCTGTTGGCCGCTTCCGGCTGAAAAACGGCGCGAAAAGGACGTGCCGGGACGATGATTTGAAGGAAGACTTCTGAGGATTATTGTGCATGAAGCGGGCAAATAATCTGCAAGCACCTGCGGTGCGGCCAAACGCTCGCTATTCGCTCGCATGGGGTTCGTGGTATCCCCGGTCCCCAAAGGCGAGGGACCGGGGGCACCCTCATTTTGGTTTGGAAACATCACCGAGATCGAGGCCACCCACCGGAAAGGTGCAGCGAAATATCGGCGGAGATGCCTGCCTTGCCGTTGAGGCCCGGGCCTGAAGGCTCCGTTAATTCGCGCTCTATCAGGGGTCTAAAGACCCCTGCTCCCTCCGGAATCTTCGATTTACAACTTTAGAACTAACCACGACAGGAGCGAAATTCAGGCCCTTCGGCTCCCATTCCCCTTCCCTTTAAATGATCTCCTGCTGAAACAATGGTCCCGGCCTACCGGCGCGCCTCTGCTATGCTGAATGGTCTGCCCGTACCAGGAGGGATCATGCCGGAACACAGAGGAAGGAAGCACCATCAGGACCGTGTGGC
Organism: Acidobacteriaceae bacterium; assembly: GCA_003156235.1. Lineage (GTDB taxonomy): Bacteria > Acidobacteriota > Terriglobia > Terriglobales > Acidobacteriaceae > Telmatobacter. The sequence goes on from PMGP01000427.1 coordinate 2,286, forward strand.
GGAGACGCTGCGTGAGGAGATCGGCGTTCTCATCGAGGGCGAACTGGTGGACCCGCGCATCAATCTTTGCTATGTCACCGAGGTGGCGTTGAATCCCGGCGGCAAATCGGCGCGGGTCTATGTGGCCGTCGATAGCGCCGTCCAGGATATTGCAAAGGCCGAAGAGGAGACGGTGGCCGGCCTGGAGGCGGCTAAAGGCTACATTCGCTATGAGATCAAGGAGCGGATGGGCGTGCGCCACGTGCCGGAACTCAGCTTCCTGGCCGACCGCTCGGGGCGCTTTCAGGCGCGCATCGAAGAGCTGATGGACCGGCAGCGCAAGCGGCAGAAGGCGCTCGAGCCGCAACCGCCCGCCGTGCAGAGTTCCGCCGCGCAAACGGACCCGGCGGAGTAGCAGCGCGGCTGGATAAGTCTCTGACCGCATTTTTTTCCTTGAGGTTTGTGCTTTCCCACCCTTTCGCCAGAATTACGCACCGCAGGTCCTTCGGCTACGCTACGCTCCGCTCAGGATGACAGGGGCACGGAGTTGGTACAGATTCACACGGTCAGAGACCTAGTGTTTAGACCGCATGAATTGGTAATTGATTATGCACAAGCGCGGACGAGNNCCAGGAGGTCGGCGCTACATTCCGGTCATTACCAATTCATGCGGTCATGGTACTAGCTTCAATAAAATGTGGTTTTTGCTTTGCGGAAATGTATTTTCAATCCTTTGCGGAAATGTATTTTCAATAAGATACATTTCCTGGGCGGCTCAAGAAGATTCCGCGCGAAGGCCCGAATCTGTTAGCCTTGAGCCTGTTGCGGCGCGGCAGGATCACAGCGTTTGAAGAGAAAATGGACCCTGGCCGGGACTGGTCCACACCCTACCGCCCTGGCCGAAGCCTGCAACGCTTGTCTGTGAGAAGCAAGCAACGCCCTGTTGGAGAGACACTGGAAGTGGGAACTTTTCAGGAATCATCCGCTCCGGACTCGCCCGCAAGCCGACGCAGCCGGCTGCCCGGTTGGGTTATCGGCTACCTGGAACCTTTTCTGGAGCCGCCCAATCCGGATTCGCCCGAAGAACTGCGCTGGCGTCTCCCGCCCTGGCGAGGCGTTTGTGAAGCGGTTCTCTTTCTTGCTTTCACGATCTTCTTTCTGGCATACGGGCTGACTCCGATCTTCGGTGGCGCCAACCTGGGCCTGGTGGGAGCCGATGAACCCCGCTATGCGCAGATCGCGCATGAGATGCTGGACCGGTTCGACTCGGCGCACACGCTCACGACCAAGCTGAGCGCCTGCGTCACCCCCTATCTCTATGGAAAGCCCTGGCTGGAAAAGCCGGCGCTTTACTACTGGCGTGCAATGTTCGTCTTCCAGGACTTCGGCGTGCATGACTGGACCGCGCGCCTGCCCTCGGCCACCTTCGCCTTCATTATGATCGCGCTCATCTACCTGCATATGCGGCGATTCCGCCCTGGCGGCCATTTGGACGCGGCGCTGATCACCGTGGCCTGCGCGGGGATCATGGGCTTTTCCCGCGGCGCCTCGACCGATATGCAGATGGCGGCGCCCCTGGCCATCGGTCTGCTGGGCTGGTACGCCTGGTACGAGACCGATTCCAAATTCTGGCTCTTCGACATCTACTTCTTCACCGGAGTGGCCACGCTGGCCAAGGGGCCGGTGGCGCCGTTTCTGGCCCTCACGATTGTGGCCGCCTTCGCCCTCCTGCGCCGCGAGTGGTCGCTCCTGCGGCGGTCGTTCTGGTGGCCGGGCGTGCTGTTGTACTTTGCCATCGTGCTGCCCTGGTTCATCGCCGTGCAGCAACAGAATCCCGACTTTTTCCGCGTTTTTTTCCTGGAACACAATCTGCAGCGCTTTGCCACGGATCGCTATGAACACCAACAGCCTTTCTGGTACTACCTGGTGGTGGTGCTGCTGGCTCTGATGCCCTGGACGGTGATCGCGGTACGGGCGCTGATCGACGGCATCCGCACCTCGGTTTGCGAGTGGCGTTCGCGCCACTTCGGCCCGTGCAAGAAGTGCACCGGCCAGCCCGGAGATGCCTTTCCGGAGTTTCTGGTCCTGTGGGCGCTGATTCCCATCGTGTTTTTCTCCTTTTCGCAGTCCAAGCTGCCCGGCTACATTCTGCCCTCCATTCCGCCCATTACCATCCTCACCGGGGACTATCTTGCCAGGCGCCGTGTGCATGGAATCCAACTCTGGGTGCTGGTGAGCCACGCGGCGCTCTGCGGCTTGATGACCTTGGTTGCGCTGCTGCTGCCCTGGTTTGTGATTCACAGTCCGACGATGCCGCCCCGGCCAGCGCTGGGAAGCGGCCAGATACTTGCCTTTATCCGCGAGTGTGGCGGCGAATGCATCCGTGTCATGCCCCCGTGGCAGGCATTAACCGTAGCTCTGCTGGCCTCCGCCGGTGCTGCGCTGCTGATCATCGTCGTGGTTAAAGGCTTCGGCGCGATTCGGTTGCGCCTGGTCACCACTGCCGTGCTGGTCGTGCTGGTCCTTTATCTTTATGGCGTCGGTCCGGTCTTCGGCATTCCAGCCATCGGCGCAACCAAACAGGTGGTTCACCTGCTGGATCGCACCTACTCCGCGCGTCCGCTGGCCGACCGGCTGGCTGCTTATGCCCCCGGCGACGAAACGGTGGCCGTCTTCCGCGTCCGGCGCGACGTCGAATATGGCCTCGCCTTCTATCGCAATCGCGAGGTGGTCAACTACACCGTGAAAGGCGTGCCGGATCAACAGCATCTGCTGGTGGCGCAGGTAACTGGAAAAGGCGGCGCGGATCTGCACACCACGGCCGCGCTCGAAGAGTTGCTGGGAGACCGGCACTATGAGCAGCTCTTCAGTTGGCCGGAGCAGGGCCTGATGGTCTACAAAGTGGACAGCCAGTAAGTGAATACAGGGAACAGGGAACAGGAATCAGCTATAGCATTCTCGCAATTTGTCCAGTGCGGACTTCTTTCTTTCCCATCCTGCAGGAGAAAAGGCGCTAGGATATGACACAAAGTGACTTTGCTCAATTTGCGAATAAGATCAACTTCATTAGGCAGCGAACTTATCGCGGTTCACGTCTATCTGTTCCCTGTTCCCTATTCCCTGTTCCCTGCCTTTAGAGGAGAAGCATGGCATCAGGCGCTTCCTTCGAGATCCTCGACCTGCGGCATTTTGCGGCGCCGGCGTTGCGCCCCGTGCTAGAGGTGGAGGGTGAACTGTGGACGCAGCGCCTGCATTGGGATTACCGCGTATCAATCAACCTGCTGATGCAGTATCTCGATAACCACATGCTGCCCGGCTACGCGGGTCTGGAGGCGGGCCGGATTACCGGCTATGTCTTCTGCATCTATGAAGAGACCAAGGCGGTCATCGGCGACGTCTTTGCGTTGCCCGGCCCGCATGCCGAGGCCAGGTCCGCCCGCGAAATCGAGGAAACGCTTCTCCTGCACATCATTGAGTTGCTTGTGAACTCGCCCCAGGTGGACCGCGTGGAATCGCAACTGCTGCTGCACCCCTCGGGCTCCCTCTCCGGAGTCTTTCGCGATGCGGGCTTCCAGGTTCACCGGCGGCTCTTCATGGTGCGGCAGCTCGCGGACTGCTATTCCTCGCCCCGCGTAATCCTGCCTGACGGGCTGGAGTTGCGTCCCTGGCGCGAAGAGGATCTGGACTCCGCCGGGCGGCTTATCTCCGCGGCTTACCACGGCCATCCCGACAGCGTGGTCAACGACCAGTACCGCTCGGTCCACGGATCGATGCGTTTTCTCAACAACATTGTCCGCTTCTCGGGCTGCGGCGCTTTCTCCGCGCAGGTATCGCACGTGATTATGGATCGCGCCAGCCAGGAGATGGTGGCCCTGGTGCTGGGTTCGCGGGTCAGCCCGCAGAGCGGCCACATCACCCAGCTCTGCGTTCATCCCGAGTTTCGCCGCCGCGGACTGGCCCGCATATTGCTCACCCTGGCCGCCTCCTGCTTCCTGCGCCAAGGCGTCACCGAAATCTCTCTCACCGTAACAGAAGCCAACACCGAGGCCATTGAACTCTATCGCGTCGAAGGCTACGACTGCACGCACAGCTTCGACGCCGCCGTCTGGCAGCGGAACAGGGTGGTTTGATGGGAAATCTGGATGCTGTTGTGAAAAAATCTGATCTGTATTAGGTCGATTAACGGCAAAGGGCAATCTTCTATCTGTAGTAGACTTGGGCTAACGTGGAAGGGAATTTCCTTTACTGCTGTGCGCATGATTTGTCGTTGGCAGAATTGACATTCCAGAAAAGGCTTCAATAATGAGCGGAAAGCGGTTGAGCGAAAAATCAGAGTTGTTCTATTCGACTGCTTTAGGCAGAGCGTTTTTAGGCGATACGCTCGCGCTTTTGCCTACAATTCCAGATAAATCTATTGATCTGATCCTTACCTCTCCGCCCTTTGCATTAAAGCGCAAGAAAGAATATGGAAATGAGGATGAGGACAAGTACGTTGAATGGTTTATGGATTTCGCACGGCATTTTTATCGCATCTTAAGCCCTAACGGGTCGTTCGTGCTTGACTTGGGGGGTGCATATATGCCGGGCTTCCCTGTCCGCAGCATTTACCAGTTTGAGTTGTTAGTTAGGCTCGTCCGCGAAACTGGATTCTACCTTGCGCAAGAGTTTTACCACTACAATCCAGCACGATTACCAGCTCCCGCCGAATGGGTGAATGTACGCCGAATTCGCGTGAAGGATAGCGTTAACGTAGTTTGGTGGTTATCCAAGTCGCAAAACCCGAAGGCTGATAATCGCAAGGTTTTGAAGCCCTATAGCGATAGCATGATGAACCTTTTCAAAAACGGCTACACTGCCAAACTTCGGCCAAGCGGACACGATATATCAGATAAGTTTAGTAAGAATAATGGTGGTGCAATTCCACCCAATCTGCTTGAACTGGCCAATACGGATAGCAATAGCAACTACCAGAAAATGTGCAGAGAGGCAGGAGTAAAGGTTCACCCTGCTCGTTTTCCTTCAGGCTTTGCAGATTTCTTTATTAAATTTCTGACTAATGAGAAAGATCTGGTGTTTGACCCATTCGCTGGATCAAATACTACAGGCTTGGTGGCCGAAACGCTTGGCCGATATTGGCTTGCATCAGAGCTCTCGGAAGAATATCTTAAAGGAAGCATTTTTCGTTTTGATCGCAGACTGCTTCAGCTTGCTACACACGGACGGTTGGCATAACGATGATGGCTATCACACTGAACGCCGCAGAACTTCTTAATCAGGTCTTGCGATCTATCGATGAGAGTGGATGGAGTGCGCTCATTCGCGACGCCCATAAGCCTTTTCGTCTTCGCGTGTACCGAGGCGATGAACACGGTTTTGACGTTTGCATTTACATATGGAATTGCTCTCATGGAGGAGGCTCTGCCCGTTCAAGTGACGAGTACCGTGTGCAAGTCACGAGCGTCGTTCCAGCTTCGGTCCATGGGGAAACCACTCTACTTCTTGGTTGGCATCCAGGTTATGGCGTATTCGTAGGATTCGATATTACAAAGCATGAGGGTCAATCGTCTCAATCCCCATCGATTCAAGTTAAAGAGGAAGCGTTAATCGGTGCACATTCTCATGCTTTTGCAATTCATTACAGGCATAATGGTGAAATCGCCGTTGCTTTTCGTCCTGAATTCCTGGTCGACTACGCACTAAATGCGGTTTCCTTGCATTCGACGGGAAAAGTCGCCGAAGACCTGTCTTTACTGAATCACCTCGACACCCTTACAGATTCCCAGATTGTGACTGTGGAGGACCGAGATCGTCGGGTAGTCTTGTCACAGATGGCCCGTAAATATCGCGCTACGGATTTTAGCAGGCGGGTTCTTGGTGCATATAGTCATCGATGTGCAGCATGCGGAATCCAGTTAGAATTGATTGATGCTGCACATATTATTCCTGTTGCAGCATCAACAAGTACTGACGAAACAAAGAATGGAGTAGCATTCTGCAAGTTACATCACGCCGCTTTTGACCGTAATTTAATCTCATTCGATGTGCAGTACAAGATCGAGATCAGCGAAACTGAAGTTTCTCGATTAGCCTCTGCAAACCTCGCAGGAGGCCTGGATGTGTTCAAGAAGCATCTGCGGACCGCGATCATACTTCCCAACGACCGTCGTGACTATCCGCCTCCACAATACATTGAAGAGGCCCGCAAAGTACGGAATTGGGCCTGATTATGCCCAGGAGCCAAAATCTCAATCGGGCGCTTATCGCGCAATAAAATACATCAGCCAGCTAAGCACAATCGCCGAGGCCACAAACAACACAAAGCAATAAATTCCGTAGCGGATCATGTCTCGCGGCTTCTCGCGCTGGGTGATGCCGAAGACCGTTGACGCGAAGAGAGCAAAGAGCACAACCGCCGCGAAGTGAGAGGGCTGAAAAATTGCATTGCCCATCAGGATTTCCTCCCGGTCTTCAGATTGTGCGCGTCCACGGCGGCAATGATGTTCAGCAGGCCGGCCACCACGATGAAGCGCGTGCCCCAGTCGGCGGTGGTCACCTGCACCTGCACATCGCCCAGGCCAAGCATCCGGCTGAGGACGTAAGGCAGCCCGTTGCCCAGGTCACCGGCGAGCCCCAGAAGGTCCAGAATGTCGTGCGCGCCTGCATAAACCTTTCCCTGCATCAAGAGGCCCAGCACGAACATGCCGAGAATCGACGCCGCCAGCAGCGCCCCGCGTCCCCACTTGCGCAGCAGAAAATGCCCGCCGCCCGGCACCAGCCAACCGGCAATCAGGGGAAGGTAGACAAACCCTTCTTGAGAGCCGGATTTCGTCGAAGTCTTCTTGTTTTCTTCAGTTGCCATGCACTTTTGACTATAACGCACCGAACAGGGGTCAGGGGTCAGAGATCAGGGGTCAGGGAATGGTCAACACACTGAATTGCGCCGATTGACGCCCTTCAACAATGTATTTCGAGAAATGCTTTCATATACGGAGGGAGGGTTTGATAGTCGGCTTTGCGTTTCTGATCCCTGATCTCTGATCTCTGATCCCTAGATTCTCACCAGCTCCCGCTGAATTTTTCCCGTGACCCAGGCCTTGCCGGGAGCAGTCATCATATCGATCTCGGCGCGCACACCGAACTCGGGCAGGTAGATGCCGGGCTCGACGGAGAAGCAGGTGTTGGGCAGCAGCAGGCGCACGTCGTGGGTCTCCAGATTATCCAGATTCGCGCCCACGCCGTGCACCTCCTGGCCGATATTGTGGCCGGTGCGATGCGTAAAGAACTCGCCGAAGCCAGCCGTCTGAATTACCGCACGGGCCGCGTCGTCAGCCTCGAAGCCGCAAATGGGCCGGCCCGCCGCAAAGGCCTGTTCGACGGTATGGATGGCCGCGTCGCGAGCGCCCAGCACGATTTCGAAGACTTTTTGCTCGTGCTCCGCCGGCTCGCGGCCCACGACCCCGGTCCAGGTGATGTCGTAGTAGACGCTGCCCGGCGTGTTCAGCCGCGCCCAGATGTCGATCAACAGAAAGTCGCCTTCCCGGATGGGCGCGCAATGCTCGGCGGTCGGCTCATAGTGCGAGTCGGAGCAGTTGGCGTTGACGCTGACGTTGGGGCCGTCGGCCCAGACCAGCCCCTCGCGGCGCATAGCCTCCGAGAGCCACTGTACATGGTCAAACTCGCTGTACGCGCCCGCCCGACCAGCACCGGGGCGCAGGCGGCGGCCAATCTCGCGCCAGCCCTCGGCCAGAATCGCGTCGATGGCCCGCTGCGCCACGCTGTGGCTGGCGACTTGCTCCTCGTTGAGCACAGCCTCAAACTGGCTGACCATGTCGGCGGAGCTGACAATCTGCTTGCCCAGCCCGCGCAGAAACTCCACCGTGCCCGCATCGGCCATGGAGACGTACATGATGGCGTTGTTGGGCGAGTACTGCATGGCCACGGTGCGCGCGCCGCCTAGCAGTGCCTCCAGGCCGGCGGCGAGCTCCTGCCAGCTCGAGTACAGCGCCTTCGCGCCTGGCAGCGCATCCAGCCGGGCCTGCTCGATGCGGTGCACCAGCTTGCGCGGCTCGCCTGTGGCGGGCACAAAGTAGTACCAGCGCCGCGTGACGTGCAGCTTGGGGTCCATGCCCAGGATGCGCTCGCCGATGGGGTCGCGGTGATGATGGTCGTAAAAGAGCCAGCCGTCAAAGCCGGCCTCCTGGATGGCAGCCTGTATTGCGTCGATATTCGCTTTGGGGTTCATACCGGCCATGATACGCGAGTTGGGGCGCGTGCAATTTGCGGTTGCAATTTATATTCATTTGGATATAATGCAGAATTGATGAGCAAACTGGAAATGCAGGAATTTGCCAGCGTTTGGGATGCGATTGCCGACACGCCGGAAGAGGCGGCCAATCTGAGCTTGCGTTCGGAACTCATGAATGAGATCGAGGCGATCATCAAGCAAAACGGATGGACTCAGGCGGTGGCAGCGAAGCGTTGCGGCGTGACTCAGCCGAGGATCAACGATTTGCTGCGGGGGCGCATCTCGCGCTTCTCGATTGATGCGCTGGTCAACATCGCTTCAGCGCTGGGGCGGCGGGTTACGGTCAGGTTGGAGGATGCGGCGTGAGTTGGATAGCTGCTACTTCGTGTTTCCCCGCGACGCGATCATCTCTGAGTGTGCTTCTCTTACTGCCCGGTTGAATGTATCGGTCTTGTCACGAAGTTCGATCAAATTTATGCGCTTGGAATTGAATAATTCTCGAACACTATTGAATAGATCGTCCGCAGCCTTTTGAGTAACAGGCCCATTCGATGCCGCCAGCACAGCCAACCTATCTATGCGGTAACGATTCTCGACCAATATATCGAGAGCCTTGTTCATCTCTTCTTGCCATTCCATCCTTTTCGGAGATTTCTCATCCTTATCGCTTATCAAGAGGAATGCGTACGTCATTATGTGTTCGACGGATACCATGAGTGCATTTGACGCATTAAAGAACAGGTCTGCCCATTTCTGATTGAAGTCCGAATGGCTTGCTACCTCAGATTTGATCTGTTCCAGTCTCCGGACAAATACCCAACCCAATCCAACGATTAAACATTCGAGCACTATTTTGACAACTTCAATAATTTGACTGAATTGCACGAATCACCACCATTCAAAACCACGAACAGCATTGAACTAGACTACATGAAATCGGCTCTCAAATTACATTCCCGTTCCGTCTACAATCATTTTGTCCAACATCAGTTCATCATGCAACCGACAACCGCAACTCGACCTTCGATTTCGTAGCTTCGGCATAGCGCAGCAATGTCTTTGTGCTGGGGAGGGTTTCTCCACTCTCCAAACGGGCAATGGCAGACTGGCTAGTACCCATGCGTTCGGCCAGTTCTGCCTGCGAAAGGCCGGTGCGCTTCCGCGCCCGCAGCAATTCTGCCGCGATCTCAAACGCTGGAGCCAGAGCATCGTACTCGCGTTTCACATCAGGATTGGCCAGCATCCGGGCTTTGAACACTTCATATGGAATAGTCATACAATCTCCTTTGCTCGTCGCAATGCCAGATCGATCTCTGCCTGCGGAGTCTTCTGCGTCTTCTTCACAAATGCTCGAAGCACGACCACACGCTTACCAGAAGCTGTTACATACAAGGCTCTTGAGATTCCATCCCGCCCCTTGAGCCTCATCTCCCACAGTTTGCCTTCGAGATGCTTGATCTGCGGTTCATGAAGCATTTCCAGACCAAAATTGGTAATCAAAAAAACGATGCGCAGAAATTTTGCCTGCATGTCGGCTGGAAGAGCGTCGACTTCCGCAGCTACCATGTCGTTCAGCATTTCTACGGACCAATGCATGATTTAGTATATATCAGATTTGAGATAATCGAGCAAGTATTTTTCGCCTACTATCTTCCCGTACCGCCCACGGTCATTTTGTCCAATTTGATGGTGGGCATGCCTACGCCTACCGGCACGCTCTGGCCGTCTTTGCCGCAGGTGCCGATGCCTTCGTCGAGCTTGAGGTCGTGGCCCACCATCGAGACGTGCTTCAGCGCCTCGGGGCCGTTGCCGATCAAGGTCGCGTCGCGTACCGGGGCGGTGATTTTGCCGTCTTCGATCAGGTATGCCTCGGAGGCGGAGAAGACAAACTTGCCGTTGGTGATGTCCACCTGCCCGCCGCCGAAGTTGACCGCGTAGAGGCCGTGTTTGACGCTGCGTAGAATGTCCTCGGGCGCGTCGTCGCCGGCCAGCANNGTGTTGGTCATGCGCGGCATGGGGATGGACTGATAGCTCTCGCGGCGGCCGGAGCCCGTGCTGGCAATATTCATCAGCCGGGCGGAGAGCTTGTCGCTGAGGTAGCCGCGGAGAATGCCGCCTTCGATGAGCACCGTCTCCTGCGTCGCCGTGCCCTCGTCGTCCACGTTGAGCGAGCCGCGGCGTCCTGCGATGGTGCCGTTGTCCACCACGGTGACCTTGGAACTGGCGACCTGCTGGCCGATCAGACCGGCGAAGGCCGAGGTCTTCTTGCGGTTGAAGTCGGCTTCGAGGCCGTGGCCGACGGCTTCGTGGAGCAGGATCCCCGGCCAGCCGGGGCCGAGGACCACCTCCATCTCGCCGGCTGGAGCGGGAACTGCGCCGAGCTGGAGAATCGCTCCGCGCGCGGCTTCGCGGGCCAGGTGCTCCGGGCTTTTGGAGCCTACAAACTGCTCCACCCCAGCGCGCCCGCCACCGCCTGCCGAGCCCTTAGTGGTGGTTTCGCCGTCCTTGGCGATGACGAAGACGTTGAGCCGACAAAGCGGCTGGGTGTCGCTGGCGAAGGCGCCGTCAGAGGCGGCAATCAGAATCCGCCGCAGCTCTTCGGAGTAACTGGCGCGGACCTGCACGATGCGCGAATCATAACTTCGAGCGGCGCGGTCGGCGCGCAGAATCAGCTCCAGTCGCGCGGCCAAATCCAGATCGTAGCCGCCCAGCGGAACTGGGTAAAGGTCGGCGGCAGAGGGCTCGGTGAAGCCCTGAATGGGCTGTGTGGCCGGCCCGGAGGCGATCAGCGCGGCGGTGCGGGCGGCGTGCAGCAGGCGGTCGGGGTTGAGGTTGTCGGTGTAGGCGTAGCCGGTGCGCTCGCCGCTGAGCACGCGGATTCCGCAACCGGCACTGACGCCCTGAGAGGCGGATTTCACAATCTGCTCGTCCACGCCCAGCGCGGTGGCCGAGACCGACTCGAAGTAGAGGTCAGCGTAGTCGCCGCCAGCCGAGAGAGCCTCGCCCAGGCAGCGCTCCAGCAGCCGTTCGGTGATTCCGAATTTCTGAAAAAAATACTGCTTGTGGCTCGGAGGCGGGGAAGTAGCCGGAATACTCATCGTATCTCTGAGTTTACCGCGCCATCGTCCGGGCAGATCGACCGGGGCCACCGTTCCTCTCTTGATGCCTGCTGCCTCCGGAGTCTACCACCAGCGACGCGCACGTGTTACATTTTTGGCATGAAGAAATTTCTAGCCGCCGTACTGCTTTTGATGGTGTTTGCCAGCCCTGCGTTCGCCGCCCATAAGCATCATTACAACCACCACTTCGATCACCACCATCACCACCATTCCCATCACGCTTAGGGAAGCTCCGATTAAGTCTTTATTGCGAGTCAGCATTCCCTCAGGGGCTAAAGCCCTGCTTTGTTATGAATCATTTACGGCACGACTGAAGTCGTGCCCTTTCAAAACAATGTGTTTTTCCGCAAGCTGTGAAGTCGTGCCCTATCAAAACATCGACTTAATCAGCGGTTCCTTAGAGCGGCTTGCGGCTCGAAAGCTGCACGGCCGCCGGAGCCGGGTTGCTCTGCGCGGCTTCATTTTACTGAGCAGATGGGATAAAGTTAGTGCCATGACAGAACAGGACGACCTCCGCTATCCGATTGGCCGCTTCACCCCTCCGGCCAGCAGCCTGTCCGGCATCCGCGCGGCGTACATACAGACGTTGCGGCAACTGCCCGCGAATTTGAGGGCCGCCGTCGCCGGATTGAATGATGACCAACTCAACACGCCCTACCGCGAAGACGGCTGGACGGTGCGCCAGGTGGTGCATCACATTGCCGACAGCCACATTAACGCATATGTCCGCACTAAGCTGGCGCTGACCGAGGATTGGCCTACCATCAAGCCCTACGACGAGGCCGCCTGGGCCAAACTGCCCGACAGCCGCCTGCCTATCGACGGCTCATTGGCGCTGATCGAGGCGCTGCATGGCTGCTGGGTGGCGCTGCTGGAAGCGATGACCGACGACGACTTCCGCAAGGGGTACAACCACCCGGAGCGTGGCCGCGTCAACCTGGCCACGGCGCTGGCCATGTACGCCTGGCACTCGCGCCATCACACCGCGCACATCACCAGCCTGCGCGCGCGCATGGGTTGGTAGAAGCGCATGGCCGCCGGCGCTCCACCCCAGCGACGAAGACCTGTCGCTGGGGACCCCGGCGCTCCACCCCAGCGACGAAGACCTGTCGCTGGGGACCCCGGCGCTGAGGCTGCGTCTCCCCAACGGCTTACCCAAGCCATCGAAGCCTACCTCGCCGACCACCCCGCAGCCGCGGTGCTGGAGGATGGCCGTGTGCTCTTCGACATGCGCAGCGCCCACTACGCGGTGAGCGAGCAGCATGGCCGCTGCCTGCTGCAACTGTGGAGCGAGGAGCGCAACCTGATGCGTACCATCGTCGAAGTGCAGGAGCGCGCGCAATGCCTGCGCCTTTCCACTCGCCGCATGGGCGCGGCCAAGCCGCAGACTCTGGAGATGGTTCCCACCAGCGACCGCCGCACGCCCACCGCGCGCGAGGCCGCCCGGCGCAACTATCAGCGGCTGCTGGAGAGGGTGCTGACCCGCCAATTCATCGGTTCCAAGGTGGACGGCCTTCGTTCGGCGATGGATCTGGAGCACAGCTTTGGTCCCTCCTATGTGCGCGGACGGCTGCTGAAGGGAACTGCGGCCGAGGCGGTAATCGGCGTCAGCGAGGCGGAGTCGGGAGCCATCGTGGACGGCGTTCTGACCCTGGGAATTCTCTGGCTAGACCATTGCCGCCAGCACGGCGACGGGCGTCGGCACTTTGGCGGGCTGAAGGTCATTGTTCCGCCCGGAGCGTGGCGAACCACTGCTGAAAGAATGGCCTGGCTGAACCACGCTGCCGCCGATTTTCAGCTTTTCACCCTCGACGAGCGCAGCGAAGAGCTAACAGAAGTAGATTTTCGCGACACCGGCAACCTGGACTCGCGGCTGGTGCACGCTTTTTCTTTTGAAGCCGCCATCGAGCGAGCACAAGACGGAATTGCCCGCCTGCTCTCTCTAGTCCCGCCAGCGGCCAGAGAGCGCGTCGAGATTCGCCCCAACTCGGCTACTGAAGTCGGCCTGATGCTGCATGGCCTGGAATTTGCGCGGGTGCGCCATGGCTTTGCCGCCAATACATTCGCTCGCGAAAACGAGATCAGCTTTGGCGCGGGAGCCAACGAGACGCCGCTCACGGAAGAAAACGAGCCGCTCTGCCGCGATCTGTTTTCGCGGCTGTTTTTAAGCCGCCACGGCGACGGCGCGCACACCGACCCGCTCTTCCGCCTGCAACCGGAGCGTTGGCTGGAGGCTCGCCTGCGCGCTGAAATCACCGAACTGCTGCCCGGCCTGCGCGGCGACATGCTTTACTCGCAGGTGCCCGCGCTTTCCGCCGGCGACCGGGGCCTGCTGGACCTGCTCACGCTGGACCGCAACGGACGGTTGACGGTGATTGAGCTGAAGGCCGACGAGGATCTGCACCTGCCCTTGCAGGCGCTGGACTACTGGATTCGCGTGCGCGCGCTTAACAACGACCGGCAACCGGCGGCAGGCAACGAGGGCGGCAGGCCGCTGACGGCCTTCGAGCGCCAGGGCTACTTCGCCGGCGCAGAAGTCTCGCCGCTTGCCCCGCGCCTGTTGCTGGCTGGACCGGCCTTGCGCATCCATCCCGCCAACGAACCAGTACTGCGCTATTTCTCTCCGCAGGTGGAGTGGGAGCTGATCGCGCTCACCGAGCATTGGCGGCGAGAGCTGAAGGTGGTCTTCCGCAAACGCAGCGGGGACGCACGCAGTTAGGGCTAAGACCGTGTGATTTAGTAATTGTGCCTGGACAAGCGCGGGCGTGGACGCCCGCGCTACAGCCGGCCAGGAGGCCGACGCTACATTAGGCTGGCGCTACTTTTCTGCCATTACAAATTCAAGCGGTAACGGTACAGAGCATCTTTCCTGATTGCGTGAAGCGGTGAAGACTGCTCCCTGCGCATATCGCCTGTCCGACGGAGCAGTTTCTAGTTTCCAGGCGAAGGCGATCTGTGGTTCAATGTTATTGATTTCAACAACTGGGATTGCACGGGAAGAGGGGACAACTGAATGAGGGACGCGAACATAGAAGATCCCGAGGGAAAGAACATTGATGAAGCAACGCAACTGCATCTTAAGACTTATAAGATCATTGAACAGTCCCCGGAGAGCCTCGACGACAAGCCTCCGGCAGCCAGTCAGTACATTATTCCTGACGTGAATGCGGCGGCGAAGGCAGAACAGCCCGCCAGTGAACCTACTTATAAGATCATTGAACCGCCTCCGGAGAGCCTCGACGACAGTTCCACGACAACCGGTCTGTTCATTTACCCAGAGGTGAAAAAGGAGGCGAAGGCAGAACAGCCCGCCAGTGAACCTCCCACTCCCCAGCCGCCATCGCCTGAGTCGTTGACTGAACGGATGCGGAAGTTCGCGGAAAATCCAACAAAGTTTTATGCCGCGATTGGCGCGGGCATTGGAGTTCTGCTTTTAGTCATCTTCGCCGCCGTCAACCTGCGTCCGGGCGGCCCGGAGGGACGGTACGATCTGGGGCCGGTCAGCTCCAGCGCGACGGGATTGAAGGGCCATCTGTACATCAAGTGGGAGAAGACGCTGCATTATCGCCTTACATTAGAAACCAGCGATCCAGATCAGCAGGCGGGCTTTGCGCTCGCGGTCATCAATCCGCCGCGTCCCCTCTCCGTCGAAATCCAACTGCAGGACAACCAGGGTTTTGTCTTATGCTCCAGGGAGATTGTGTTGAAGTACGATAACGAGCCACCGGGAACGGACAATTCTGCGCAATTGGAGGCTCAGGAGCTGAAGAGAGAGCAAGGCAAGGATATCTTCCAGAATCAGATCGCTGCGAAGGGGCAAGTTGTCGCCCTCAACGCGCAAGGCGAGATTCCCTGCTCGGCAAAAGCCTATGAGAACACGGCTCAATGGAGTTTTACGACCAACTTTCCCTCTCTCGCCGAACAGGATGAAGCTCTAAAACGCCCGCAGGAGATGCTGGCCAACGCGGCTCAAAAAGCTGCCGCTAAGAGGGCGGCGGCCAAGGCCGCGGAAAAGCTATTGCCGTTCTCCATCGAAGGCGACGATGCGATTGTCGAGTTTGACGTCAACCGCGGAGTGATCGAAACCAGCGGAAGGAAGACCTTCTTCTTAGACAAGACAAGCATGGGAAGAGCGGACCCGGTATGGCAGGAGTACCCTGTCANNCGCGTCAGGCTGAAGAGATAGATCACGCCAGCTCAATTCCGGCAATCTCAACTTCCAGTCCGCCGTACTCAGGGTGCTCGTTTTCGCGGATGCGGTAGGCGAGGTCGATGAGGCTTCCCTGCTTGAGGTTTAGCTGGGCTGCGCGGGCGGCCATGTGCCATCCGACGGCGCGCAGGGCGCCGCTGGCGCCGGGCAATGGCTGCGGCTGCACCGAATCCTGCGCCAGCTCCAGCCGAATGTGGCGCTCTTTCATCAAGCGCGGCGGGGCAAGCAGGCGCACCCCGCGAGCGACAAAGACCGGCTCGGGATTGCCGTGGCCAAAAGGCTCCAGCTTGCGCAGCCAACCAACCAGCACGCTCGTGATGCGATCCAGCGGCAGCTCGGCGTGAATGTGAAGCAGTTGCTCCGGCTCGCGGGCGGCCAGATGCTCCTCGGCATAGAGGCGCAGGCGGCGCTTCAGCTCCGGCAGAGCTTCGGAGGGCAGGGCAAAGCCCACGGCAAAAGCGTGGCCGCCGAAGCGCGTGAAGAGATCGGCGCAGCTCTCGATGGAGTTGAGCAACTGGAAGCCGTCCACCGAGCGGCCGGAGCCGTAGGCCACTCCGTCCTCGATGCTGACCACGATGGCAGGCTTCGCGGTGCGCTCCACCACGCGCGAGGCCAGAATCCCGATGACGCCGCGGTGCCAGCCCTCGCCGTCAATCACCAGCAGACGAGCGGTGGCCAGTTCTGAGTCCTCGGCGAGGCGCTTCTCAATGGCCGTAAGAGCGGAGACCTCGGTCTCGCGGCGCTCGCGGTTGAGTCGCTCCAGCTTGGCGGCCAGCTCGGCGGCGCGGGCCGCGTCGCGGGTGGTGAACAGCTCGA
>PMGP01000031.1 GCA_003156235.1 Acidobacteriaceae bacterium
CGCATCAATCCGAGAATAGGGGGAACCTATGCTGGCGAGTAGACGCTGGAGAGACTGGAATCCACCTGAAATAATTCAGAAAAGCCCAGAGCATCGACTGACAAAACCGACAGAACCCCGGTCCGCCCCCATTTTGTCGGTTTTGTCAGTTCCTACTCTGCCAGTTCGAGAAATAAATGCTCCATCTGCCAGCATCCCGCCGCACGACCCGGCAGAGTGGCGGGAGCCGTTCGTCCGGTGGTTGGACTTCGCCTGTGTGCGTTCGCCGCGCTGCTTTGGTGGTGTGACCTGCCTGCACATCGCCTTCTGCGAGTGGGAATCTGGGCGCGGCGGGGTTCCATGCACACGCGACGTTTTCGAGCGACTGCTGACAGAGCGGGGTTTTCTGATAGGCGAAGTGGCCGGGGTGGTGCTTGTGTCCGGCCTGATTCTCCGGGAAGACTTTGAGGCGGTGGGACTGTGACCGGCAACGTGCCGCCCTCCCCCATCGGCGCAAAGGTGCGCTTGCGTGGCTGTGCCTTAGGAGAGCCGGGGACGGTCCTCAGAATCGAACTGTGCAAGGTGGTTGTGTACTGGCATGATCTCGACTATCTGGCACGGCACAAGCCGGATTGTCTGGTGCCGACCGGGGATTATTGCACCCCCTAATGCGCGCGCGCGTGAGCGGAATTATTACAGTCCTTAAAAATGGTTTCTGAATAATCTGACCGTAATTAAATGGTAACGGGGAAAAGAATTATGCAACCAGTACGCGCGGGCGCGCGAGCGTGGATTGAGACAGGTTTGGACGGATTGGGCCTGTAATATCCGGTTCACCGTTTTCTGGCCTACTTCGCCGGTTGGACGAAACCGGCTCCCACCCATCCGATAGAGCGAACGACGCCCCACGGGATGAGGAATCCAAGGACGGGGAAGAGCGCAATCAAGAGGTACAGCCATGTGGCTGGTGCTGGCGTTGGATAGAGCGTCTGGCCGTCCTGGGGTTCGATGGACGCAATTTCACGGTTCTGAAAGTGAACTGTCTTTATGCCTCCGCTGTTTAGCTCGGAGGGTGCATAATCGGTGGCACGTTCGTCATTGATGGGGATTAAGCAATAGGGAGGGATCAATTTGCCGTCCCTGTCGAATTCCACGGAGGGCCTCTTATCCGGCATCGCGCTGTTCTCAAAACAGTACTTCCGTGCCTGTTTCACTACCGGAGAATTTGTCAACTGCTCAAATCTGTTGTGACGCGCCCTTTGATTCTGGACGGTTTGCAATTCCATGTATGAGGCAAACCCGCCGAAGATTGTCCCTACCACTCCCAAGAGCAGTGCTAGCCGCCGCGTTCCTTCCCTGAGATTCATAGCTTCTCCGTTCCTCAATCCAGAGCCTTGCACGTTAGAGAATTGCTATTGCGCTGGCAGCGCCAAGAAATGACCCATTTGTCTTGCCGGTCGATGCGCCCGAAGTATCGCACCGGCAACACATGAAAATCACGGTCCAAATCATTCGCCGTCACGCCGAGAAAATACATTGCCCCCGGTGGCGGAGCCTCAGTATCTGGCGGGGGGGGAATAAGAGCAGTTTCATGCTGGAAATCGAACAGCCCGTTCGCATCCTCTGCGCAAAACAATCGCGGCAACTCATTTAGAGAGTCGAGGTCTTTTCTTTGCGCCGGAACTGTTCTGGTTCGCATCTGGCAGTCCCGGTACTCGCCCACTAGCCAGTCACCCTGAATCCAAACGGGAGTATCGTGGTTGTGAGTAATCCAGCCGCTTTCATCTATCCCTTGGTAGCCTGCTACAGCCATTCCGCCAATTACGCAGACAACGCCAATCCCTAAACAAAACCGCACGACAGTCCAGATTACTCGTATTCCTTCGTACTTTTCGTGCAAACCACGAAGCCAGGAGGTCGATTTTTGATCTGAATTCACGATTCTTACCTCAGCGTCATCTGAAGTCGTTCACTGTGAGAGTATCGGCCCTTTTGATTCGACCGCAGTATACGCGCGGGGGAACATCGAAGAAAAAATCGTGTTCCCATATCCGGCCTTTCATGCTATCGCA
Organism: Acidobacteriaceae bacterium; assembly: GCA_003156235.1. GTDB lineage: Bacteria > Acidobacteriota > Terriglobia > Terriglobales > Acidobacteriaceae > Telmatobacter. The sequence goes on from PMGP01000031.1 coordinate 2,052, forward strand.
AGCGACAGGTCTTGAACTGTTGGGTTGCTCAAAGTCTCACCAGCGCGTGATCTTCCAACGATTGGTTATGGCTGGTAGCGCCACAGGTCATTGAAATCGACCGTTCCTTGGGTGGAAGAGTTGCCGCCTCCGAAGAGCCACAGATTGCCACTCCCATCGATCCAACTGACGGCATAGGCACGAGAACCAGGGACGTTGCTGGCAGACGCGGTGCCGAGTGTGCCGTAGACGCCTTGTGCATTGCCCGTGCTGCTTCCGCTCACCCATGTCCATGTCTTCGCAGTGGGGCTGAACTCCCACAGATCGTTGAGGTCGCCAGACGCGCCCGCTACATCAATACCGCCCCCACCAAAGAGCCACAGATTGCCGCTGCTATCCACCCAACTTACGGAACTGCTGCGCGCGCCAGGAGCATTGCTGGCAGAGGCGGTACCGAGGGTTCCATAGACGCCTTTCGCATCTACAGTGCTGCTCCCGCTAACCCATGTCCATGTCTTCGCAGTTGGATTGAACTCCCAAAG
>PMGP01000246.1 GCA_003156235.1 Acidobacteriaceae bacterium
CCACCCCTGAGGGGGTACCCCCTCCCCCCTATACCCCCCGGGGGTACAATTTCCCTGAAAACCGTGCAGATTAATTCACATGTGCTGCAATGAGAAAAACCAGCATCTCTATAAAAACAATATACTTATTTATATAAATCAGCAGGGTATACAAATCGGCCTTTTCCACATGAATTCGCCTCCGTCGTGCCACATGGTGAGAAACCGCCTCCGGAAAACGCCTGAAAATTCCGGAATTTTACTGGTTTTTCCGGGTGCCTTGTCTCCGCGCATCAGGATGTGAATTTTGCGATTTGGCGGTGGGCCAATACCGCATCGCGCAGCGGCGTGCAAAATCCGGCAAAGGTTGATTAGGATAGAGCCATGACACTCAAAGGAAAGATCGTTTTCGTGACCGGAGCTTCATCGGGCATTGGCGCAGCCACTGCTCTCGCCTTTGCCGCCGAGGGAGCGCGTCTGCTGTTGGCCGCGCGCCGCATGGACAAACTGGCCACCGTGGCCGAAGCCGCTCTCCAGAGAGGCGCCGAAGCCGTGCACACCTTCAGTCTCGATGTGCGCAACCGCAACGCCGTTAAGCATGCCATCGAGAAGTTGCCCGCCGAGTGGGCCGCCATCGACGTGCTGGTCAATAACGCCGGCCTCAGCCGCGGACTGGAAAAGCTTTACCAGGGCAACATCGATGACTGGGACGAGATGATCGACACTAACGTGAAGGGCCTGCTCTATGTGACGCGCTCCGTGGTTCCGGGCATGGTGGAGCGGGGCCGCGGCCACGTGATCAATCTGGGCTCGGTGGCCGGCGAGATGACTTACCCCAACGGCGCGGTCTACTGCGCCAGCAAGGCGGCCGAGCACTCCATCAACGACGGCCTGCGCATGGACATGCTGGGCACGCCGATTCGCGTCACCAGCGTGGATCCCGGCATGGTCGAGACCGAATTTAGCCTGGTGCGCTTCCACGGCAACCAGGAGCAGGCGGCTAAGGTCTACAAGAACATCACGCCGCTAACCCCGAAGGATGTTGCCGATGCTATCGTCTGGGCCGCGACCCGGCCTGAGCATGTGAACATCGCGCGCATAGGGCTGACCACGGTGAATCAGGCCAACTCTCTGCTCTTTCATCGCACAGCGTAGCCGCGGACGGGGAAAAGCCCGCAGGGTTTCGGGGGCATCTTAGTTTAGTTGCGCGATTTGCCCATCAATCTGGGCCAAGGCTGCCTCCAGGGCGACATGACGCCCTGGCTGAGACTTCGTTTGCGATAGAACGCGTTTTCGTTGCAAATTGAGTACTTGTTTCTGGCGCTCTCGTTCCGTGCGCGCATGTTCGGTCTGGCGCCGGACTTCCTCGTTTACGAAACCGTTGTCGAGTTCGACCATCGGTTGCTGCAAGGCACTTGCCATCTGTTCCTCCACGGATTTACTTTCCCACCCACGAGCCATATCTTCTATTCTACGGGGCTTTGACCGCGTCGCGTCCCGCTTCATGACGCGGCTCACCCCGAATGCGCTGGAGGATTGCCCATGCTCGTCGCTCAGTTTTCGTCGTTTGGCATTGATTCCTTGGAGTTTGCGGAGCACCCTGCGCCTCAGCCGGGCCCCGGCGAAGTGCTGGTCCGCGTCCATGCAATTTCCCTCAATTATCGCGATTTGCTGATGGTGAAGGGCCTCTACAACCCCAAATTGAAGCTGCCGCGCATCCCCTGCTCAGACGGCGCGGGCGAAGTTGCCGCTGTCGGTGACGGCGTGACCCGCTGGAAAACAGGTGATCGAGTGGCCGGAATCTTCATGCAGAACTGGCTGGACGGCCCGCTCACCCCGGCCAAGTCCAAAGGCGCACTGGGCGGCGACATCGACGGCATGTTGGCCGAGTACGTTGTTCTCAGGGATACCGGCTTGGTGAGGTTGCCCGAGCATCTCAGCTACGCCGAGGCCGCCACGCTGCCCTGCGCCGCCGTCACCGCTTGGAACGCGCTGGCCGCGGGTAGCCTGAAGCCGGGGGCAACGGTTTTGATTCTGGGAACCGGCGGCGTCTCCATCTTTGCCCTGCAACTGGCGCGCATGATGGGCGTGCGCGTGCTGGGAATCTCGGGCTCAGCTACCAAGCTGGAGCGCGCCCGCTCGCTGGGCCTGGACGCCGGTCTCAACTACCGCGAAACTCCTGCATGGGATCGCTGGGCGCTGGAGCAGACTGGCGGCGAGGGTGTGGACCTTGTAGTCGAAGTCGGCGGCATGGGCACGCTGCCCCGCTCGCTCGGAGCCATCCGCATGGGCGGCGTCATCGCCCAGATCGGTGTGCTCGCTGGTGTTGCCGAGCCTTTGCCGCTCGCCCTCATCCTCCACAAACAGGCTCGCATCCAGGGCATTTACGTGGGCTCGCGCAAAGATTTCGAGGAGATGAACCAGGCCATCACACTGACCGGTCTGCGCCCCGTCGCCGAGCTCTTCCCCTGGTCACAGGCCCGTGAAGTCATGGCCCGCATGGAACAAGCATCGCACTTCGGCAAGCTGGTGCTGACGGTAGAGTGAAGCGACATGGATTGCGATTTTTTGAAGCAAAGGGTTGGAGAACGCACTAACCCTGATGTGCTACCCCGATGCTGTCGTTATGCACGCGGGTCGGATTCTTTCAAGACCTTCTCTGTCTGCATGCTGCGAAACTTATCCAATTGTTGCGCCACCGCCTTGTCCTCCAGCGCCAGAATCGATGCGGCAAAAAGGCCCGCATTCTTCGCGCCTGCCTCCCCAATGGCAAACGTTGCCACCGGTATTCCCGCGGGCATCTGAACGATCGACAGCAGTGAGTCAAGGCCATTCAGCGCGCTGCTCTTCATCGGAACGCCCAGCACCGGCAGGCTCGTCTTGGCCGCAACAAATCCCGCCAGATGCGCCGCGCCGCCCGCTCCCGCGATAATCACGCGCAACCCGCGCGCCTTTGCACTCTCGGCGTACTGCAGCGCTCTGTCTGGAGTGCGGTGTGCGGAAATAACCTCCGCTTCATACGCGATGCCAAGCTCGTCGAGAACTTTGGCCGCCGCTTCCATCGCCGGCCAATCGGACTTCGACCCCATAATGATTCCAACGTCGGTTCTTTTCGTCGCTTCCGCCATCATCTCCTCCACCCGTGCAACACCTCAATAAATGCGGCCTGCTCCAGCGCCTGTACACGGCTCTGCAAAATCTCCGCAGTGTCTCCCAGCAGCACGGGGCAACGCTTCTGCAAAACAATCGGGCCGCCATCGACTTCTTCGGTCACCTGGTGAATCGTACACCCAGTTTCGCTTACGCCCGCGACCAGCACCGCCTCATGCACCTTCAGATTCATCAGCCCGCCAAACGCCGGCAGCAGTGACGGATGAACATTCAACAGCCTTCCCCGCCACACTTCTACAAACTTATCGGACACGATACGCATATAGCCAATCAGCAGCACCAACTCCGCTCCAGCCTCGCGCAACGCCTCACTCACTTGCCGGTCATAGTCCTCTCGCTTCAATCCTGCCGGATCGAGAAACAGCGCGCGAACTCCATGCTTCGCTGCCCGCTCAAGGATTGGAGCAGTCTGCTTGTCCGACGCCACCAGCACGATCTCGACATCCAGCGCGCCCGCCGCGATGGCATCGAGAGTCCCTTGCAGCGCCGATCCGCGAGTTGAACCAAGAACACCGACCTTCAAACTCATGCCGGCCGCACCGCCTTCATGTGCTCCACGCGCCGGGCTATGGACGGCCTTGTCCCAATATCCGCGCGATGAAAGAACGGCCCCGGAATCTGGCATACAACTCGCTCGCACAACGCCTCTGCATCGGTAATCGTTGCGGCCATTCCAACAACCGCAAGCGTGCGTGAACCCGTCGCAATCAACTGACCATCCTTCACATCGACGGCGCTCAGATACATTGTGACTCCCTGGGGCAACTCCGCCGGCAGCAGCACTGCATCGCCCTTGCGCGGATTGTCCGGATAGCCCTCCGGCACGACATATTTGCAGACACTGGCTTTCGGCGAGAAGCTCACAACACAATCAGCCAGCGTCGTGTCCACGATGGCGCGGCAAATTTCCACGAAATCCGTCTCCAGCAGCGGCAACAGATTGAGCGATTCAGGGTCCCCGAAGCGGGCGTTGTATTCGATCAGCTTGACGCCATCGCACGTGGCCATGAATCCGCCATAGAGAATTCCCTTGTACGGCGCGCCGCACTCCATAGCCAGCGCCGATGCGACTTGCTCATTGATCTGTTGCGCTGCCGCAATGTCCGCATTCTCAAGAAATGGCAGCTTGTGATCCGATGCCGTGTACGTTCCCATGCCGCCCGTGTTCGGTCCTTTGTCGCCTTCATATGCGCGTTTGTGGTCCTGCACCGCGGGCATGTGCTGCAAAGTCTTACCATCGCAGAAGCTCATCAGCGAAAACTCCTCGCCCTCGACCTTCTCTTCGACGACAAACGAATGCCCGTGAGCAACAAGCTCCCGGCAGAACGCAAGGCTGTCTTCAAGCGATAGCAGATGATCGCCGCAGACCTTTACGCCCTTTCCGCCAGCCAGTCCATCATCTTTGATGACATGCCGGTTCGGATAGCGCGCGAACACTTCATCGAGCCCATCGAGCGACGCAAAACGCTGAAAGAATGGATTGCCCGAAATCTTGTGCTTCGCCAGCAACTCACGCGCAAAGCCTTTGCTCGATTCGATGCGCGCCAGGCTCTGCGTCGGGCCAATAACAGGAACCTTCGCCGCCCACAGCGCATCTGCAACTCCCGCCGCCAGTGGAGCCTCCGGGCCTATCACGGCCATCGTTGCATGTCGCTCGCCAGCAAACGCGGCCACCTCCGCCGGGTTTGCAATATTCCCAATGCCATATTCGGAACACAGTGTCGCGATGCCAGGATTGCGAGCGCCGCTAAAGCACGCCAGCTTCGGCTGACTAGACGAACGCGCCAGCGTTGCTGCAATCGCATGTTCGCGCGCTCCCGAACCAACGATAAGAATCGTCTCGCTCATTTCGCCAGACTCGCCAACACGGTTGCTTCCAGCGGCCGCAGGTCAGGCTCAAATGCCGTTCCCGTTATCTTCTCGAACAATTGAATGTATCGCGCCGCAAGTTCTGCAATCAGATCGTCCGGCGGCTCCGGCAGCACGGCGTCTTTGTACGGATCGCAGCGCTCGCGAAACCACAGCCGGAAGAACTCCTTGTCGATCATGTTGGGTTCCTGCCCCGCAGCAAGCCGTTGCGCATAGCTGTCGGCCAGCCAGTAGCGGCTCGAATCCGGCGTATGGATCTCATCGATCAACAGAATCTCGCCGTCGCTCGCCACGCCAAACTCATACTTCGTATCCACCAAAATCAGCCCGCGCTCGGAGGCAATTTTCTGGCCGAATGCAAATAGCTCGAGCGCCTTTGCAGAAGTAAACTCCCACTGCTCCGCAGTCAACCACCCCTCAGAGACAATCTCCTTTGGCGTAACCGGCCGGTCGTGGGTCGTCTCCTTGGTCGTGGGCGTGACGATGTTCTTCGCAAGACGCTCGTTCTTCTTCATGCCCTCGGGCAGCGCATGGCCGCAATAGTTCCGCACGCCGTTCTGGTACTGCGTCCAGATCGATGTATCAGTCGATCCCGTCATATAGCCGCGCACCACAAATTCGATAGGCAGCACAGTGCATTTGCGCGCAATCAGCGCATTCGCATGGGGGCTGGAAATCGCATGATTGCCAACAATGCCGCGAGTCTGCTCAAACCAATACAGAGACGTGCGATTCAGTACCTGCCCCTTGAATGGAATCGCGCCCAGCAAGCGATCGAAGCCGCTCTGCCGGTCTGTCGTCACCAGCAGCAGGCGGCCATCGCCCGTCTCATAGGTGTCGCGCACCTTGCCCGCATACTTCGCCTTCAGCGGCAGATCGGTCGCCGTCAGGCATTTTGGAATCGCATCGAGCAGCACTTGTCGATTCATCTCAATTCACCTCGATAAAACGCACTCCGGATGCTCCCGCTTCCACGCGCCCCAACTCCCAAACACGCAGCGCGGAAAAGCCCGTAATCGCAGCCGCCAACTTGCTCTGCAACCCCGGCGGCCCAATCAGCACCAATCCCACGCCCATATTGAAGGTGCGATGCATCTCGAGATCGTCGATATTTCCCAGCCGCTGCATCAGCGCAAAGATTGGCTGCGGCGTCCAGGTCGCGCGATCAATCACGACGCCCAATCCGTCCGGCAAAATGCGCGGCACATTCTCCACCAGCCCGCCGCCAGTAATATGCGCCATGCCCTTCACCGGAATCCCGGCGTCAAGAATGTTTCTTACTGGCGCAACGTAGTTTGTATGGGGCGCGAGCAGCGCATCCGCTATCGATTTCCCGGCAAGTTCCTCGGGCCGCGCATCAATTGCGTAGCCGCCGATCTCGAAGATCAGCTTGCGCGCCAGCGAAAATCCATTCGTATGCAAACCGCTGGAGTTGATCGCGTACAGCACATCACCCGCAACTATGTTTGCGCCCGTCAGCAAACGCTCGCGATCAACCACCCCGGTAACAAAGCCAACCACATCCAGGTCGCCTTCCGCATACACCGCGGGCATCTCCGCCGTCTCTCCGCCCACCAGCGCAATGCCGGCCGCGATGCACGCGGCGCTCATCCCGCGCACCAGTGCCTCGACAATCTCCGGCTCGGTCTTGTGAAAGCCCAGGTAGTCCAGAAACGTAAGCGGCGTCGCGCCCATCACCACAATGTCTCCCGCGACAGCAGAAACCAGGTCATGGCCCAGCTCTTCATAACGGCCCGCCATCACCGTCACCTTGCTCTTGGTCCCCACGCCATCCGTGCTCTGCACCATCACCGGATCCTTCAAGCCCTTCAGCGCATCGCCCAGTGCGAAGAGCGCGCCAAACGAACCCAGCCCGGTGAGCACCGCCGACGGATGTTGCTTATGGGTTTCGGCCACGTGCGACTTGATGCGCCGCACCGCCTCGTTGCCGGCCTCGATGTCCACTCCCGCGGACTTGTAATCCACCTTTGAACTCACGCTCTCTCCTACCCAACCCACTTGCGCGCGTTGTCAAACATTCGCTGCCATGGGCTGTCTTTCGGTTCGCGCATCTTGTCCCGCACCCAGGTGTGCTGCACGCCCAGAAAAACGCGCTCCGGATGCGGCATCACAATCAGCGCGCGTCCATCCGCGCTGCTCAATCCCGCAACGCCCTGCACGGAGCCGCTCGGGTTCAGCGGATAATGCTCGGTGACTTTGCCATACGTATCAATGTAGCGCATCGCGACCGGCGCACCGGACGCGATTCTGCTCACATGACCTTCGCCATGCGCAGTCACGATCGGAACGCGCGCGCCGGCCATGCCCGCGAAGAACAGCGACGGAGACTCCTGAATCTCCACCATGCACAGCCGTGCCTCAAACCGCGCCGACACATTGCGCCCGAAATCTGGCCAACTCGCGGCTCTCGGTATAATCTCGCGCAATTGCGCCATCATTTGGCAGCCATTGCAGACGCCCAGCGCAAAACTGTCCGCGCGCGCAAAGAACTCGGTGAACATCTTCTTCAGCCGGTCATTGAAGAGGACTGTCTTGGCCCAACCACTGCCCGCGCCCAGCACGTCGCCATAGGAAAATCCGCCGCACGCAGCCAGCCCTTTGAACTCCGCAAGGTCCACGCGCCCAGCCAGCAGATCGCTCATATGCACATCGACGGCAGCAAAGCCCGCGCGATCAAACGCCGCGGCCATCTCCACCTGCCCATTCACGCCTTGCTCGCGCAGAATGGCAACTCGCGGCCGCGCTGTATGCACAAACGGCGCATTCACCCGCTCGGCCCGATCGAAAGGCACGCTAACAGAAAGTCCGGGCCGCTCGGCATCTTGCAGCAACGAGAACTCCTGCCGCGCGCTCTCCGGATTGTCGCGCAGCGATTGAATATGAAAGCTCGTCTCCGCCCACATCGTGTGCAGCGCCGTGCGCGTGTTGCAATACACAATCTTGCCGCCACCGCGAATCACAATCTCATTGCCCGGCACGCCACAGCCAACCACCTGCGCGGCAAGTCCGGCGGCGCTCAGCCGCGCAAGCACCTCGGCGACATCCTTCGCAGCAACCTGCACCACCGCGCCCAGTTCTTCGCTGAATAGCTCTGCCAGTCCCGCAACCGGCAAATCAATTTCCAGCCCCATCCGCCCGGCAAAGGCCATCTCCACCAGCGTGATGAACAATCCGCCATCGCTGCGATCGTGATACGCCAGCAGCTTGCCTTCGCGGTTGAACTGCTGCATCGCATCGAAAAACGCCTTCATCACCTCAGCCGCGGGCGCGTCCGGAGCCTCATCTCCAACCTGCCCGTACACCTGCGCCAAACATGATCCGCCCAGCCGATTATTCCCCTGGCCAAGATCAATCAGGATCAGCGTCGTGTCGCCTTCGCACAACTGCGGCGTCAGCGTCCGGCGCACATCGCTGACCGGCGCAAACCCCGACACAACGAGCGATAGCGGCGATATTACAGTTTTCGTCTCGCCGCCTTCACCGACCCACTTGGTCTTCATGGACATCGAGTCTTTGCCCACCGGAATCGTCATTCCCAGCGCCGGGCAAAACTCCATTCCCACCGCATGAACTGCGTCGAAAAGCTTTTGATCCTCCTGCCCATCGCCCGCCGCCGCCATCCAGTTTGCCGAGAGCTTGATGTCGCCGAGCTTACCGATCTGCTCGTACCCGATCGCCACGCCGGCCAGATTGGTGATCACCTCACACACGGCCATGCGCGCCGAAGCCGCCGCGTCGATCACTGCCAACGGCGTTCTCTCGCCAATGGCCATCGCCTCGCCCCACAAAGACTCGTACGCGCCCAGCGTGACCGCGCAGTCGGCCACCGGAACCTGCCACGGCCCCACCATCTGATCCTGCGCGACCATTCCCGTAACGCTGCGGTCGCCAATTGTAATTAAGAACGATTTCGACGCAATCGCCGGCAGTCGCAACAACCGCTCCACCGCATCCGCAATAGTTACACCCGCAAAATCGAGCGGCGCGGCGGAAATCTTCGTGCGTGCAAGCCCGCGTTCCATCTTCGGCGGTTTTCCAAAGAGAACTTGCAACGGCAGATCGATTGCTTTTCCCGCCTCTCCGGATGCCGTATGCTCTTTGAGCGTGAGATGGGAACCCTGCTCTGCCGTGCCGACCACGGCAAACGGACACCGCTCACGTTCGCAGAGGTCCGCGAACATTTGCAGATTCTCCGGCGCAATCGCCAGCACATAGCGCTCCTGCGCCTCATTGCACCACGCTTCCAGCGGACTCAATCCGGCCTCGCCGCGTGGAATCGCATTCAAATCGAAACTCCCGCCGCAACCGCCGTCCTTGATCAACTCCGGAAATGCATTCGACAATCCGCCCGCGCCCACATCGTGAATAAACGCAATCGGATTCTCTTTGCCGCGCTGCCAGCAGCGGTCGATGACCTCCTGCGCGCGGCGTTCCATCTCCGCGTTATCGCGCTGCACCGAAGCAAAGTCCAGATCCGTATTTCCGCTGCCTGCGCTGCTGGAAGCCGCGCCGCCGCCAAGCCCGATCAGCATCGCCGGCCCGCCCAGCGCAACCAGCGCATAGCCGGCCTTCATTGCGCCCTTCTCGACGTGCTCCGCGCGAATATTCCCCAGCCCGCCCGCCAGCATGATCGGCTTGTGATACCCGAAGACCGCGCCTTCAGAGTTCACCCTCGACTGCTCATAGGTGCGGAAGTATCCAGCGAGCGCCGGTCTGCCGAACTCGTTGTTGTACGCAGCCGCGCCCAGCGGCCCTTCGATCATGATGTTCAGCGGCGAAGCAATATGCGCAGGCCGTCCATACACTCGCTCCCACGGTTGCGGCGCCAGCGGCAGATTCAGATTCGACACCGTGAAACCGCACAGCCCGGCCTTCGGCTTCGCTCCGCGCCCGGTCGCTCCTTCATCGCGAATCTCACCACCCGATCCAGTCGCTGCCCCCGGCCATGGCGAGATCGCCGTGGGATGATTGTGCGTCTCTACCTTCAGCAAAATATGAATATCTTCTTCGTGATATGCGTAGACCGCGCCCGCAGGCTCAGGGAAAAACCTTCCGCCGTGCCCGCCGCGAATCACCGCCGCATTGTCGCGATAAGCCGAGAGCACATCCTCGCCCGACACCTCATTGGTATTGCGAATCATCTGGAAGAGCGAGCGCGGCTGCTTCACACCATCGATCGTCCAGCTTGCATTGAATATCTTGTGGCGGCAATGTTCGCTGTTTGCCTGCGCGAACATATACAACTCGACGTCGGTAGGATTGCGTTTGAGCCGCGTAAACTCCGCGACCAGGTAATCAATCTCATCTGAGGCAAGCGACAGTCCCAGCTCGCGATCCGCCGTGGCAATCGCCGCCGCGCCCTGCCCCAGCACGTCGATATGTCCTAGCGTCTTCTGCTCCCGCGGAGCAAACAGCTTCTGCAACTCATCGGCGCTCTCGAAAAAAACGCTCTCGGTCATGCGGTCGTGCAACGCCACAGCGAGCGCCCGGAGATCGATTGCGCCGGAAGAATCGATGCGCACCACACGTGCGCGCTCAATCCGCTCAATCGCAGCAAAGCCCGTATTGTGCAGAATGTCGGTCGCCTTGCTCGACCACGGCGACTGCGTACCCACGCGCGGCGCAATCCACACGCACTGGCTCGTAGCGCACTCCGCGCTGGCGCCAAGCAACTCGGCCAGCCTCTGGTGATCGATTCCGCTCTCAGACTCTTTATTCAGAAGCAGTAAGTACAGGTAAGACGCTTCGACCGCGTCCACGGCGGCATCGATGGCGCGCAGCCGCGCGGCCACCCGCGCAGCCTCGAACTCCGTCAGAGCCAAAAGCCCCGGCAGCATTCGCACCGTCGCACCATTAGAGGTGCGCGGAGAGATTTCTTGTGATGTAGCTCGCGACATCTTCTGTGTGTTTGGCAGCGTCGTTCCGTTTTTGTTCCAGGGTGTTGAGATACTCTTCCGTGATGTCTCCGGTGACATACTTTCCATCGAAGATCGCTGTGTCGAATTGCGTGAGCCCGGGCGCAGCCTCGATAATTGCCTGTTTCAAATCTTCCAGATCCTGGAAGATCAGCTCGTCGGCTCCAATATCATTTGCCAGCTCCTGCACGCTTCGTCCGCTGGCAATCAGCTCTGATCGCGCCGGCATATCGATCCCATACACATTCGGGAAACGCACCGGAGGCGCGGCCGAGCAAACATAAACCTTCTTCGCGCCCTGCTCGCGCACCATGGCGATAATCTCTTGAATCGTGGTGCCACGCACGATTGAATCATCCACCAGCAGCACATTTTTCCCATGAAAGAACTTTGGAATCGGGTTCAGCTTGCGGCGAACCGACAGCCTGCGCTGCGCCTGCCCGGGCATGATGAACGTCCTGCCTACATAGCGGTTCCTCACCAGCGCATCGCGATAGGGAAGCTTCAGCTGTGCTGCAATCTCCTGCGCCGCCACCCGGCTCGTCGAGGGGATCGGAATCACGACATCGATCGGCAGATGTGGCCACTCCCGCTGGATCTTTTCCGCCAGCTTCGTCCCCATATTGATGCGGCACTGATACACCGACGCGCCATCCAACACCGAGTCCGGCCGCGCCAAATAGACGAATTCGAAGATGCATGGAGTCTTTTCATGCGCCAATGGGCTCACGTAAGAATGGAAGGCGCCCTTCATGTCGATGAAAATCACCTCGCCTGGCGCGAGGTCGCGGTTCAGAGCAAATCCGCCCCCTTGCAGCGCCACGCTCTCCGAAGCAAACATGTATTCCGTCTCTTTGCCCTGGCCGCGAGTGCCGAAGATCAGCGGCCGAATGCCATGTAGATCGCGGAAGGCAAGTATGCCCACGCCCGCGACCATGGCAATGACCGCGTAGCCGCCATGGCATCGCTGGTGGACCTCTTCGACCGCGGAGAAGACGTCGAGTTCCGTGGGCTTGATCGAACCGCGCTGCGCCATGGCATGCGCAAAGACGTTCAACATCACCTCGGAGTCGGAGTTGGTGTTCAGGTGCCGCTTGTCCATCTGGAACAAGCTGCTGACGATCTCCGAAACGTTTGTCAGATTGCCATTGTGCGCGAAGATAATTCCATACGGCGAGTTGACGTAAAACGGCTGTGCCTCGGCCACCGACGAGCATCCGGCAGTCGGGTAGCGCACATGGCCGACGCCCATATCGCCCAGCAGCCGCGCCATATTGTCTGCTTTGAAGACATCCGTGAGCAGGCCAATCCCCTTTTCGAGGTAAAACCGGCCTTCAAAGTACGTCGCAATGCCCGCGGCATCCTGGCCGCGATGCTGAAGCATGGACAGGCCTTCGTAGATAACCGAACTGACCGCACTATGCCCAAAGACACCGACTATTCCGCACATGATGCCTCACTGCATGGCTGGCGCCGGAGTACATTCTTGATTGTCACGAGCGTCTCCCGTGGAAAAATAAGCTGAAGTAGCCGGATTTCAGTACATACAGATTCCGGCTAGCGTAAAGGGTTGAGCGGAGGCAAGTCGACCAGGCCACGGAATCCATAGCCGGCCGATAAAATTGCTCTCTTCCATCATCTCCTATCCAGATGAGGAAAATCGCGCAAAATTCAAAGTAAAGCAGATTTGCAGATCAAAAAAGGCGCGCTGACACCACCAGACTACTTCCCCGACGTAAAAAGTCAAGTCTGTGACAAAATCGCCGCAAAAGGCGCAACTTTGCCGGTATTTTGCCGCGATCGAGGCCATCAACGACTCCGACGGGCACAGAAATCCATGCGATATACTCAACGTATAGGGAGTCTGGCGAATGCCCACGGAGCCCTTTTTCGATCCGGCAGAGTCCTGCCTGGACAATCTAGAGCGCGGCCCGTTCGGCATCTTCGCCGGCACAACTCCTGCTTCCCAAAACAACCAGCCGAAACATAATCCGAAACATAATCAAGGAGCTGGCGCATGAGCTATGAATCCCGAAGCCGCGAGATTGCGGACGCTTTGATTGCGATTGAAGGAGTGGGCTTTCTGCCTGCTGCGCCAATCACCTTCAAGTCCGGAATCAAGTCTCCGGTTTACTGCGACAATCGACGGTTTCCATTTTGGCCCGAAGAGTGGGCGAAGGTGATTCACGGCTTTGAAGCTCTGATTGCCGAACAAAAGATTCCAGTCGATGTCGTTGCCGGCGTTGAGGCTGCCGGGATTCCGCATAGCGCGGCGCTTGGATTTTCGATGCGCTTGCCGTCGGTCTTCATTCGCAAAGAGCTGAAGGAGCATGGCACCAGGAAGCGCGTCGAGGGCGGCGACGTGATGGGCCGGCGCGTTGTCTTGGTTGAGGACCTGGTGACGACCGGGGGCAGCAGCATCGCGGCGATTGAGGCTCTGCGCGCCGAGGGTGCTGTGGTCAGCGACTGCGTGGCCATCATCAGCTACGGCTTCCGGGAGGCCGTAGAGTTGTTCAAGAATGCAGGCATACAGCTTCATGCGGCAACGACATTTCAGGCGGTGCTGCAGAGCGCGCTGCAAAGCAAGATGATTGATGAGGCTGGCGCGGCGGCGGTGCGCGACTGGCTCCAGGAACCACGTACGTGGGCTAAACGGCACGGCTTCGAATAGAGGACTTGTGAACGCTGCGATGCAAAAATTCGAACGGAGAATGGAGGCGGTTGAATCGCTGCTCTGCGTTGGGCTGGATCCTGAACTCAGTCGCATTCCCGCACGCTTCTCCGGCGATGCATGGCCGCTGTTTGCCTTTAATCGATGGATCATCGAGCAGACTCACGCATATGTTGCTGCGTACAAGCCCAACATGGCGTTCTACGAGTTTCAAGGATCGCAGGGAATTGCGGAACTCGAGCTGACGATGGAGTATTTGCGCAGTGAGCATCCTGATATTCCAGCAATCTGCGATGCAAAACGCGGCGATATTGGAAATTCAAATCGCGGGTATGCGGTTTCCATCTTCGATGCGATGGGTTTTGATGCGGTTACGCTGCACCCGTATCTTGGCAAAGAGGCGCTGGCTCCGTTTCTGGAGAGGCGAGACAAGGTGTGCATCATCTTGTGCCGGACATCAAATCCCGGCGCAGGCGAATTCCAGGACCTCGACTCTGGCGGCAGGCCGTTGTGGGAGACGGTTGCGATGCGCGTGAGCACCGAATGGAATGTCGCGGGCAACTGCATGCTGGTTGTCGGGGCAACCTATCCGGAGGAGATGAGAAGAATACGGGCGATTGCCCCGACGATTCCGTTTCTTGTGCCAGGAGTGGGCGCGCAAGGCGGCGATGTGGCAGCGGTTGTTTCCGCCGGCCTGGACGCTCAGGGCAATGGGCTTTTGATCAGCAGCTCAAGGGGGATTCTTTTCAGTGAGGATCCCGCGGCGGCGGCGCGTGATCTTCGCGATGAGATCAACGTTGCGAGAAAGGCCGCACATGCTGCGCGTTGAGGGAAGGATCGCAAATCATGATCGTGAGTTTGAGGGCGCGATAGAAATCAATACCGAGACTGGGTTGATTGAGAAGGTGGGGCCAGCAACGGGGAATAGCGATCTTGATCTTCGTGGTCAGATTATTCTCCCCGGCTTTGGCGATCTGCATATTCACGCGCGGGAGGATGCAAGCCAATCGCAAGTCTACATAGAGGACTTTGCAACCGTCTCCGCCGCGGCCATCCATGGCGGGGTGACGCATGTTGCGGACATGCCGAACAATCCCGTCGCGCCGGTGGACGATGCAAAGTATGCGGAAAAGGAAAAATTGACGGCGAAGTCCGCTGTGCATGTGACGCTATATGCCGGAATTGGGCCGCACACCAGCCCGCTGACGCGGAATGTGCCTTATAAAGCGTTCATGGGGCCGTCGGTGGGAGATTTATTTTTCTCTTCGCGGGAGCAGCTTGAAAAGGTGATCGCGAAGTATCGCAGCAAGAATGTCAGCTTCCACTGCGAAGACCCTGCGATTCTCGAAGTGAGCAAGGGTGCGGCGACTCATGAGCAGCGGCGCCCAGCCAGGGCTGAAATCGCGGCGACGGAGTTTGCGATCTACCTGATTGAGCGATATGGCCTGATCGGCAAGCTCTGTCATTATTCAACCAAGGGCGGCCTGGAGAAGATCGCTGCGGCCAAAGCGCGGGGAGTTCGCGTTACGGCCGAGGCTGCTCCACACCACCTGTTCTTCGACGACACCATGCTGACGAACGAGAATCGTCTGTGGTTGCAAATGAATCCTCCTCTGCGTGGCAGAGAAGACAGGCTGGCGTTGATCGCGGCGCTGCGTGAGGGATTGGTGGACTATCTCGCCACCGACCACGCCCCCCATACTCCTGAGGATAAGATGGGTGGTAAGAGTGGCGTGCCCCACCTAGACACTTATGGAGCGTTTGCAACGTGGTTGATGGCGGAGCACGGGTTTTCTGCCAGGGATATTGCGCGCGTGTGCAGCTACAATCCGGGTTCCTTTGTGAAGGAGTTTCTTCCTCATGGTTTCGGTAAAGGATTTGGCGTAATCGAGCCGGGATATTTCGGTTCGCTCACAATTCTCAATCCTGACGCGCCAACCGTAATTCGGCGCGAAGAGTTGAAAACGAAGTGCGGCTGGTCTCCGTTTGAGGGATATACGTTGCCTGGCCGCGTGACGTACACCGTGCTGGGAGGAAAAGTTTACCCGGCAAACTGAGGGAAGGTTGCCCTGATGGAAAAGCTCAAGCACGTAATCAGCACGCGGCAGTTTGACGATTCGGAGTTCCTACTGGGGCTCTTCGAATCGGCGAATCGAATGGAGCGCGACGACGTTTTTCGCGCATTGACGGGCCCGTTGCGCGGCCGGATTCTCGCCACGCTGTTTTTTGAGCCGAGCACACGAACGCGGTTTTCCTTCGAGGCGGCGATGCAGAAGCTGGGCGGCGGCGTACTGTCCGCCGAAGACGCTCGCGACAATTCCTCGGCGACCAAGGGCGAGAGCATCAGCGACACCATTCGCGTGGTCAGCGGGTATGCCGACGTCATCGCGATTCGCCACTACGAGGAGGGGACGGCCGAGGCCGCGGCGAAAAACTCTCCGGTGCCCATCATCAATGCGGGGGATGGCGCTGGTGAGCATCCGACCCAGGCGCTGGCGGATATGTACACCATCAAGAAAGAGCTTGGCTGGTTGAGCGGATTGCGTGTCGTGCTGGTTGGCGACCTGCTGTACGGGAGAACGATTCATTCTCTGCTGCCGTTGCTTTGCCTGTACACCGGTGTGACGATCGATCTGATCTCGCCGTTGTCGCTGCGCCTGCCGCCGCAGTACCGCGAGTATCTGACGAAGAAAGGGATTACGTTCAACGAGAGCGAAAGTCTCGAAGGCGTCATTGAGCAGGCGGATGTTGCCTATATCACCCGCGTGCAAAGAGAGCGGTTCGCCTTGCAGGCGGACTATGATGCGGTCAAGGATGTGTATGTAATCAATGCGGAGACGGCAAACCGGATGAAGCCGCAGGCCATCATCATGCACGCCTTGCCGCGCGTTAACGAGATAGCCCCCGATGTGGACGCAAATGCCCGGGCCGCTTATTTCCGTCAGGCCAAGAACGGCTTGTATATTCGCATGGCATTGCTGCAATATCTGCTGTCCTAAGGAACGTCTGATTAGGTCGATGTTTTGAAAAGGCATGGCTTTAGCCGTGCCGCAAAGGCAACAAAATGAATGTGGGCTTTAGCCCCTGAGGGAATGTTGGACCGCAACAATGACTTGATCAGAGGTTCCTTAAAAGTAGGCCGGTCTATTTCCCGATGCAGAA
>PMGP01000053.1 GCA_003156235.1 Acidobacteriaceae bacterium
TGGGCAATGTGCGGAACAATCGACCCGAGTTGATTGAGGCTCTCGCTGACTGAATCGGTCAAGCTTTAGAGAACAGGAGGTTACAAGGTTGCCCCAATTCCGCCGCTACATCGGCATCGACTACTCCGGCGCGGAGACGACGGATTCCAGTTGCCGGGGACTCCGGGTTTACGCCGCCGAGGGCTCCGGCACGCTGAAACAGGTTCTGCCGCCGTCCAGCCCACGCCAGGACCAGCGGAAACCAAAAGTGNNTTTGTCAACTGCCAAAGGCTTGCTGAAGTAGTAGCCTTGAATCTCATCGCACTGATGTGCCCGCAGGAATGACATTTGCGCTTCGTCTTCGACGCCTTCGGCAAGCACCTTGATACTCAGGCTTTTTGCCATGCTGATGATTGCGGTTGTGATCGCAACATTATCAGAATTCACGGCGATATCTCGGATAAACGAGCGGTCGATTTTGAGCTTGCTGATCTTAAACTGTCTCAAGTAGTTGAAGTTGCAATAGCCAGTCCCAAAGTCGTCAATCGCCAGTGTCAACACCATGGCCTCTAATTTTTGAATCTCTGGTAGTGTCACGTCTGCATCAACCAAAAAAATGCTTTCCGTCAACTCCAATTCGAGGTAATGCGGGTCGAGTCCCGTTTCGTTGAGCACCCTCCTGATGAGTTCGCAGAAGTCCCCTTGGCAAAACTGTACCGTCGATACATTGATCGCTATCGACACTGCGGGAATCCCTTCATCTTGCCATTTCCGTACCTGAGCGCAGGCCGTCCTGAGCACCCATTCACCAATAGGTATGATCAAGCCGCAGTTCTCGGCAATTCGTATGAACCTATCAGGGGATATAAGACCCAGGGTCGGGTGTTGCCAGCGCAGCAGTGCTTCCAGTCCGATGATCTTTCCGGTGGCGATATTTATCTGCGGTTGATACACGAGAAAGAGTTCTTTCTTGTCGAGTGCCTGTCGCAAATCGTTCTCCAAGGTCACTCGCTCCACAGCCTGAGTATTCATGTCCTCGGTGAAGAACCGGAAGTTGTTCCGTCCACTCTTTTTGGCACTATACATAGCGGCATCGGCATTCCTGAGCAGGCTTTCGCTGTCCATACCGTCTTCGGGGAACATGCTGATGCCGACGCAGCAACTAATGCTAAGGGAGTGACCTTGAATGACGAATTTGGCACTCATTGCTTGCATGAACCGCTCAGCGGCAACTCGTGCGTAAGCGATTTCCTTCACATTAGTGAGCACGATGAGAAATTCGTCACTGCCCAGCCGTCCCAGGGAGTCCTGTTTACGCACACCGCTCTTAACCCGTTCTGCAACTTTTTGCAAGAGAAGGTCGCCGAACGGGTGCCCGAATGAGTCGTTGATGTCTTTGAACCTGTCGAGGTCGAGGAACAGAAGTGCAACTTTTTCCTTTCGCCGAATAGCACTGGCGAGGGCTTTGGTTAACCGATCCTGCAGAAGAGTCCGATTGGGCAGCCCCGTAAGAGCATCGTAGTAGGCTAGGAATCGAATCCGTTCCTCGGAGACCTTGCGCTCGGTGATGTCTTCATAGGTTCCAATGATGCCGGTTACCTTGCCCTCCTGGTCGTGCAGAGGCAATTTGCTAGTACGGAGCCAAATCAGACGTCCGTCTGGTCTGCTCTGGGTTTCGTCATAGTTGAGCCTTGCAGTTCCCTTTTCCATTACCAGATTGTCATCGGCACGATAACATTCTGCCGTCCCGCTCCAAGCGAGTTCAAAATCATTCTTGCCGATAATCTCTGCCGGGTTGTTCAAACCCGCATCGGTCGCTAAAGCCTGGTTGCAGCCCAAGTAGGTGCTGTTCCGATCCTTCCAAAAGACACGTTGAGGAATGGTGTCCAGGATGTACTGAAGCAACTTGCGTGACCGGTACAGATCATCCTCGGCGACCTTGCGCTTGGTGATGTCTGTGGCGAAGCCTTCGTAGTAGAGTAGTTGCCCATCGTCCCCGAAAACCTTACGAGCATTCAGCGAAACCCAGATATTGCTGCTGCCTTTGCGCTTGAACTGGCACTCGAACCCTTGAATGGTCGCATGCTCGTCAATTTCCTGCATAAACCTTGCGCACTCATCCGGGTATGCCCACGCCTCCAGAGCCACGTCTTTGACTGTAGAAAAGACCCCCTCCAGCGAATCGTAGCCCAGCATCTTCGCCAGGTAAGGGTTAGCACTCAATAATCCGCCATCGGAGGAGAATTGAAACATCCCTTCCTGCGCCCCATCGAAGATGGCTCGATACTTTTTCACCGCTTCCTTGAGTGCGCTCTCTGCCGCCTTCCGTTCGGTGATGTCGCGAATCGCCGCCGTCACCAGAATGCCCTCGGCGCTCTCCAGCGGGCTGAGCATGATCTCGATGGGAAACTCACTTCCANNCGTCGGCGATCAGCCGTTCCGCAAAGCCCTCCGGGATAATGTTGGTCACCTTCTGGCCCAGCAGTTCATCGCGCCGGTATCCGAACTGCTTCTCCGCCCTAGCATTCAACAGGACAATCTCCCCGTCCTGGTTCACCACCACCATTCCATCCGGGGCAGCCTCCAGCAATCCGCGATACTTTGCCTCCGACGCCTTGCGCTCGGTCTGGAATCCATTGCTTGAACTCATCAATACCTCGATATAGAAAAGCTTCGGCCCCACGACACAACAACATCACATAAGCGCCAGGTTTACGCAGGAATCTTCATTCTAAAAACAGATTCGCAGAAATTATACGCCCGTGGCGCAAATTGCAAGACCAATGAGGTAGTTTGGAGGGAAAAGTCNNCTTGCCTTGCCCGCCTCATCGAGAGCCCTCCGAGTCAATTGCGCCGACACTTGTCCGTCCTCTATCCTTCGTTCATTGGAATTCTTGTCAGCGCCGCCGCAAAAATCCCTATAACGCCGGTTGGATAATCTACCACCCCTGGGGTGACCAAACGCTCGATTCAGTAAGCGTCGTCGTCGGCACTTTCCCAAAGGGATGACCGCGACGGAGACGAGCAAGCTGCCTACGCGGTCGCGGCATGGTTGCAACGGTCAACCTCGACACGACTCCGGCGACGACGTATGGCAACTCCAATTGCTTCATGCATGCAGCCAGTCCATCACAGACAAATCCCCATGGACACGTGTGTTTGCCCTGACGCATACTATGAATCAACCCAAACAAGATTTAATTTGAGGACACCCTCATGCCTGTATGGGAGGTCAGGAGGTGCAGACCCTCAGAGTTATTCCTGGGTAGGCTGTAATGAACTGGTGGCATGTGTTAATGTACGTCGCAGAGGATTTGACGTGAAAAAACTGCTGGCTAGCCTGCCTGAAGCCTCTCCGGTGAAGTGACGCAAGACCCTGCCATATCGTCGCGCCGTAAGCGGGAAAAAGGTGGTTTCTATGATATCCCTGCGAGGACTTGTTCTTTCTCTGTCCCCGGTATTCGTTCTTCTCTGCGCGTGTGGTCACAGCGGCGTCAAAGCGCCGTCGGCACTCAGCTACACGGCTGGCACGGCGGTCTACACCAAAGGGGTGCAGATCGCGCCGGACAGCCCGACGAGCAGCGGCGGAACGGTGACCGCATACAGCGTGAGCCCAGCCCTTCCTGCTGGCTTGACCCTGAGCGCCAGCACCGGTATCGTCACTGGAACCCCCACCGCCGTGACCGCCCAAGCCACCTACACGGTGACGGCTTCCAACTCGGCCGGCAGCACGACAGCTTCCCTGACCATCACGGTGAACGATCAGCCGCCTACGGCGCTGAGTTACTTGACCAACCCGGCGGTCTACGCCGTGCAGACGCCAATTACGCCGGACAGCCCCACAAACAGTGGCGGAACGGTAACGTCGTACAGCGTGAGTCCGGCTCTTCCGGCCGGGTTGAGCCTGAGCGCCACGACGGGCGTCATCAGCGGAACTCCGACGATCGTCACTGCCGAAGCCAACTACACGGTAACGGCAACTGGCTCGGGCGGCAATGCGACGGCGACGCTTACCATTACGACGGCCAAGGTTGTGCCCTCACAATCGGCGATCGCTTGCGCCAATATCCAACAACTCGATTTTTCAGATACGCAGATCACGACAGCAGTATTGCAGCCCGCTGGCTCGACGGCTGGTACTTATGTGAATTTGCCCGAACACTGCCTGGTTCAGGGCATCGTGGGTGTTCGCACTGGATACCCTGCGCCAGTGATGAATATGTACGGTGTATTGGACAATACATTGGCGGCGGATGCGACTTATGGGATTTCGTTTGAACTTCGGATGCCCACCACCACATGGAACGGCGACTTCTTCTTTACAGGAGGCAGCGGCAATGACGGTGTGGTTGCGCCGGCTGTGGGCACTCCGCTGGGCGGAGGCTCGGCTTACCAGCCGGCTCTCTATCAAGGCTATGCGGTGATTACGCAGAATTCAGGCCATGTCGGCAAGTTGGATTCTTTAGGCAATATCGAGGACGTGCTTGACGATCAGAATAACGGGTTTGGATACGATCCCGAGGCCAGAAACGACTACGGCTATCAACAGACGGGCAACATTACTCCTATCGCGAAGTCCATACTGACCGCGTTTTACGGCATCGGTCCCCTCTATTCGTATTATCTCGGCTGTTCCAATGGAGGGCGTGAAGCCATGGTAGCCAGCCAGCGCTGGGGCGACATGTTCGACGGAATCGTGGCCGGCGACCCCGGCTTACGGCTTCCTCATGCCGCGATTGCCGAGGTCTGGGACTCGCAACAACTTGCAACCGCAGCCCAAGCTGTCTTACCCGGCAGCAGCACATCGGGTCCGAATGGGAATCCCAATCTTGTCCCGGCCGCAAGCGCAGCCGACTTGAATCTTGTGGGTCAATTGGTGCTGCAAACCTGCGATGCGCTTGATGGGCTCCAGGATGGAATGATCTTCAACACCGCGGCCTGCCAGAAAGCATTCGACCCGGCCACTCTGAGCCAACTGCAATGCGCCGGAGCAAAAACTGCAACCTGCCTGCTTCCCGCGCAGATCACCGCAATTCAGAAGGTGTTCGCGGGGCCCGTGGACTCCCAGGGGAATGCGCTCTACTCCGCCTGGCCGTACGATGCGGGCATCCCCGACCCAAAATGGATGATGTGGACCACAGGCGTCACAGCGTATGTCATGGACATCGCTACTCCGGTGACGTTTATCGCTCAGAACACAACCCAGGGAGCAACCTCGGCGATGTATCTCTTTTCGTCGCCGCCCAACCCTTCCCTGAATATCTTCAATGTGTCGATGGATGACTTGAACACTGCGATCAATGCCACGGATTCCGATTTCACGCAGTCTGCGGTGGAGTATATGGAAGCTACCGATACGACCCTGACCCAGTTCACCGCCCACAACGGAAAGATCATCTACTATCACGGCGAGAGCGATCCCGTGTTCTCGATGTACGACACAGTGAACTACTATGAAAGCCTGACCGCCGCGCACGGGCCGAGTACGCCGAATTTTGCTCGTCTCTTCCTTATCCCTGGGATGAACCACTGCTCTGGCGGGCTTCATACGCTTGACAGCTTCGATCCGCTTACGGCGATTACCAAATGGGTGGAACAGGGCACGGCTCCCGACTCCATCCTTGCCGCCAATTCAAACACGCAACTAATCGTTCCTCCGAGTTTTCCCAACCCGAGTCCCGCGAATCCCCCGAATACGTTTCTGCCGATTAACTGGACGCGCCCTCTTTGTCCCTATCCACAATTCGCACAGTATTCGGGCACGGGAAAGATTTCTCTTGCCAGCAGTTTCACCTGTGTAGCGCCTGCGGCGGGTAACGCATCGGACTCTATTCCCAAGGCTTCTGCTCCGGCGCAACAGCCTCACCTTTCAAACACAAGGCACGTGCCTTCTGCAAGGCGTTGATGCCGCGCTCGATTTCAGCCAGTAGTTGTTTCGTGCTCATTCATAATCCTCCTTGATGAGTTTACACGAGGTGCCAATATAAGTGATGCAGACCCTCGTTGCGCCGGGGAGTTTCGCGCTGCATGGGGCGGGGCTGGTTACGCTGAGTAGGGCGTTACGCGGTCAAAGTGAGGCCGTTGTTAGTCGATAACATACGCTTTCGTCTAGTAAACAAGCCGGGCTGCCAGCATGAAAAGATTGGCGCGTGTGTTCCCTTAACCACCATGATCGGAGTGGAATTCAACTCGCTTCGTCAGGATTCGGAAGGACGGGATCGCGCAGGTTTCAACGGCCACCCTGATTTGATTCCCGCCGTGAACCTAGTGATGCAATGAGAATCCGAACGGCAAAGCTGCCTCAAGATT
>PMGP01000135.1 GCA_003156235.1 Acidobacteriaceae bacterium
GCCGTCAACTGCCTCCAACCCACCAAGACAGACGGCCTGCCCGATTTCTGTGGCGTCTGCGCGAACTGCGCCCGCATCAGCGACTCAGCCAATCTCGAAGAGCGCGTCGCCGAGGCCGTCGCCGCCCGTGAGGAGATGCGCGACACCGACAAAAAAGAGACCCGCATCCTCATCCAAACCCACCCCGACGTACTCATCATCCCGCCCGATCCGCCGCAGTTGCTCATCAAGGTGGGCCAGATTCGCCAGGCCATTCATGTGGCCTACTACCGTCCGCCGGTCGAGTCGCGCCGCACCTTCACCATCTTCACCTCGTCCGCATTTATGAAGGAAGCGGCCAACTCCCTGCTCAAACTTCTCGAGGAGCCGCCCGCGCACGCCTCGCTGATTCTGCTCACCGAGAATCCGCAGGAGTTGTTGCCCACCATCCGCTCCCGCGCCGTCGTGCATCGCCTCGGCGCAATCCCTGTCTCAGAACTGGAGGCCCTGCTCGCCCGGCGCCGTCCGCTTCTCAAACAGTCCGACCGCGCTCTCACCGCGCGGCTGGCCGAGGGAGCCGTGGGCCGCGCGCTTACCATTGATCTCGACGTGTATCTCGCCAGCCGCCAGGATGCCCTCATCCTGCTCCGCACCGCCTTGCGCGAACCCGGGGTCCCCGCGGACAGGTCTTCGTCCGCGGGGTGGGAGCCCGACTACTCCGCGCTCTTCCACGCCACCGAGAGCTACCGCGCCGGCGCGGATGGCCAGGAGAAGACCCTCAACCTGCTCCGCGCGCTGGGCAGCCTCATCGAAGACCTGCTGCTCATCGTCTCCGGCGCGCCCCAGCTCATTCGCAATCTGGACATTGAAGCCGAGCTCACCCGCCTAGCCCAGGGCCTCAGTGTTGACTGGATCGACAATGCCGCCCACGCCCTCGTCCAGGTCGAGCAGGGCATGCGCCGCAACCTGCTCCGTTCCCTCTCGCTCGACGCCATGGCCGTCAGTCTCGACCCCAACTAGCCAACGCCTTTTCCAACGTTATTCAGGAGGACCGCTCTTTCATGACCATTCAATCCACTCGGCCCCGCACCCAGGCGTATACTCGCAACCAGCCGGCCGCCATCGCTCCCTTCCGCCTGTCGCCCTATGGCCAAGACCAAGGGCAGCAGCCTCCCCAGCGCAACGCCGAGCTCTTCTACCTGCAAAAGCAGATCCAGTCCCAGACGCCCATGGTCATCGTTTTGGAAGATGGCGAACTGATCGAAGGCTGCATCGAGTGGTACGACCGCTACGCCCTCAAAGTCCGCGGCCGCCAGAAAACCCTGGTCTACAAATCCGCCATCAAATATATGTACAAGGTCGGCGACCAGGGGCAGTAATCTTCGAGGGAATAGGGAATAAGGAACAGGGAACAGGGAACAGGGAATAGGGAACAGGGAACAGGGAACAGGGAATAGGGAATAGGAAGCTGGACCATCCAATCAAGTTCCGTGCCCCATCCTTGCGCCTTTTTTCTGGCGCAAGGGTGGGAAACCACAAACCCAAAACAGCCCTTCTCTCCATGACACTGTAACGCTGGCAGACGGATCCCTGTTCCCTGTTCCCTATTCCCTATTCCCTGCTTTTTCCAGCCGGTCGCGGATCGCCGCGCCGATCCCATCTGCTGGCGGCAGCGGGCAAAGAATCACCGTGCAACCCGCGCCGTCCAGCGCCCGCAGCCCCGCGTACAGCTCCCGCGCCATCTCCTCCGGCGCAGACCATCGTCCCCAGGCGACCACCGCCGCCGCCCCGGCTGGCGCAGCCACCTCGGCGGGCAGCATTACGCCCACCTGGTCCTCGGGAAGGTCCAGCACCGCCCCTTCCAGCCGTGCGGCCAACTCGGCTAGCTCACCCCCAGCCTGTTCTGACTCGATAAGCACCAGCCGCGCTCGGGGCGCATAATGACGCAGCCCCATCCCCGGCGAAGGCCGCGACCCACGCGGCTTGATTTCCAGCACTCCACTGTCGCGGTACATCTCCACATCTCCGGCAGTGTATCGAATCTGGACACTTGTCACCGCCCCCGGCCGGTAGATCATCATCGGGCTTTGGCAAGGGTCCAGCACTGTGGACTCGACCCCGTGCTCCGTTGGCCCCGCGTCCAACACAGCATCAATCCGTCCGTCCAGGTCGGCGAGCACATGTTCGGCTGTCGTCGGGCTGATGTGGCCAAAGAGATTGGCGCTGGGCGCGGCCACCGGAACTCCGGCTCGCCGAATCAACTCCAGCGCCACCGGATGCGCCGGCATGCGCACGCCGACCAGCGGCCGTCCCGCCGTCACCACATCCGGCACCGCAGCCGTCCGCGGCAGCAGCAGCGTCAGCGGCCCCGGCCAAAAGGCCGCGATCAGCTTGCGCGCCGCGTCAGGGATTTGCTCGACCAGCCCGTCCAGCATATTTTCGTCGGCCACATGCACAATGATGGGGTCCCACGCCGGCCTTTGCTTGGCCGCAAAGATACGCTCAACCGCCGCCGCATCCAGCGCGTTCGCACCCAATCCATAAACCGTCTCGGTGGGCAGCGCCACGAGGCCGCCAGTGCGCAGAATACCCGCTGCCTGCTCCAACGTATCCTGAGCGCCGGCGGTATCAAGGTGCGCTGGGTCGATGACCAATCGCAGTGTCTTCATCTCTTTCATTGTCGCCTGTTGCGGGCAACTGCCGCTACCTGCCGTATACTCACCGTGATAGCTCCTAGCTTCTAGCCTCTAGCTACTAGCTTGTTCATGACACAGCAGACTTGGTAAACGTCACGCTGTCACACAGGCAAGCACGGCTAAAAGCTAGCAGCTAGAAGCTAGAGGCTGCTTTTACCATGCCCATCGAGACCGAGATCAAATTCCGCGTGGACGACCTGACCGGACTGACCCGGCGGCTTGAGGCTGCCGGCTTTCGCCTGCAAACGCCGCGCACCTTCGAGAGCAATGTTCTCTACGACACGCCCGACCGCGCTATGCGCGCCCGCACTGAGATTCTGCGCATCCGCAGCTACGCCGGACGCTGGACCGTCACCCACAAGCGCCTGCCCGACTCTGGCCCCGGCGAAGACACCCACAAGCATCGCCTGGAGACCGAGACCGAAGTGGCTGATGGCGCGGCGCTGGAGCAAATCTTTCTATCCCTCGGCCTGGTCGCCGCCTTCCGCTATGAGAAATGGCGCGCGGAGTGGAGCGACGGCGAGGGTCATTGCGTGGTGGATGAAACCCCCATCGGCAACTACGCCGAACTGGAAGGCTCCGCCGAATGGATCGACCGAGCCGCCGCCCGCCTGTGTATCGATTCGGCACAGTACATCACCCTCAGCTACGGCCGCCTTTTCGATCTCTGGTGCGACGAGCACCGCGCGGATGCGCAGGACCTGACATTTGAAGCCGTAAAGGCAGCTTTTAGCTGTTAGCTATTAGCTTTTAGCCGATGATCGGGCGGATCAAAGGTCGATTCGCAACTGTTGTGTGCCTCCAATCTATATAGCGCCATATTTCGAGCTAAGAGCTAACAGCAAAAAAAGCTAAAAGCTGTATTTTCCCATCCCTCTACAATTAAATCCTGAAAATCCATTAACGTAGGCTCCCCCATCGCCGATAACTTCAATGAGTTGTAAGAACTCTGCGAGGTGCCCATGAACANNTGGTGACGCTGACCATGCCTGCCGGGGCGGCGGACGCGCGAGCCGTCAAATCACGGGTTCCGCCCGTCTATCCAGTGATTGCTCAGCGCATGAAGATTACCGGCGTGGTCAAGCTCTCGGTCACCGTGAATGCGGAAGGCAATGTGACAGACGTGAAAGGGATCAGCGGGAACCGCTTGCTCTCCGACTCCGCCGAGGAGGCCGTGCGCAAATGGAGATTCGAGCCTGGTGAAGGCGCCTCCACAACGGAAGTGTCTGTCAACTTCGCTCTCTAACAGCCGGAGTTGAGAAGGGCGCGCAGAATAGGGGCGGTTCGCCGTGCGCGAGCATCCTCTTAAGGCTAGACTCGCGCTTCGCTTGAAACACGTACCTTTCCCGGATTCTCGACCGCGCTCATCCGGACAAGATCAGCCTGCCTTGATGCAGGCAGACGGAAGCAATACATGCCATGCCCATCTTAGACCTGACCTCCGATGCTTCGAGCGCATTATCCATCGCGCTCATCGATCCGGATGATCTGCGCCGCGAAGAGGTAGCCGGTGTTCTGAGGGGATTTCATGGAATGTCCGTGCGGAAGTATGCTTCGTTCCCTGACGATCTCTGCGGCCTGCCTGTGATGTTGGAACAGCATTACGACGCTGTCCTGATCGGGCTGGATAGCGCCCCGGAGCGCGCCTTCGATGTGGTCGAGGGCCTCTGCGCGGATCACTCTACCACCTTGATGGTCTATACGGCGCAGAACAACCTGGAGTTGGCCATCCGCTTCATGCGCGCCGGCGCGCGCGAGTACCTCACTCTTCCCCTCCTCCAAGCCGAATTGGCCGATGCCCTGGACCGGGTTTCAACCCATCGCCTGGAGACGCCCCAGAGCAGAAAAATACCCAAAAAGCTGTTCGTCTTCCTGGGCTCCAAGGGCGGCAGCGGTGTCACTACCCTAGCCTCTAATTTTGCCGTTTCGCTGGCCCAGGAGTCAGGTGATAGAACCCTCTTGATTGATCTGGGCCTGCCTCTGGGAGACGCGGCGCTCAACCTCGGAATGACTGTCGAGTACTCCACCGCCAACGCCTTTGAGGATTCCAGCCGGCTGGATTCCAACTTTCTCCGCTCGCTGCTGGCCAAGCACGGCTCGGGATTATCCGTGCTTCCCGCGCCCAGCGAGTTCTCTTCCCACCTGGCCACCAAAGAAGCCATCGACAAACTGCTGGCCATCGCGCGGCAGAGCTTCGCCTATGTGGTCGTTGATGCCGGTTCAAGAGTTGACTTGATGGATACCTCTATCTTTGGAGAATCCGCCATCGTCTATCTGATTACCCAGGTCGGCGTAACGGAACTGCGCAACTCCAATCGCCTTATCACACAATTTTTTGCCGCGCGCGGACGCAAGCTCCAGATCGTGCTCAACCGCTATATGCCTCATGCTCTGCTCTTCGATGAGAAGCAGATTACCAAGGCCCTCACCAGGCCGGCCCTGTGGAAGATTCCCGACGATTATGCCACTGCTCGCCGCATCAACAACAGAGCCACTCCCATCGCGCTGGCAGACACGCCCATCTCAAACGTGATCCGGCAGATGGCCAGAACCGCCTGCGGCATGTCCGCTATTCCGGAGAAGAAAAAAGGCTTCTCTCTCTTCGGAAGAAAAAAAGATCCATTGCCCGGCAATAGGTCATTTTTGGAAGTCGCTGAGCAGGAATAATAAATCAGCCCGATCCGCCGCTACTTCCCAGCCCCGTGGCACTTTTTGTATTTTTTCCCGCTCATCCTATTGATTTTATTTGTAACAGTATTAGCTAGCTATGTACCAGATTACCTCAGAATTCGTTCTGTATACAGAGCTAGAAGAGCTCGCTGTGAGAGCCGAGACGCATCAGAATGAGACGGGGAGGTGTGTCGGCTTTTGCGTAAACCAGAAGCAAATCCGGACGCAGATGACATTCTCGGAAGCCAGCCATCTCGCCGGTGAGAGCATGATCATTGAGTTTTGGTTCGATATTATGATCGGCTGCCAGCGTGTCCAAAACAGCGGGAAGCAAAGTCTCAAGATCGCCGCGATACCGGGAGCTGGATCGCAGTTTTTTATAATCCCGCTTGAACTGGCGCGTCCAGTTAATCTTCCGCATTCAGTTGATCCATCAATTCTCGAACGCTGGAGGCAGTGCGGAGATTTCCGCGCCTGACCTCTTCCATCGCGGCTCTGGTCACCGCGTTGGGAACCCGCACCTCGAAGGGAAGCGCCTTCTCGGCGGCAATGCGCTTAAGCAGCAGACGCACAACATCAGAAAAGCTCAATCCCATGGCGTCCAGAGTCTTGGCCGCTTTGGTTTTCAGTTTCTGATCCACGCGGACATGAATCATCGCAGTCGCATTGGGTGTGGTGGCGCTCATGGATACATTGTATACCAAATGAGACTTGAGATTCAAAAGGTGAAATCGCTCGTTATTTCCCGGCCCCGTGGCACTTTTTGTATTTTTTCCCGCTGCCGCACGGGCAGGGATCGTTGCGGCCTACTTTTTCGCCCGTCCGCCGCTGCGTAGGCTGGCTTGCGTCTCCCGCGCCGGCCATGCTGGCCGCCTCCAGCTCCCGCTGCTTCTTGCGCTGGAACTCCTTCTCGAGAGAGTCGATGGTCGTTGAGGGCTGTCGTGTGGAAATCCCAATCTCCCGCGGCTCCGCATCCATCGTCAGAGGCCGCGCGCTGCTGGCCACCGGCGGCGCGGAGGGAACTGGCCCCCTCGGTCGCGGCGCGGTGCCTCCCATAGGCTCTCCATCCGGACCCAGAATCTGCATGCGGAACAGGAATCGGACCGTGTCCTCCTGGAACTTCAGCATCATGGCTTCGAACATGTCGAAGGACTCGCGTTTGTATTCCACCAGCGGATCGCGCTGCGCATAGCCGCGCAACCCGATCCCTTCCTTGAGGTGGTCCATGGAGAGCAGATGGTCCTTCCACAGCCCGTCGATCACGCTCAGCATCATCCAGCGCTCGTGGTTGCGCATCTGCGGCGAACTGAGTATCTTCTCCTTGGCCTCGTAATCCTGCTTCAGCTTCTCGAAGATTGAGTTGCCCAGCTCGTGCCGGCCCAACTCGTGCGGATTGACTCCCGTAGCGCCGATATTCAGCGAAGCCAGTTTCAGCCCGAAGTGGTCGAAGAGCTTTGCGTCCAGCCCTTTCATGTCCCACTGGTCCGGATGCAGCTTCTCACCGGCATGTTCATCCAAAATGCTGCTCAGAATTCCGCCGACATAATCCTCCAGAATCAGCTCCCGCTGCTCCACGCCTTCCAGCAGTTGCCGCCGCAGCCCGTAAACCGCCTCGCGCTGCTTGTTCATNNTCACGTCGTCGTACTCCAGCAGATGCTTGCGGCTCTCGAAGTTTTGCGCCTCAACTGCTTTTTGCGCGCCCTCGATCCGCTTGGTAATCATCTTCGATTCGATGGGCTCGTCCTCCTGCATGCCCATGCGCTGCATCATGGTGCTCATCCACTGCTTGGCGAAGATGCGGATCAGGTCGTCTTCCAGCGAAAGATAAAATCTCGATTCGCCGGGATCGCCCTGACGGCCCGCGCGCCCGCGTAGTTGGTTGTCCACGCGCCGCGACTCGTGCCGCTCCGTGCCCAAAATGATCAGCCCGCCGGCCGCGATCACCTGCTCGTGCTCCTCGCGCGCCGTCTCGGCGTGAACCTTGAAGACCTCCGCCCACTCCGGCTCGGCAATCTCAAACTCCTGACCCTGATAGTAAAAGCGCAGAAATCCCGCCGGCGCCATGGGACTGATGGCGCCCTCGGCCACGCTGATGGCCCGCGCCTTGTTCTTCTTCACCAGCTCCTGACGAGCCATGAAATCCGGGTTGCCGCCCAATAAAATATCGGTTCCGCGGCCGGCCATGTTCGTCGAGATGGTCACCATCCCCAGCCGCCCCGCTTGCGCCACAATCTCCGCCTCGCGCTCGTGGAACTTGGCGTTCAGCACCACGTGCTTGACGCCCTTGCGCGCCAGAATCCCGGAGAGCCGCTCGCTCTTCTCGATGGATGTAGTCCCCACCAGCACCGGCTGCTTGCGCTCGTGCAGGATGCCGATGTCCTCGGCCACCGCCTTGTACTTGGCTTTCTCCACCAGGTAAACCACGTCCGGATTTTCCTTCCGCAGCAATGGCTTGTTGGTGGGAATCACTACGATCTCCAGCTTGTAAATCTTTTCGAACTCCGCCGCTTCCGTCTCCGCCGTGCCCGTCATGCCGCTCAACTTCTTGTACAGGCGGAAATAATTCTGGAAGGTGATGGTGGCCAGCGTCTGGTCTTCCTTGCGGATGTTNNTCCTTCACCACGTACTCCACGTCGCGCTTGTAGAGCGCTTCCGCCTTGATCGCGGTTTCGACGTAGTGCTTCATCTCCCAGTTCTCGGCGTCGGCAATGTTGCCGATGCCCAGCAGCTTCTCGATGGTCACCCAGCCCTCGTCGGTGACTCCAATCGTCCGCTGCTTCTCGTCCACAATGTAGTCGCCGGTCAGGTACTTCTCACCCTCCCGGAGTTGCAGGCCCAACTCCGCAACTCGCTGAGTGTCGATGGCCTCGATCTCCTCGCCCAGCACCAGCTTGGGAACAATCTGCCGCGCCTTGGCGTACTTGTCGGTCGTCTGGTCGGTCGGCCCGGAGATAATCAACGGGGTGCGCGCTTCGTCAATCAGAATCGAGTCCACCTCGTCCACGATGGCGTAGTAATGGCCGCGCTGCACGCAATCCTTGATCTCGAACTTCATGTTGTCGCGCAGGTAGTCGAAGCCGAATTCATTGTTGGTCCCGTAGGTGATGTCGGCCAGGTAGGCTTCGCGGCGCTCGTTGTCGTCCAGGTCGTGAACGATGACGCCGACAGAGAGCCCCAGAAACTCGTATATCTTGCCCATCCACTCGGCGT
>PMGP01000408.1 GCA_003156235.1 Acidobacteriaceae bacterium
CTTCACGCGCTGAGGAGACAAGGATGAAATCGTTACGAACGCTCACAATAGCAGGTTTCCTGCTGTTAATGGGTCTGCTTCCAGTAATGGCTCAGACAATTTCTGCGGCAGACGCCAAGAACCATATCGGAGAGCAGGCTACCGTTTGCGGACTCGTCGCGGGCAAACACGTCGCTTCCCGATCTCAGGGAACGCCAACATTCGTAGATTTGGGAAAGCCATATCCGAGCCAGTCGCTGACGGTGTTGGTTTGGGAGCGGGATAAGGGGACTGTCGGCTCTTTACCGGGCAGCGGGCAACTTTGCATCACAGGCCGCATAGTCCAGTATCGTGGCGGGGCGGAAATTGTCCTCCACAATGCGGCCAATTGGTACGTTCCCAAGGCACAAGCCGCGCCTCAGCCCCAGTTGAGCAATGACCGTTACTACACAAACAGCGACGGTCAGCAGGTTCACTCGCCAGCATACTCACCCGGCGGTATTCCAGCGGGTGCTACCGCTGTCTGTGCAGATGGAACCTACAGTTTCAGTCAGCACCGAAGCGGCACCTGCTCCCACCATGGTGGCGTTGCTCAGTGGCTCTGACCGGATTGTGTTCTCATGGGCGGTAGGAGTTTTGTTTTGTCATGCAAGAAGTGCTTTCAGAACCGCCAAACCAGAAGCTCCCAGCGCGATATACCACTGGGTCATGCGGGCATTTTCAGAGCGCAAGCAACGCTAAGATTTAATTTAAACCATGAACAAATTGGTACCATCTGCGCTGATTCGGAGATTTGGCTCGAAGATTGCCGCAGCCTCTCTCGACAAGCCAATACTAGATGTGGCTTGCGGCTCAGGCCGAAACGCCTTCTTTCTCTGGAGCCTTGGTTGTACTGTCATTTGCATGGACAGAGACCTGAGCGGCCTTCAGGCTCAGTTGTCACGCAGCGTGGACGGCGACTCTGTGAGAGCATCAAAGCGGCTAATTCTGCATCAAATTGACCTCATAAATGAGCCATGGCCGTTTAAGCAGAGCAGCGTTGGTGGGATTATAAACGTCCACTTTACCCTTCCATGCCTCTTCCCGTTTTTCGGAAGCTCATTGGCTCAAAACGGGTATCTTCTCATCGAAACCGTGCCGGGATGCGGGGGCAACTACCTAGACCTGCCCAGAAAGGGAGAGCTAAAGGCGGCATTCGAGCGTTCCTTTGCTTTTGAGGCATACAAAGAAAAGCCGGTGGGGCCTTCAGACCGAAATGCGGTCACAGTGAAACTGCTTGCAAGGCGGCGAGACTAGCGTTTGTGCTGGCACCTTAAACCGCAGCTTGCAACTCGTTGCGGTGAGCGATATACGCTCCTGTGACAGCCATCACATCTAAATCCAAAACGCTATTTTACCCTTGAACGCTGCGAAGGAGGTATCCATGCAGAACAACGAACATCGAGCTTCTGAATTGCTGGGTGCCGGGAAAACGGCAAAACGCATTCAGTCACTGTCGATGGCAACCGCCAGTTTACTTTTCAGTGCCGCCTCGGCATTTGGGTCAGTTCCGCCTGTTTCGGTAGCACAGCCAACGCCAAATGGGGCAGCTTCTGTGTCCGATTCAGCAAGGTCTCTTCCCGCACCGTTGGTGCTAAACCGAGCCGCCTCTACTCAGCAACTTATCGCACAGCATGATTCTCACGACTCTCACAGTTCTCACGCTTCACACGGTTCCCATAGCTCCCATGCATCGGGTCTCTGAGCGATGGCCGGTACTGATTTTCTAACGAATCGACTGCCGGATGGCACACTGTTGTTAACGCTCGATTCCAAGGTCTACCGACTGAGTGCGATTAAAAAGGCCACCTACAAATTTGGTGGCCTTTTCCATGTCCTCATAGAGCAGCATGACCATGCCACTGAAGTCCGCATGAAGCCCAAAGAATCCAGCGCACCCATCGACAAGCTAGTTGGCGAGTTCTGCAATGAGGTACTCGACCAAGAGCTAAGGGAAACAGTGGCGGAGGAAACGGCTGGCATTCTCAACCTGCTTCTCGCGCAGGCATTCTCTAAGACATCGCTCATTGATCCTGCGATGGAGACTGCCGAATACGACACAGAACACCGTGAAGAGACTGTCAGTAACGAGTGAGGATTTCGCCGGATGCCGTCGAGCCTATCGCCAAGCCACCACAACTTCCGGCCATTAGAGGATTTCCTGCCCCAAAACGGCGCTTACCAGCTTCTTCCCTTCCGGTTTGTGCGGTTTGATACTACGCGATACCTTCTGAGCAATTTTGTTGGAGAACATTGCTTGGTGGAAAGTGAGACCCTACACGAACTGGTATCCAAGACGCTCCGCCCCTCTAGCGCGGGATACTCGGCTCTAAAGTCTCGCCATTTCTTCTTCGAATCTGGGGAAACTTCGGCGCTCCACCTCCTTGCGACAAAATATCGAACCAAACAAGCCCCTTTGGCAGAATTTACAAGTTTGCACATGATTGTACCTACCATTCGGTGCAATACCTCCTGCGTTTATTGCCAGGTTTCCCACAAGAGTTCAACAGACCAGTCATGCGATATGACAGAAGAGGCTGCTGATCGAGCATTAGACTTTATGTTCCGCAGCCCCTCCTCTCACTTGAAGCTAGAGTTTCAGGGGGGTGAACCCCTGTTGAATTTTGCAATGGTACGGTACATCGTTGAGAGGACACGGCAGCTTGAGAAGCAAACAGGGCGTGAGGTAAGCATCGTTATATGCTCGAATCTTTCGCTCATTTCGGAAGAGATTCTTCAGTTCTGCAAGAAGTACCATGTGGATTTCTCGACTTCCCTGGACGGTCCCCGCGATCTCCATAATCACAATCGACCAAGCGCAGAGTTCGACAGCTATGAGCGCACTCTCGCTGGAATCACCCGCGTAAGAGAGGCATTAGGCATATGCGCTATTTCCGCACTAATGACCACGACGCAAGCCAGTTTGTCGAGACCCAGAGAAATTGTTGATGAATATGTCGGGCAGGATTTCAAGTCTATTTTTCTACGCCCCATCAATCCTTATGGCTTTGCCTCAAGAGCCGGTGCTATTACTCATTACTCTACAACTGAATGGATCGAGTTCTACAAAACAGCCCTTGACTACATAATCGACTTAAACATTCGAGGCATCATAATTCGAGAAGCGTACGCCGCCCTTTTGTTGCGCCGAATCCTCACCCCATACGGAACGGGTTACGTCGATCTTCAATCTCCTGCCGGTATCGGAATAAGCGCCATTTTGTTCAATCATGATGGCAACGTCTATGCGTCGGACGAATCTCGAATGCTTGCCGAAATGG
Source organism: Acidobacteriaceae bacterium (assembly GCA_003156235.1). Lineage (GTDB taxonomy): Bacteria > Acidobacteriota > Terriglobia > Terriglobales > Acidobacteriaceae > Telmatobacter. The sequence continues at coordinate 3,300 of PMGP01000408.1, forward strand.
GTGATCCTCATTTTCGGCTTGGCAACCTCTTAACAGATAGCTACGAAAACATGATGCTCTCCGATGTCCTGATTGACACTCTAACCGAGACCATGACGGAGGGAGTTCCAGGCTGTTCTGATTGTGGTTTCCAGCCTTATTGCGGAAGCGACCCTGTCCGGCATTATCGACTCCAAGGGGACATCGTGGGTTTCAAGCCAACCAGCGAATTCTGTCAACGTCACATGGCTTTGTTCCGCCACATCATAGGAATACTGGACGGCGGGTCTGCTGCTGCTGATGTCTTGAAGGGGTGGATGTACTGATATGCTCCTTAGTGACAGAACAAATGCGCAGTGGAACGAGCCGCCATTCGTTGTGCGCGTTACAACGGACTCATCTCGTCCATTCACTTTGAGAGCAAGAGAGGCTCTGCTAGTAAAGAACCCGCCTCCTGAACACCCCTTGGGCTTTAAGGTGTTATTCTCGCTAAACGACGCGCTCAAAACTGGTCTGAACGAACCCCGAGTTGTTCCACTTCCTTCGACGTTGTCCTATGTTCAGGACGGCGACATCGTGATTGTCCGCCCAGCCAGCGGTGATTTGCGCGTCTTGTATCGGAAAGCCTCTTTACACAACTCCCTGATGGTTACTCCCGCGTGCAATAACCTGTGCGTCATGTGTTCGCAGCCTCCACGGAAAGCGGATGACGAGACCTTCCGCCTAGCCTGGGACTCGATTCCCTTGATGGATATTGACACTCCCGGTCTTATACCCTTGGCGATCACCTAAAAG
>PMGP01000149.1:0-408 GCA_003156235.1 Acidobacteriaceae bacterium
CGCCGACGGCACCACCAGCACGCTGACCACGACGGCGACCACCGTGGGCGCCCTGATCTCGGAGATCAACGAGGACGGTATTCCAGGCATAACGGCCAACTTTACCACCGCTGCCGCCGTTGGCGACAACGGCGTGGCCGGCGGTGACACGGGCATTCTGCTCACCAACACCAATGCCAACGTCACCATCGCGGCTGCCAATGCGAACGTGACCGACAGCACTACGGCTGCGGTTACGTCCAATTACACATCCACCGCGGCAACCACGACAGTCAGCTACGTGACGGCCACAGGCGGCGACCAGACAGCAGATCTGTCGACAACCAATCTGTCCACTGCGGGCGACGCGCAAAATGCGGAGTCAGTACTCAATGCGGCCATTACATATGTGGCGGCACAAGACGGCTA
>PMGP01000149.1:488-3110 GCA_003156235.1 Acidobacteriaceae bacterium
AGGGACGGGCGGCGGCAGGGGTATCACCCTTGCCGCCCATTTTTTTGAGGCAGGGAATATTCCCTAATCCCTAGTCCCTAGTCCCTAGTCCCTGAACCTTGCCCCCTGTAATGCGCTATTCTGTCGAGGAGAGCAGCTCTTCAATTTATTCCTCAGGCAAGCAAACGCCATGGCGATCGATGCAATCGAAAAAACCGCCAAGAACCTGGTCCTCACCGTGCAGGACTACGCTCTGTTTGCATTGCGCGCATTCACCAACCTCTATCGCCCGCCTATCTACTGGCCTGAATTCCTCATACAGGCCGACATCATCGGATTCGGCTCCTTATCCATCGTGATTCTCACCGGACTTTCCACCGGCGGTGTGCTGGCCCTGCAATCCTCGGCCACGCTGTCGGCCTTCGGCGCCACCACCGTCACCGGCGAGTTTGTCTCGCTCACCATGATCCGCGAACTGGGTCCCATCCTCACTGGCATCATGGTCAGCGGCCGCAACGCCAGCTCCATGGCCAGCGAACTCGGCTCCATGGTGGTNNCCATGCGCGCCCTGGGCGTGGATCCCTTCCGCAAGCTGGTCACCCCGCGCATCGCCGCCACCATCTGCATGCTCTTCTTCCTCACCATCGTCTCCGACGCCTGCGGCATCGCCGGCGGCGGACTGGTCACCATCTTTATGAACCACCAGAACGGCACCCAGTACCTGGACATGGCCTGGGAGCACCTGCGCTATCCCGACGTCATCCAGGGGCTGGTCAAGCCGCTCTTCTTCGGTTACATCCTCAGCTCCATCGGATGCTTCTACGGCATGAGAACCACCGGCGGCACTCAGGGCGTGGGCCGCTCCACTATTCAGGCCGTCGTCTGGGCCTCGGTGTTCATCATCTTCGTCGACTTCCTTCTCACCCAGGTGCTGCTCACCATCTTTCCACCCCTATGATCGACTCTCCCGCTTCTGTTCAGCTCGTTTCCAACCCGTACAGTCAGCAAGCGGCTATCGATGCCGGCCCAGTAGGTCCCTCACCGTGTGAATCTGTACCAGCTCCGTGCCCCATCCTTTCTGTCATCCTGAGCGGAGCGCAGCGGAGCCGAAGGACCTGCGGTTCGTAATTCTAGCGAAAGGGTGGGAAAGGACAAACTTTATGGAACAAAATCATGCGGTCAGAGACGTAGTGGTCTTTCGCAATGTCTCCATCGCCTTCGACGGCCCGCCCGTTCTGGAAGACATCAGCTTCTCCGTTGCCCCCGGTGAGACCCGCATCCTGCTCGGCCCCGCCGGTGTGGGAAAGAGCGTCCTGCTCAAGCTCGCCAACGGCCTCCTGCGCCCCGATGAGGGCAGCATTCTGCTCTTTGGCGAAGAGATCTCCCACATGCCCGAGGAGCAGCTTTTCCCCTTGCGCACCCGCACTGGCATGGTCTTTCAGGAGGGCGCGCTCTTCGACTCGCTCACCGTCCGCGACAACGTCGCCTACCAACTGATTCAGGAACGGGTCCCCGACAACGAAATCGACAGCCGCGTCCGCGATGCCCTGCGCTTTGTCGAGTTGGAGGAGACCTTCAGCCTCTTCCCGGCCAGCCTCTCCGGCGGAATGCNNGTGGCCATCGCCCGCGCCTTCATCCGCCAGCCGGAATTCTTGCTGTACGACTCGCCCACCGGCGGACTCGACCCGCTCACCTCCACCACCATCATCGAACTGATCGCCAAGGAGCGCGACGTCTACCACACGCCTTCGATCATGGTCACCCATCGCATACAGGACGCCTTCCTCCTGTGCAACAACCGTTTCGACCCCCAACAAGGCGGCATGGTTCCCCTCCCCAAAGGCGAAACCGACCCCAACACCACCTTCCTCATGCTCGAAGATGGCCGCCTCATCTTCGACGGTTCCCTCCACGAGCTGATCAGAAGCGAAAACCCCTTCGTCCGCGAGTTCCTGGAGTGAACATCGCGCTCATAGATTATGTTTATTTTGATTGTCATCCATCGTCAGCTTCTCCAGGTCGCGTTTTTTCGCGCCGGCCCAGGCCTCCCGCAGCCAATCCGGCGCAGACTGCACGCTGGCCAAATAATCCTGAACGCTGAGAATCACAACCACCGGCTCTCCGCGGCGATCCACGATGAACCGCTCATTGTTTTCGACCGCCCGGTCAATCACTTGCCCAAACTGAGTGCGCGCCATGTGCGCGTCTATTCTTCGGCTCATCTACTCCCCCATCAATCAATGCATTGATTGTACACGCGTTTCTTAACTTCCGCACAGTGAAGCTCAATCTCCCCCGGCACCTATTCCCTATTCCCTAGTCCCTAGTCCCTAGTCCCTAGTCCCTGTTCCCTGCCCTTCCCCCCATCTGTTAAAATCGCATGTTTTGAGCAATTTCAACAGATTGGCAGGCAAATCATGGGCTTCAAATTTCAGGGCTTCGATCTTATCAACCTCGACTCCAGCTTCAGCGAGGACGAACTGCTCGTCCGCAAAACTGCGCGCGACTTTGTCGAGGACAACCTCATCCCCATCATCGAGGAGTGCTTCCGCACCGAGCGTTTTCCGCGCGAGTTGGTCCCCATCATGGGCGAACTTGGCTTTTACGGCGCAAACCTCGATGGCTACGGCTGCGCCGGCATGT
>PMGP01000362.1 GCA_003156235.1 Acidobacteriaceae bacterium
AAGAAGTCAAGAAGGCGCCCAAACCAAAGCCCAAGCCGGAACCCGCGCAGAGACGCGATGTATTCACGCCGGCCCCGCCGCCGAAGTAGGACTGAACCGCCCTCCTCTCTGGTGTGCCGCGCTAGTGGCGCGGAAGGGCATATTATGCCCGAAAGGCCGTTCTGCGCCTTTGGCACAATTTGGGCGCCCCGTCCACGCTCAGGCGCCAGATGCAACCCTGACAAGCACACGTCACGGCAATTCCCCCTGAAAAGCGTTAACTTATAGACGAATCATTTATCAGGGGGTGCATCCGTGCGTTGGAAATCTCCCGCAATCCTGCTAGCGGCCACTCTGCTTGCAACTGCCGCCACAGCACAGGACTCGGCAATTCCCGTCCCTGCCTTCTCCGGCTCCGCCCTGCCCGCCGTGCAGCCGCCAGGCCGTCCGGCTATCGGCGTAGCGCTGGAGGGCGGCGGAGCCCTGGGCATGGCGCACATCGGCGTCCTGCAATGGCTTGAGGAACATCGCATCCCCGTCGACCGAATCTCCGGCACCAGCATGGGTTCGCTGATCGGCGCCCTCTACGCCACGGGCAGCACACCCGCCCAGATGCGCGCAGTTGCCGTCAGCGACGCGTTCACTCGCGTTTTTACCCTGCAAACTCCCTACTCCGAGTTGAGCTTCCGCCGCAGGCAGGATCGCCATGAACTTCCCGCCGCTCTGACCGTCGGTTTACGCCACCACCTGTTCCTGCGCAACGGCCTGCTCACCGATCGCGGTGTCAACGAGTTCTTGACCACTTACCTGCCCAACGACAACAATCAGGAACTGGATTACAACCAGCTTCCTATTCCCTTTCGCTGCGTGGCCACCGATCTGAACACCCTCGCATCGGTCACCTATGCCTCCGGGCCTTTGCCCCAGGCCGTGCGCGCCTCTATCTCCATTCCCGGCGTCTTCTCGCCGGTCCAGGACCGCAACGGCCACTACCTGGTCGATGGCGGCATCCTCGACAATCTGCCCACCGGCGTTCTCAAGCGCGACCTGCATGCCGGCGTCATCATCGCCATCCATCTTGAAGATGCAGCAATCTCTAAGACCGACACCAATTCCGCCCTCGGCGTCCTCAACCGCGCCTTCGATGCCGGTATTCAGCGCAATGTGATAGAGGCCGAGCGGCTGGCCGATGTGGTGGTGAGTGTGCCGGTCGGCAACTTCTCCGGCAGCGATTATGCCCGTGCCGCGCCGCTGATTGACGCCGGCTACAAGGCTGCCGAGCAAAATCGCGCTGCACTGCTGCGCTACGCCCTCGATGCCGACGGCTGGAAAGCCTACCTGGACGCACGCGAGAGCCGCCGCAGCCCGCGGCCCGGCATCCTGCGCCAGGTCCGTGTGGAAGGAGGAAAGCCGGGCGCCGTTCACGAGGTTCTCGCCGACATGAAGCCTATCGAGGGCCGGCCTATCGAGCCAGCCTCCACCATCGACGCCCTCAAGCCCATTCAGTCCAACGGCGGAATCAGCGCTACCTGGGAGACCTTCGCCCCAGCGCCCGTGCCCGCCGCGCCGCTCGCATCCGATGCGCGCGCCCCCAGCCCGCCCATCCCAACAGCGCCGGCTCCCGACACGGGCATCCTGGTCCACCTCAGCAACGACCGCATCGGCCCGCCCTATCTTCTCCTCGGCGCCGAATTTGCCGCTGCCAACTCCAACATCACCCGTGGCATGGTTACTCTCCGCCTGGTCGATCAGAATCTAGGCGGCTTCGGCTCCGAGCTGCGCGCCAACGCACACATCGGCTATAGGACGGATCTCTCCGCCGAATACTATCGCCTGCTCACCCCTGGCGGTTATTTCATCGAGCCGCGTATCGGCATCCTCCGTGAGCCGGTCTACATCTGGGCCAACCAGAAGCGCATCGCCGAACGCTTTCTGCAAAATCTTGACGCGGGCGTCGAGGCTGGCCGCACATTCTCAAATCAAATGCAAATTTCCGCCGAGTGGCGCGCCGAGGACACGCGCTGGGGCCTGCGCACCGGCTCCGGCGGCGGGCCGTATATCACCGGGACCGCGCAGACCGGCCTGCTGCACATCAACATCGACAAAGCCTCCACTGGAGCCATCTCACCCAACGGCTTCCGTCTCTCGGCCTCGGCAGGCGCGCTTTACCATGCGGTGGCAAGCTCCAACGCGCCGCTGGTCAAGCTCGCCTTCAGCGGAACCCGCTCCTGGAGAGAGGTCAACATTTTCGGCCTCAGCGGGGAAGTCAATTCGTATTTGCGCGCCAACGTCGCCCAGCCTTACCTGTTCACACTGGGCGGCCCGATGCGCCTCTCCGCCTCATCCTTTGACGAGTTTCGCGGCACCGACACCTACCTGGCCCGCGCCGGCTACATGCACCGCTTTGCGGCTCTGCCCACCGGTATGGGACACGGCCTCTACGGCGTCTTCAGTTATGAGGCCGGCGAGATATGGGCGCCGCAAGCAAATGCGATTCTCCGCCAGGATGGCCTCGCCGGCCTGGTGGCCAACACACCCATCGGCCTGTTCACCTTCGGCGTCTCCGTCGGCGACGCCGGCCATCGCAAAGTCTTTGTCACGCTGGGGCGGTGGTTCTGAGGGTTCAGTGGTATAGTTCCTAGGCAGATCACTTGACTGCTGAGTAGTGGAGCGCTACACTATACGCATGATCAAGAGCTTCCGGCACGCCGGCATCGAGAAATTCTTCTCTACCGGAAGTAAGGCAGGAATTCAGCCTTCTCATGCCGCTAAGCTCTCCGTTCAGCTATTTCAGTTGAATCGAGCCAAGACTGCAAGAGATATGGATGCTTCGGGATGGGAATTACACCCTCTGCACGGCAATCTCAAGCTCCATTGGTCCGTGAAGGTGAACGGCAATTGGCGATTGACATTCACATTTGATGGCGAGAACGCGATCCTCGTTGACTATCAGGATTACCACTAGGAGAGACGATATGCGCATGCACAATCCACCGCATCCAGGCAAAGTGCTTCGGGAATTTCTGGGCGACACAAACGTAACGGCTGCCGCCAAGCATTTGCGGGTTTCTCGCGCAACGCTTTCCCGCATCCTCAATGGCAAGGCCGGCATCTCGGCCGATATGTCGCTGCGTCTTTCCGCAGCCTTTGGCACTCACGCTGAAATCTGGTATGAGTTGCAAACCGACTTCGATCTGTGGCAAGCATCCCGGAAAAAACAGCCAAGGATCGAACCGTTTCGTCGCGCGGCATAGAACCCAAGGACGCCGGGTTTCATCCTTGGCGCCAACTTAGCGAAAAGGGTGAGAATCCGCGAATCTCAGTCAATCCGCAACTCATACGCCAAAAGGCCCTCCCGCGCTGGGAGGGCCTCTTGGCGTATGAAATCTTGCAACCGCGGCTTACGCCACAACTTCAATGCCCATGGAGCGGGCGGTGCCGCGAATGCTCTTCATGGCCGTCTCCACGGAGGAGGCGTTCAGGTCGGGCATCTTCTGCGTGGCGATCTCGCGCACCTGCTTCTCGGTCACCTTGCCGATCTTTTCCTTGTTGGGCGTGCCCGAGCCCTTGGCAATCCCGGCCGCCTTCAGCAGCAGCACCGGCGCCGGCGGCGTTTTGGTGATGAAGCTGAAGCTGCGGTCGGCATGCACCGAGATGACGACCGGAATGACCAGCCCTTCCATCTCCTTGTTGGAGGTGCGCGCGTTGAACTGCTTGC
>PMGP01000161.1:0-149 GCA_003156235.1 Acidobacteriaceae bacterium
GAACATCTCGCCCGGCAACCTGTACTCCAAGCCGCGGAAGATTTTCTTTCCTAGCGACAAGAAGGAGTGGTTGAGTACTCCGATATCAATTGCTCTCACCGAGACGATTCCGCCCATCGCGACGCCAGCCGACACCAAATACATTCGCC
>PMGP01000161.1:232-3533 GCA_003156235.1 Acidobacteriaceae bacterium
CAACCGCATCCAGCAGCAGGAGGCGTACAAGTTCTATCAGCAGTGGATTGCGCCTGACTTTCCGCGGGTGCTGATCATCAAAATTCAGCACGCCAACCCATTCTATGACGACTCCTACGCTGTGAATTCGGCTAACGTCGGCCCTTATGGCGACGCCATCGAAACAGAACTGATTCCGGCCATTGAAAAGCAGTTTCACGGCCTCGGCCAGGGGTGGGCGCGGTTTGTTTACGGTGGCTCGACCGGCGGCTGGGAGGCTTTGGCCGTGCAGGTCTTTTATCCGGAGCACTACAACGGCGCATTTGCCGCCTGCCCCGACCCCATCGACTTCCACGCCTACACCGACATCGACATCTACAAGGACAATAACTTCTATTACCTGGAAGGCGCGCACAAACGCGTGGCGCAGCCGTCGATGCGCGACTACCTGGGCCACACCCTCATTACCACCGAAGAGGCCAATTCCTACGAGCTGGCGCTGGGTGATCATGGCCGCAGCGGCGAGCAGTACGACATTTGGCAGGCAGTCTATGGCCCGGTAGGCGCGGACGGCTATCCTGCCCCCATCTACGACAAGGTAACCGGCGAGATCGACCACAAGGTCGCCGATTATTGGCACGAGCACTACGATTTGGAAGCAATTCTGGAGCGGGATTGGCCACAGCTTGGCCCTGAGTTAGCCGGCAAGATTCACATCTATGTTGGCTCCGACGATACATACTTTCTGAACGATGCAGTCTATCTCATGGAAGATTTCCTGAACTCGACGAAGAATCCGCCCTATGACGGTGAAGTGGCTTACGGGCCGCGTGCCGAGCACTGCTGGAACGGCGATCCCACGCTGCCCAACGCCTACTCGCGACTGCACTACAACACCATGTACCTGCCCAGAATTCTTGATCGCATTCAGAAGACCGCGCCCGCCGGTGCGGATCTCACCAGTTGGCGCTACTGATTACACTGTGGAATTTGTTCGACTGCGAGGCTTGCGGCTTCGCGTGCGGCTGGCCGCATGGACCTCTTTGGCGCGGTCCAGCGCGGCTTGAATATTCAGCATGAAGTTTTCCGGTCCGATGCGATCAAGAAAGCGGCTGCCGCTAAGCAGCTTCGAGGGCTGCTCCATTGCGCCGCACAGCAGCAGTGTCCGGCCGGAGTCGTGCAATCGCTTGGCGAAGTTCTCGATGGCATGAATGCCGGTGGCGTCGATAGCCGACATATTACGCAGCCGCAGAATGACCACCGGCTGAAAGGCCTCAATGTTCGCGGTGGCCTCGACCAGCTTCTCGGTAGTGCCCCAGAGGAATGGACCGTGAATGCGCAGCAGCGTGACATAGGGCGGCAGGATGCGTCCTTGCAGCGAGTGCGAAAGGCCATCGCGGATGTACTCGTCCGTCACTGCCGAGACGGTCGTGGTGTCTGCGATGCGGTAGATGTAAAGCAGCGCGGCAAGCGAAAGGCCGATGCACACCGCAACGGTAAGATCGGCAAAGACAGTAAGCGCGAAGGTGACCATCCAGACCGAGATGGCTGTCATGTCCAGCCGCAGAATGCCGCCGATCTCGTTCCATTCGCCCATGTTGTACGCCACCACAAAAAGCACCGCAGCCAGCGTGGCCATGGGGATGTAACTGGCCAATGGCGCGGCAACCAGCAGAATCGTCAGCAGCGTAAGCGCGTGAATGATGCCGGAAACCGGCGTGCGCGCCCCGGCGCGGATGTTGGTCGCGGTGCGGGCAATGGCCCCGGTGGCGGGAATGCCGCCGAAAAGGGGCGAAACAATGTTCGCGATTCCCTGCGCCACCAGTTCCACGTTGGAGTTGTGACGGTCGCCGGTCATGCCGTCGGCCACAACAGCCGAGAGCATGCTTTCGAGTGCAGCCAATATCGCCACGGTAAAGGCCGCGGGAATCAACGGAAGAATGTGCTCGGAATGGAAATCGGGAATTGCGAAGGGCGGCAAGCCGCGCGGAATGCCGCCAAAGCGGCTGCCGATGGTCTCGACCGGCAGATGAAAGAGGAAGCACACCCCCGTAGCGACAAGCAATGCCACGATTGATGCTGGAACGCGCTTGGTGAAGCGCGGCATCAGCAATAGAATCGCCAGCGTGCCCAGGCCAATCCCGAGTGCCGCCGGATTCAGGCTAGCGGAGTGCGCCGCAAGCAGCCGGATGCGCGGCAGAAATTCGCTGGGAACTGCGCCGACTCGCAGGCCGAAGAAATCCCTGAGTTGCGTGGAGGCAATCAGAATTGCGATGCCGTTGGTGAAGCCGATGACCACCATGCGAGGGATGAAGCGGACAGCCGCGCCCAGGCCGGTGAGGCCCATCAGCAAGAGCAGAATGCCGGCCATCAGCGTCACCATAGCCAGGCCGCTCATGCCAAAGCGGAGGACGATGCCGGCGATGATCACCACGAAGGCGCCGGTGGGACCGCCAATCTGCGTGCGCGAACCGCCCAGCGCGGAGATCAGAAAGCCAGCCACAACGGCGGTATAAAGTCCTGCCTGCGGCGTGACTCCGGAGGCGATGCCGAAGGCCATGGCCAGCGGCAATGCGACGAGGCCCACCGTGATTCCAGCCAGCAGATCGTGAAGAAATATCTGGAGCGAGTAATCTCTTAAAGCCAGGATGGATTTGGGAAGATTCGGGTTGCTGATAGACATCTTTCCCTTCATTTTACACTTACTGGCTGATTTGGCGCGTCTTCAAGCTGCTTCTGGTAGAGGAGAGCCGCCCGGCTCAGGGGATAGTAGTTCTCTTCCCTGCCTTCGCAGCTGTAGCCGTGCGACTCGTAGAGCCGGATCGCGTCGGCGTTTGTGACTTCGACATGCAGCCAGATCATGCAAGTGCCCGCATCGCGCGCTGAGCCTTCTATGCGTCTGAGCAACTCACTGCCAACGCCACGGCCACGCGACTCCGGGTCAACTTCGATGGTTTGAATGTAAGCTGCAACGCCACTTCGCTGACCGGCCCACTCGACGATTGCAAAGCCGGCCATTTGCCCATCCTCTTCCGCAATCCAGGTCGCTACATTTGCACGGCTGACAAGATTACGCATATATCGGCGGCTAAATCGCTCGGGAGGCTCAAAGCAAAGCTCTTCGAGGGCGTAGAGCGGATTGAAATCTTGCGACGTGTAAGAGCGATACAACACAATCCAACTCTACGACAGAAAGAAAGCAAAAAGCCATCCTCGCAAAGAGGATGGCTTTTTGCGTTTCGCGGACGAATTGGCGCTAAGGAAGCTCTGATTAAGTCTTTATTGCGAGTCAGCATTCCCTCAGGGGCTAAAGCCCGACGTT
>PMGP01000342.1 GCA_003156235.1 Acidobacteriaceae bacterium
CCCAGCTTGTCAACCTCGTCCAGCATCATCACCGGGTCGTTGGTTTCGGCGCGGCGAATGCTCTGGATGATCTGCCCTGGCATCGCGCCAATGTACGTGCGGCGATGACCGCGAATCTCCGCCTCGTCGTGCATGCCGCCCAGGGAAACACGCTGGAACTTGCGGCCCAACGCCCTCGCGATGGACCTGCCCAGGCTGGTCTTGCCCACCCCAGGAGGCCCCACAAAGCAAAGGATCGGTCCCTTCATGTCCGGCTTCAACTGCAGCACGCTCAGGTAGTCCAGGATGCGGTCCTTCACCTTTGTCAACTCGTAGTGGTCCTCGTCCAGAATCTCCTTGGCCTTGGCTATATCGATTTTGGAGCCTGAGCTTTTGGCCCAGGGCAGCACGGCCAGCCACTCGATGTAGTTGCGGGTGAGCGAGTAGTCGGCGGCCATGGGAGACATGCGCGACAGGCGCGTCAGTTCCTTGAGGGCCTCCTTCTTCACATCCTCAGGCATTCCGGCGGCTTCAATCTTCTGGCGCAGCTCATCCGACTCGCGCTGGCCCTCGTCCTGCTCGCCCAGCTCCTTCTGAATGGCTTTGAGCTGCTCGCGCAGGTAGTAGTCGCGCTGCGACTGCTNNGCGCAACTGCTGCACCTCGATCTCCTTGGCCAGATGATGGTTCAGCAACTCCAGCCGGGTTGCGATGCTGGGCGTTTCCAGCAGTTGCTGCTTGTCATCGGTGGTCAGAAAGGGCAGCGAGGAGGACACGAAGTCCACCAGCCGGCTCGGCTCATCGATGTTCGCGGCGATGGTCCGCAGTTCATCGGAGAGTGTCGGGGACTCGGAGACAATCTGCTGGAACTCTCCCGTCACATTGCGCACCAGAGCTTCCACGCTGGCCGTAGCGGACGGTTCCGTGTCCTCCAGTGTCTCCACCTCGGCCACCATGAAGGGTTCAGTCTGCGTGTAGCGCACCAGCCGCACCCGTTCCGTGCCTTCGGTGAAGACAAAACGGCTCTGGTTGGGCATGCGCACAACCTTGTGTACCGTGGCCAGGGTTCCCACGGCATGAAGGTCGGCTGGTTTAGGTGAGTCCAGCCGCGGGTCCTGCTGGGCCACCACCACAATGGCGCGTTCCTCGCCCAGAGACTCAATCAACTGGATGGAGCTCTCCCGGCCCACGGTCAGGGGCAAGACGGCGTGAGGGAACAAGACCGTATCCCGGACCGGCAGAACAGGAATCCGGCGCACACTGGGGGCGTTCTTTTCGGGGAGGGTTATGGAGGAGGGCGGGATGGAGGGGTGATTCGACATTGAGTGTCCTCGTATCAGCTTATCTTAGTTAGACGGCGCAAACTCCGAAGAGTTTCAGGAATTATTCTACCTCCTGCCTTCTGTCTTTCCTTCTCCAGCAGAACGGGATCCTTGAGGTACGGCTCTGTACTTGATGCAGTTCCCCTGCCGAAACGCGTGCCGTGCAGGTTATTTTTCTCGAAGTTTGGGGTTTTCTCAAGATAAAGTCGCGAATGAAAGACGCGAAGACAGATTCCGTTTGGGCGCCCCTCTGTTTCCGGCGGAATGCACTGTAACTGGAAGAGTCTGTCGGCTAACGCAAGGTGAATGTGAGTGGGCCAGAGCGGGGGAAGCGATGGAAGCTTGAGGCTGTGAACAAGCCGGTACTTAAAAAGAACTCACGCAATGTGCCAAGAGGCAGAGTAGGGCGATAGGTAGCATCCTGGTGCATAAACACGGCTAAAAGCTGCAACGTGCGCCATTCCTCGTTAGTATAGAAGAACAGTGGTCAGTGAACAGTGAACAGTGGACAGAGAACAAACAGGGATCGGGAATACTGACCACTGTCCACTGACCACCGTTCACTGATTTGGGAGAGATGGTTTTGAAGGCAAAGCCGACAGGTCAATGCGGCAAGCGGTCGTGGTTCGGCATTCTCTTCTGCTGCTTCCTTGCCTTTGGGAGTTGGGGCGGAATCGGCGTTTGCCAAATCCTGCCGACCGGCGACATTTCCGGCGCGGCGGGTGATCCATCTGCCCAGCCCTCTGTGAATTCCCTTACCCAATGGGAGGGTTTGCCGGTACGGCGCATCTCATTTGAAGGAGTTTCCGTGGATCGGCTTGCCCCGCTGCCCGGCCATTTGGACCAGGCCGAAGGAGCGCCGCTGAACCGGGAAGCGCTGAAAAAGAGCCTGCGACGGCTCTATTCGACCGGCCTGTTTGAAACCATTGCCGTGGAAGGAGTCCGCGAGCAGGACGGCGTGGCCCTTATCTTTCGCGGAACGCCGCGCACCTTCATCGGCACGGTCAGCGTACAGGGCGCCAAGAGCGCCACCGTCAATACGCAGTTGGAACGCGCCAGTCAGTTGGCGCCCGGCGCTCGGTTTACCCCCGCCAAACTCGATCAAGCTCTGGAGCAGATGCGCCTGACGCTGGCTCAGAACGGATTTCACGCGCCGGTGATTACCCACACCCTGACGGCCCATCCGGAGGAACAGCTCGTCGACCTTGCGTTCCATGTGCTGAACGGCCCGCAGGCGAGGGTGGGTACAGTGGAGGTAACCGGCGACCCGGGGATGAGCGCGGAAGATTTTCGTCATCATGCGCATCTGCGGGCAGGAGAGCATGTGGACCGCGAAACCGGCAACCGGGCCCTGACCGGGGTGTTGAAGGCCTACCGGAAAGAGCAGCGGCTGGAAGCCGAAATCAAGCTGGAAAATCAGCAATATGTCCCGGAGAGCCAAAAAGTCGACTTCCGTTTTTCCGCCAATCGAGGTCCGGTCGTGAAGGTGCTGGTGGAGGGCGCCAGCGCCAACCCCCAACTGATCCGGCGGGTGATTCCCATCTTCGAGGAAGGCAGCGTGGACGAGGATCTGCTCATGGAGGGCAATCGCCGGCTGCGCGATTACTACCAGCGGATGGGCTACTTCGACGTGAAGGTGGAGCACGAACTGCAATCCTCGACCGCCGGGCTGGTGACGATCCTCTTCAAGGTGCGCCTGGGGCAGCGGCGGCGCGTCGAGCGGGTCTCGGTCGCGGGCAACCGCTACTTTGACTCCGCTACTCTCAAAGAGTTGCTCAGCGTGCACGCCGCCGATTCTCTTGACCGGCACGGCGACTACAGTCAGGCGCTGGTTTCCGCCGACATCAACGCACTACAGGCCCTCTACAAGAACAACGGCTTCTCCAAGGTCACAATTACCCCCGAGACCAGTGCGGCAGAGACGAAAGCAGGAAGAACGACCGCTCCGCTCACGGTGGTCTACCGCATCAAGGAAGGCGAGCAACTGCGGGTGGGCACGGTGCGCCTGGAAGGAAACGATCATGCGGACACAGCCAAGCTCTCGCTGCTGATGAATACAGTCGCCGGGCAACTGCTTTCGCCGCGCAACCTGGGCGGAGACCGGGACGCGCTGTTGATCGACTATCTGAGCCGGGGCTACGACCAGGTGCGGGTTGAGGTTGCCCAGCAGACGGAGCCGGCCGACCCGAGCAAGGTGGACGTGGTCTTCAACATCACCGAGGGGCGGCAGATTTTTGTGCGCAATGTGCTGCTGACCGGGTTGCATTACACCCGTCCCGCGACGGTGGCCAAGGCCATCACCCTGCATCCCGGCGACCCGCTCAACGATACGGCGCTGATGGAAACGCAGCGCAATCTCTACGACTTTGCCCTTTTCAACGAGATCGACACGGCCATCGAGAACCCCACTGGCGGGGAGGCATACAAGACCGTTCTACTGCAGGCGACAGAGGCGCAGCGCTGGGCCCTGACCTATGGAGGCGGTATCGAGGCCCAGACCGGAACCCCGCAGTACAACTGCGGCGGCATCATCGCCAGCGGAAACACCTGTAATCCCAATGGCAAGACTGGAGTCAGCTACCGNNTTACCCGCAACAATCTCTTCGGGCGGGAACAATCCGTCTCGCTGCGCGGCAACTACGGATTGCTGGAGCAGAGGGTCAATCTGCTCTTCCAAAATCCGCACTTCGAGGGCAACCGGAACTTCGGCCTCACAATGTCTGCCGGCTATGCCAACAGCCTGGATGTCTCCACTTACGTGGCCTCCAGGCTGGAAACCGGGGTGCGCTGGACCGAGCACTTCAATCCGGGGTCCCCAGCGACAGGTCTTCATCGCGGGGGTGGAAACACTCCTGGGTCGCGCATCTCCAGGGCCAATACTTTGGTCTACGAATTCGACTTCCGCCGCGTCAAGGTGGAGGCTGACAGCCTCCAGGTCTATCCATCGGAGATCGCGCTGTTGTCCACGGCGGTGCGCGTGGGAGGNNCGCTGACCTGGATTCGCGATACCCGCGACTCGGCTCTCGATTCGCATCGCGGCACCTACACCAGCTTGCAGGAATTTCTTTCCGGAGATGCGTTCGGCGCCCAGGCCAACTTCAACCGCCTCGATCTGTCGAATTCGAGTTATTACCGGTTCGACAAGGGCCGCATCGTTCTGGCCCGCAACACGCGCTATGGCCAGGAGCGGGCCTTCGGCAAACTCCTGGCGGAGCTGATTCCCCTGCCCGAGCGGCTCTACGCGGGCGGGGCCACCTCGCTCAGGAGCTTCGGCTCGAATCAGGCCGGACCGCGCGATCCTGAAACGGGCTACCCCATCGGCGGGGCGGGCGCGCTCATCAACAGCACCGAGTTGCGCCTGCCGCCGCCCACGCTGCCCTGGCTCGGCAATACAGTCAGCTTCGTGCTCTTCCACGATATGGGCAACGTCTTCACCAACGCCTCCGACGCATGGGCGAGCATTGGACGGATTCACCAGCCGGAACGCGACAAGTGCAAGACGCTGACCTACAACAATCCCAATCCTGTTCCCACCGGCCCTTCAACCTCGACCGGAGTGCAGGGCCAATGCAGCTTCAACTACTTCTCACACGCGCCAGGAGTTGGTTTGCGCTACCATACGCCGGTAGGACCCATTCGGTTTGATTTCAGCTACAACCTGAATCCGCCCATCTATCCGGTCAATCTCAACTACTCGCTATACCCGGCGAATCCCATCAACTCAAACCCGCACGTCGGCGAAGGCACGCACTTCAACTTCTTCTTCAGCCTGGGGCAGACCTTCTGATGCGCAACCGGACTCAAACTCGGCACAAGAGCAAGCGCGCATTCGCCTGTGTGGGTGTGATGGCGGCGTGCCTGGCCGCCTTGGGAGTAACTTCTTCTCTGGCTCAGGGGCCCGCTCAGAACCCAGCCGCAACGGTTCCGCCCGTCAACGCCGTAATGCTCGACCGGGTCGTTGCCGTGGTCAACAACCAGGCCATCCTGGCCAGCGATGTGGACGACGAGGTGCGGCTGGCGGTGCTGGACCCCGGCCGGGCGGGAGCCGTGCTCACACCAAATCGCGCCCTGGAGCAGTTGATCAGCCGCGCGCTTATCCAGCAGCAGATTCGCCAGGAGGACGAGCAGGCCGCCGAGCCTTCGCAGGCCGAGGTCGATGCCCGGCTGGCGGATATACGAAAAGAAGTGCCTGCCTGTATTCACTTCAACTGCGCCACGGAGCGCGGATGGTCGGCATTTCTGGTTGCGCATGGGCTGACGCCACAACGGGTCGAGAGCTATCTCCGCTACAGAGTTCAGATTCTGCGTTTCATCGAACAGCGTTTCCGGCAGGGGATTCGCATTGCCCCGGAGGAAATTGAGGCCTACTACCGCGAAACACTGCTGCCGCAGTATGCTCCGGGCGAGGCGATTCCGCCGCTGGACAAAGTGGCTCCGCGCATCCAGGAGATTCTGCTGGAGCGGCAGGTGAACATTCTCTTCGACGACTGGCTCAGGAATCTGCGCAAGCAGGGCGATGTGGAAGTGCTCGACCCGGCGCTCGAAACTCCTGAAACCGCGGGCGGAGCAGGGAAGGGAGGCGCATGAGCGAGACCGAATCCAAGCCCCCTGTCCCCGTTGAGACTCTGGAGCCCGTCGCGCCTGAGCAACAAAGCTCCTGTGCCCCATCCTTTCCGCGCTCCTCAGCGGAAAGGGTGGGAGACGATAAACCAGGCCCTCCGCCCCGCCCCAGCCGTCTGCGCCGCTTCTTCCTGCGCCATCTTCCTCTCACGCTGGCCGGCGTGATGGTTTTGCTGGCCGTAGCCGTTACAAGCCTTTATTTTTTAGCCAGTTCCGCCGGTTTTGAGAACTTTGTCCGCCGGGAAATGGTGCGCAAAATCGAGGCTGCCACCGGCGGACGGGTGGAAATCGCCTTTTTTCACTGGCGTCTGCTCCATCTGGAGGCCGAGGCGGACGGGCTGGTCATCCACGGCCTGGAAGCTCCGGGCGAAGCCCCGTACGCCCAGGTTGGCCGCCTGCGCATGCGGCTGAGCGTGCTGGGCTTCCTGAGCCCGCGCCTGTTGCTGAGCGAACTGGAAATCTCCCAGCCCCGGCTGCACCTGATCGTCTACCCCGACGGCTCGACCAACCNNTGCGCCGCTTCTTCCTGCGCCACCTTCCCTTGTCGGTGGCCGGTCTGGTGATTCTTCTGTCGGTAACTACGATAGGACTGTATTTTGCGGCAAGCTCGGCGGCTTTTGAGAACTTTATCCTCCGCCAGATGGTGCACATACTGGAGACGGCCACCGGCGGGCGCGTCGAAATCGCCACCTTCCACTGGCATTTGCTCAGTCAGGAGGCCGAGGCCGGCGGGTTTGTCATCCACGGCCTCGAAGCTCCCGGCGAGGCGCCCTACGCCCAGGCCGAGAGCGTGCGTGTGCGCTTCAGTGTGCTGGGTTTCCTGAGCCCGCGCATTCTCTTGCGCGACCTGGAAATAGTGAAGCCACAACTTCACATCATTGTGTACCCCGACGGCTCGACCAACCAGCCGCAACCCCGCAAGCCCAGAAAACCGGGTGAGCCTGCGCTCGACATGTTCTTCGATATGAAGGCCAGTCATGTATCGGTCGAGCAGGGCGATCTGAACTACGATAATCGCGCCGCGGACTTCGACTTCCAGAACCGGCACATTCCGCTCGACTTCAACGCCAGCGATCTCTCCCTGCGCATGGTTTATATGCCTGCGGGCTCCGGCACGCCACAGAAAGGCGCCCCGTCCTTGCGTCATTTTTTAACCGCAAGGGGAGGCCAGGAGTCTTATCTCATCGAAGCCGGCGTCCGCGATCTGGATCTCACACGCGGCGCTTCGTCCCGGCCGGGCAAAGCATCGCCTCCGGTTCATGGCTATCTCCAGGGCTCTCTGGAGCTGACGCGCAACGCCATAACTCTGCGCTCCCTGCGCATCACCGCCAGCGGCCGCGGCGACAAGGACCGGACTCTGGAAATCTCCGGCACCCTGGATGATTTTGCCCATCCCCGCTGGCAGGCCAAAGCAGTGGGCGAGTTGGACCTGCGCCTGGTTGACACCATCACCGGCTATCCAAATGCGCCGGAAGGCATTGCCCATCTGAACCTCACCGGGTCCGGAGAAGCAGGCAGCTTCCGCGCCGATGGGGGAGTTCACGTCGAAAACGGCACTTACATCGGAACCGGCGTCGTCGCCACCGGCTTTGGTCTCGATGCGCATGTTCATGCCGATTCCAAACAGTTGCTGATTACATCGATTCTTCTTCGCCTGCGCCAGGGCGGCCAGATTGATGGCGATCTCTCGCTGACTCCCTGGCTTACTCCGCCACCGAGCACGGCCAAGGCCCGCGCCATCGCCCATCCGCTCCCATCCGCGGATGAGATCACCATCCCCGTCAACGGCAAGGTAACAGCTCAATTCAAAAACGTTGCCTTGGACACGCTGCTGGAAATGCTCTGCGATCCGCCCTTTCAGCATCTCGGCTTCGACACGCGCGTCAACGGCCCTGCCAATGCGCTGTGGTTCAACGGCGACAATCGTACCCTCTCCGTGGGCGCCCTGTTTAGCCTCTCTCCTCCCGCACAGGCTGCTCAGGGGAAGGTGCTTGCCGGCGGCCTGATTGACGCCACCTATACCCAGCGCGACGGCGCGGTTGATTTGCGCAAGCTGATTCTGCATCTGCCTTCCAGCCAACTGGAGGCTCATGGCCATCTGGGCGCGTACCCCATGACCAGCCCTACAGCAATCGCCGTTGACTTCCATTCTCAAGACCTTGGAGAGTTCGATACCGTCCTGCGCGACATGGGGCTGGCACGCAACGGCAAGACAGGAACCGCGGCGTTGCCGGTGGCTCTCACCGGGCGGGTCGATTTTCTCCATGGCACATGGACAGGCTCGCTCGTCGATCCGCACCTCGCCGGCAACTTGAAGGCCACGCAATTGGCCGTCGAGTTTCCGGCGTTGTCCACGACCAAGCCCAACCAGCCACAATACGTCCGTCTGGATTCAGTCGAGGCCGTCGGCACCTACTCCGCAGCCCGGATTGACATTGCCCACGCGCTGCTGCGCCGAGGAAATGCCGAGATCGCCCTCAGTGGCTCTCTGACCGCCAGCCAGGCCGCGGGGACCGGGCCACGCCATTCCGCGCCCACTCCATCCTTCGACATCAATTCAGTGCTTCATCTTCGTTTGAGTGCCGGCGAGGTCAGCCTGGACGACCTGCGGCCATTTATCGGAGAGAATCTGCCAGTGGCGGGCTCACTGGCCGCGCAGCTTCAAGCCGACGGGCCCATCCGCACACTGGCCGGCTCCGGATGGGTTGAGCTGGACAAGGGAAGCGTCCTCGGCGAGCCCATTACGCGGATTCGGGCGCAAGGCAACATTACCAACCAGACCATCAAATTGACCTCGATAACAGTGAGCGAAGACGCGGGAAAAATTGCGGCAACGGGCAGCTACGACCTCTCCTCCAGACGCTTTCAACTGGACGCCAAAGGCGCGGGGATCGATGTGGCCCGCATTGAAACTCTGCGCCGTAACGGCCTGGTGATGACCGGCAAGCTGGGATTTACCGTGCAGGGCGCGGGAACATTCGACGACCCGCGCCTTGAAGCCCACGCCAATCTGGAAGGTCTGACTCTGAGCGGAGAATCGTTGGGTAGCGTGGCACTGACGGCGCGAACCGCCAACCGCGTCGTCACATACGACCTGACATCCCGGCTGGAGGCGGCCGAACTTACCGCGCACGGCCAAACGGCGCTCAGCGGCGACTATGCCACCCAGGTCAAACTCGATTTTTCGCAATTCAACATAGCACCTCTCCTTCGATCGGCTCACATTAAAGGACTGAACGGCGAGTCGGCGCTGGCCGGCACGGTCACTCTCGAAGGCCCTCTGGCGAGGCTCTCGGATATGCGTGGCGAGGCTCGTCTGGGGCAGGTGGCGGTCACGGTCTCCGGCGTTCATCTTCAGAGCGAAGGCGGCGCCCATCTCACCCTTGACCATGCCATCCTCCATCTCGACCCTTTGCATGTAACCGGCGAACAGACCGATCTGCGTGCTCGGGGCAGCCTGTCGCTCAAGGACAAGCACGAACTGGACTTTGCCGCCAGCGGGACGATCAATTTGAAGTTGGCCGAGACCATCGACTCCGACCTGACCGCCAGCGGCAACACCAGCTTCCAGGTGGAGGCGCACGGTCCACTGCTGAATCCCAGCCTGAAGGGCCGCATCGACTTCCAGGATGCCGCGCTTTCCCTGGAAGACCTGCCCAACGGCCTGAGCCAGCTGCATGGAACGCTGGAGTTTAGCCAGAACCGGCTAGAGGTCAGGTCGCTGACGGCCATGAGCGGCGGCGGCCTGCTCAGCGTTTCCGGCTACCTGACCTACCAGCACGGCATCTATGCTGACTTTACGGCTACCGGAAATGGAATTCGCATCCGCTACCCGCAAGGGGTCAGCTCGCTGGCCGACGCCACGCTTCACCTGCAAGGTCCGCAAAACAATCTGTTGCTCTCCGGCGACGTGCTGATCACCCGCTTCACGGTAGGCTCCAATCTGGACATCGCGGCGCTGGCAGCGCAGGCCAGCGCCGTTGAGACCATCGCGCCCCCCGACGCGCCGTCCAACCACGTCCGCCTCGACTTGCACTTCACCTCATCGCCGCAGTTGAACTTCCAGAACGCCTATGCCAAGCTGGCCGGCAACGTCGATCTGCGCCTCAGGGGCACCCTGGCTACGCCCTCGCTGCTGGGCCGCATCTCCATCACCGAGGGCAGCGCCATCCTCGCCGGAACCCGCTACGAGTTGCAGCACGGCGACATCTACTTCACAAACCCGGTCCGCATTCAACCCACCATCGACCTGAACGCCACCGCCCGCGTCGAGGACTACGACATTACCCTTGGTCTGCGCGGAACGCCGGAAAATCTGGCGGTCACCTACCACTCCGATCCTCCGCTGCCGGAGGCCGATGTGGTGGCCTTGCTGGCTTTGGGCCGCACCGGGAACCAGCAGCGCCTCTACACGCAGCAGCAAGAGGCCGCCGGCGCCAACCCTACCACCGACGCACTGCTGGGCGGCGCGCTCAACGCCACCGTCAGCTCTCGTGTTCAAAGGCTCTTTGGAACTGGATCGGTGAAGGTGGACCCCAACTACCTGGGCGCTCTGGGCAACTCCACCTCCCGCATCATCGTCGAAGAGAGGCTGGGCTCCAACGTCAACCTCACCTACGCCACCAACGTCAACACCACCGCCCAGCAGTTGATCCAGGCGGAAATCGCCATCAACCGCCATGTCTCCCTGCAGTTGGCCCGCGACGAGTCCGGCGTCTTTTCCGTGGTTATCAAAGCCACCCGCCGTTTCCACTGATGATTGAGGACTGCATAAATAATGTCCGCTGATGATTGAGGACTGCATAAATATTGTCCGCATAAACGCGCCGTAGGCGCAGAGTTGATTAGCCCCGCGCTTCAGCGTGGGGAAAGCGGATTCCACAGAATATGTCGCGCCGTAGGCGCAGAGTTGGTTAGCCCCGCGCTTCTCCGGGGTCTCCAAGAAACGATCTTTGTTTCTTGGGGTGGTAGCGAGGGGAAACGGGATTCCATAAGTTCGTTACGGAGTCCCGTAGGGACGATGCACGGACATTATTTATGCAGGAACCAATAATTGCCGCGCGCCCCGGTTTCCTGCGCCGGATGCAGGTACACACGCCTATGCCGCGGGAGGGATTTCAGTGAATTCCGGCTCCAGAGAGCGTTCCGCTCCTGCCCATTGAATGGAACCGCCGCGCCGAATGCGTCTCCATGGCAGCACGCCTGAAACTAACAGAACGACGACGGCCGGCTCAATCGCCTGGCGATAATCCATGATCGGTTTGGTGAGATAGTAGGTCAGCGGAAAGACGCAGATGAGCACCAGATAGGGCCAAAGGGCGGTGCGGTTCCAGCGCCAGAAGCGGCGGATGCCGCGCAGCATCAGCAGCGTGATGCAGGTCAGGTAAAAACAATTTTCCAGGGTGAATGGCTGCGCCCGCATCTCTTCAGAGGAGAAGCTCCAGTACCCCGTCCAGTAATAAACAATGCGCCGCAGAGTTTTCTTAACCAGAAATGCATAGTGCGGATGATGGTGGAAGTCATCCAGGGACATATCGTGCTTGTTCTTCAGATAGGCCGTTTCCCCCATGGAGAGATATTTCTGCATCTCTTCCACACTGTCTGGCGGATATCCCCGGCCACCCGCGGTCGGCGGTGAGGTATTGTCCCATGGAGCATTGCCGAAATCGTCGGCATAAAACTCCAGCCAGATGTTGTCGCGAACCGGGCACAGGACTCCGAGAGCCCGATAGTTGCGCACGGTCCATGGGGTGAGAACGGCGATGAGAGCAACCGTAACCAGCGCGCCGTTCAACAGCCAACGCCCGCCCGCTTTGTAGACCTTGTAAAGCGCCAGCAGAAGCAGAAACGGAACTGAGGAAAGCACCGCCGGATTGGAGTGCGCGGTTATGCCGAAGAGCGCGCCCCAGCCCAGCCAGGCAAAAAGATTCGAGGTGTGATGAATGCGCTGCGCAATGCAGAAGCAGGTGGTGAACAGCAGTCCGGTCAGGGCATACTCCCACACGCGCCCGGCGGAAAAGTAGATGGCAAAGGGATAAAAGGCCCACACCCAGGCCGCAACCCTCGCGCCGCGCGCGCCCAGGGAATATTTGGCGCTGAAGTAAACCGGGATGCAGGTAAGGGCGCTGAACAAG
This sequence comes from Acidobacteriaceae bacterium, assembly GCA_003156235.1. Taxonomy (GTDB): domain Bacteria; phylum Acidobacteriota; class Terriglobia; order Terriglobales; family Acidobacteriaceae; genus Telmatobacter. The sequence continues at coordinate 12,054 of PMGP01000342.1, forward strand.
CTGTTGATGGAGAGAATGACAAATCCAGAGGTGAGCGAGTAGATGCCGAAGAGCTTGAAAACCAGAGCGAGCAGTCCCGGATAGAGCGGCGATTCAATGGCCGTGGGCCCGCTGATGGGGTAGTACGGCGAACTGAATCCATGACCGCTGGCCAGCGCGCGCGCAATCCAGCCCATCTCCCAACCGAACTGCTCGTAGTATTTATCCGCGTCGGGCAGGTCGCGATAAGTGAAGCAGACCACCACCAGGCGGATCGCAAAAGCGGCAAGAATGATGACGGGAAGCAGCCAGCGGGATGAGCCCTGTTGGTCCGCGGGCGCGGGGTGATCGGTAGCTGTTGGCATCCACTCATTATAATGATGCCCGGCGCGGCTCCATGCCTCTCTGGAAGCCGAACAGGATAGTACAATACTCTTTGTGTTGACCCCCAAGATAACCGGGCATGTAATCCCTCGTTGTGCTCCAAAGCCAGTTTAGGCGACTGAATTCAGAGGAGAGATTGCACAAGACTGTGGCGCTGGAGATGCAAGGAACCTCTGATTAAGTCGATGTTTTGAAAGGGCACGACTTTAGCCGTGCCGCAAAGGCAGCATAATCAGCCCGGGCTTTAGTGTCTGCGTGAG